>JBBDRC010000276.1:0-16006 GCA_040905625.1 Kiritimatiellia bacterium
CATCCTCCGGGGTTCCGAAGTCCTTGAGGGGAATCGCGGCCAGCATGGCGTTGCGTACCTCTTCAGTCAGGGAATCGGTCATTTTGGTTTTAATAAATCCGGGGGCAATCGCGTTGGCGCGGATGCCGCGGGCGGCAAGCTCCTTGGCTGTGGTTTTGGTGAGGTTGCTCACCCCGGCTTTGGAGGCGCCGTAGTTGGCCTGTCCGGGATTGCCCATCAGTCCAATGACCGAGGAAATATTCACGAAACAACCTGAACGCTGTTTCATCATAATGCGCGAGGCGGCTTTGGTCATAAGAAAGGTGCCTTTGAGGTTGATGTTCATCACCAGATCCCAATCCGCCTCACTCATGCGCATCAGCAGTCCGTCCCGGGTGATGCCGGCGTTGTTGACCACAATATCAATGTGTCCGAAATCTTTGGCGATTTGATTCACGCCTTCGGTGACCTGTGCTCCGTTGCTTACGTCCACCCCGTAGGCTTCAGCCCGGCATCCCAACGCCACAACTTTGCTTTTGGTTTCGTCCAGCCATTCCGCTTTGACATCCGCGAGGGCCAAATCAGCGCCTTCCGAGGCGAGCTTGAGCGCGATTTCCTGTCCGATCCCGCGGGCGGCTCCGGTGACGATTGCAACTTTTCCTTCTAATAGTGCCATAAAATAATCCTGTTTCGTTTTTTGTTTACTGAAAGAAGCCGGCGGCGGCTTCCAGTGAAGCAAGGTCCGCCACATTAGTGGACGCAATCGACTTGTCAATGCGTTTTACCAGTCCGGTCAACACCTTTCCCGGACCGCATTCGACCACCCGGGTGACCCCGTCGGCTGCCATGGATTGCACATTTTCGACCCAGCGCACCGGGCAGGTGATTTGACGGGGCATATCCCGCTGAATAGAGGCCACGTCCGCATGGGCTTTACCGGTGACATTCGAATACACCGGAAAGGCGGGGGTGTTGAAATCGATATCGTGTAAAAAATCGGCGAAGATTTTTTCAGCCGGGGCCATAAAACTGGAATGAAACGCGCCCGCCACGGGAAGGGGGATGGCCATGCGGGCCCCGGCGGCTTTGGCGCGTTCAGGTACCTGTTCGCAGGCGTCGGCACTGCCGCTGACCACGGTTTGACCGGGTGAATTGTAGTTGGCGACTTCCAGCCCCATTTCCTCGCAGAGAGTCTTGATGGTGTCGTCATCCAGACCGATGATGCTCACCATGGCGCTTTTGGTTTCGGTGCAGGCGGCCTGCATGGCCTCGCCGCGCACCCGCAGGATGCGGATGGCGTCCTCGAAGCTCACCACGCCGGCTGCGTACAGCGCAGCCCATTCGCCGGAACTAAGACCGGCGGCTGCGGCGGGGGTGAATCCGGTGGTGGATTTGAGCAGTTCGTAAGCCAGCACGGAATGCACGAAGATTGCGGGTTGGGCGCGGTCTGAACGTGTCAATTCTTCGGCGGGGCCTTCGAAACAGACCTTGGCCAGATCGAATCCGAGAGCCTCGGAGGCGCGGTCGAACCAGCATTTCGATTCAGGATGGGCCGCGACAAGGTCCTGGCCCATGCCAACGGTCTGAGCACCTTGTCCGGGAAAAAGTACAGAGGTCTCTACAATCGCTTTTGTCATGCGGGGGTTCTCCATTCGAGCAACATGCCTCCCCAGGTGAAGCCGGCGCCGAAGGCCAGCAACATCACCCGGTCGCCGGGTTTGAGTCGGTCCTCTTTGACGGCCTCGTCCAGGGCAATACCTATGGAGGCTGCGGAGGTGTTGCCATATTTGTCTACATTCACGAAAACTTTTTCTTTATCCACGCCCACCCGGGTGCGGATGGCTTCCAGAATCCGTTGATTGGCCTGATGGGGAATGACCAACGCAAGATCCGAGGCTTCCCAGCCCGCTTCGGCCAGCAGGGTTTTGGCGGTGGCGGTCATGTTTTGCACCGCATGCTTGAATACTTCCTGACCGGCCATGGAGATGGTGTTGCTGCGTTCCTCCAGCACTTTGGGGGTCACGGGACAGCGGCTGCCCCCGGCGGGAATTTCCAGAAGATGGGAAAGGGAGCCGTTGGATCCCAGATTGCAGGGGCCCAGGCCCCCCTGACTCCCGGGTTCCGACTTTAAAACGGCGGCCCCTGCACCGTCCCCGAATAAAATACAGGTGCCTCGGTCCTGCCAATCCACCAGCGAGGACATTTTTTCGGCGCCGATGACCAGTGCGCAGTTGTATCGACCGTTCTCGAGCAGGTTGCGGGCGACCTCCAGTGCATAAATAAAGCCCGAACAGGCCGCGCTCAAATCCATGGCGAAGGCGTTGGTCGCTCCCAGTTGATGTTGAACCAACGTGGCGGTGCTGGGGAAAAACATGTCCGGTGAACAGGTGGCGATGAGGATGACATCCAGTTCTGACGCTTCCACACCCGCGTCCTCCAGAGCGCGTTGGGACGCGATCAGGGCCAGATCGGAGGTTGCCTGGTCGTCCCGCGCGATACGGCGTTCACGAATTCCGGTGCGGCTGGCGATCCACTCATCATTGGTGTCCACCATTTTTTCCAGATCCCGGTTGGTGAGGATGCGTTCCGGGGTATAGGACCCGGTTCCAAGCAGTTGTATGGGCATAAGATTCCTTTACAATACCTCGCGGGCCTTGCTTAACCTCGCCAAGTCGTCAATGATGTGATGATTGATGTCGTGCTGCACCGAATCTCGAATTACCCGGACCGCATTGCATACGGCATGCCGGGAGGAGGAGCCGTGGCCGATATAGACAATGCCGTTCACGCCCAGCAGCGGGGCGCCACCCTGGCTCTCGGAATTGGATTTTTCTGAAATGGTCTTAAAAGCGGGTTTCAGCAACAAAGCGCCGATTTTGCGGGTCCAGGAGGCGGTGAATTCGTCTTTCAGCCAGCTTTTCATGGCCCGGGCCACCGCTTCACCGGTTTTGAGGACCACATTGCCGGTGAATCCGTCACAGACCACCACATCCACATCCCCGGCGAACATATCATGACTCTCAATGTTGCCTACAAAATTCAGGTGGGAGGCTTTCAGAAGTTTGAAGGTCTGTTTGGTCAGGTCGTTGCCTTTGGCATCCTCGCCTCCGATACTCAGCAGACCGACTTTGGGGGAGGGAATGCCGAGAATTTCCCGGGCGTACACGTCGCCCATTATCGCGAATTGAGAGAGCATTTTCTGGGTGCATTCGGGATTGGCACCCGCGTCCAGCAGAACCACCGGATGTTTCTGAGTGGGAAGCACGGTGGCGATGGCGGGGCGGTCGACCCCTTTCAAGGTGCGCAGCTTCAAGGAGGAGCCCGCCACCATAGCGCCGGTGCTGCCCGCGGAAAACACCGCGTCCGCTTTCCCGTCTTTCACCAATGCGATAGCCCGACTGATGGAAGAGTCTTTTTTTCGGCGTAATGCCATCGCCGGCGGTTCACCCATTTCGATGACTTCCGAGGCGTGAAGCACCTCAATCCTGTCCTCCCTGCCCGCACATTTCTGCAAGTGTTCATGAACAAGGGTTTCGTCCCCCACCAGAATAATTTTGTCCACGGAGGGGTATTTGCGCACGGCATTTACACACCCGGGTACAATTTCCCCGGGGGCGAAATCCCCACCCATGGCATCAACTGCAATACGCATTAGAAAAAACAGCCCCACACTCAGGTCGAGGGGCGGGTTGGAATCAGTCTGCGGAAAGGCTGAGAACCTGACGACCCGCGTACTGACCGCAGGCGCGGCAGACGCGGTGCGGCTGTGCGGGTTCACCACATTCGCTGCAGGTGGCGACGGTGGGTAAAGGACGGTGGTGAGAACTGCGGCGCAGTCTCTTTTTCATTTTGGATGTTCTACGTTTTGGTGCTGCCATGAGGGACTCGTTTTTCTTATAGGGTGATTATTTACAAGTTCAATTGGTCTAAATCGTTCCAGGGCGAATTTTCGCTGTTTTCATCCGGGTCCTCTGTAAGTTTGGAGGGCAGTTTCGGCAGCTCAAAGTCTGGCGATTGTGCCTCCGGGCTTACCGGATAGGGTGGGATCTGGATCACCAGAGCCTCCCGGATATCTTCGGAAAGATCCACGCCTTCACGCAGGTCCTCCGATGAATAGTCGCGCAAGAAAGCCGATTCGGAGACGATTGTCGAGAAAAAAAGGCCACTTCTTACACACTCCAGTTCCATGGGAACCTCTAAAGAGCCCATAGCCAGGATCTCATGGCCGGTTTTTTCCACGGTCAGCGTATAGGAGACCTCTCCCACATTCCGGATGGACGGTTCGTCTTTCAGACCCAGAAAACGACCCGGAAGGGTGCCGATCAATTGAACCGGCCCCTTGTCCAGCGTTTCCAACGCGATATGTAACGACTTCTTCATGAGTGGTTTAGGTTAACCTCCGGCGGCGGAACGCCGCGGGGTATCTTTGGTGTGTTGGTGGGAGATCAGTTTCGATTTCAGCGCATCCAGCGTGGCCGGAGTCACATAGCGCGCAATGTCGCCGCCGAGAGCACAGATTTCACGGACGCGGCTGGAACTGACATATCCGTATTCCTCGGCGGGCATCAGAAACATGGTTTCAATTTCCGGAGCCAGCTTCCGGTTCATCAGGGCCATCTGCAGTTCATATTCGAAATCGGAAAATGCCCGGACCCCCCGAATGAGAAAACCCGCGTCCACTTTTCGTGCGAATTCCACCAGCAGGCCTTCAAACACCTGAACCTCCACGTTTTCGAGATGTTTCAAGGCATCCTCAACCAGTTCCACCCGCTCCTCCACTGAAAACCACACATTTTTCGGGGTACTGCGGGCAACCCCCACAATCAAATGCTCGCAACCCTTCACCGCCCGCTGCACCATATCGATGTGCCCGAGGGTAATCGGATCGAACGTCCCTGGATATATGGCCTTTTTCATGTGAAATTCATTAAAGATTTTTCCATTAGATGCAAGCGGGGAGTGAGGGAGATTCAAAACGCATATTTTTTAAACGCACCTGTTGCTGTTTTTTCTTCCCGGACTTAATTCAATCCCTGTTGCCGCAGGGCTTCGAAGAGAGCAATCCCGACAGAGGTGCCCAGATTGAGGGAACGGACAGCTTCGCCCCGCATGGGAATGCGCAGGGCCTGCGCACCGGCTTCGTGGAGCAGTTCTTCGGGCAATCCACGGGTTTCAGGCCCGAATACGAGGTAATCCCCCGCTGAAAAATTGGCGTCGTAGATAGATCGTGTGGCTTTTTTGCTGAAATACCACACCTGTTGCTTTTCGCGGTCCGCCAGACAGGCCTGAAGGGATGAATGTTCATGGAGGTCTACGTGCGGCCAGTAATCCAATCCGGCTCGTTTGAGTTGTTTATCCGACAGTTCAAAGCCCAGAGGATGCACCAAATGCAGACGGGTTCCGGTTGCGGCGCAGGTGCGGGCGATGTTGCCGGTGTTGGGCGGTATCTCGGGTTCCACCAACACCACTTGCATGGGGGGGGAGGGGAATTGACTGTTCATCGTCGGCCAAGGGACGGGGGCTCGGTAGTGGAATCGTCTCTTTCGCCGAAAGACACTTTGGTGAGGCAGTCGTTTCGATAGAGGTGCTGGACCGCATCCACATCCATGGCGTGACCCGCCTTGTAGGAGTGGATTTTACCAAGAAAATGACCCCGTTCAATCAGTGCCACCGCCGCCAGTAAGTCGAGGACCGCCCGGTGCCACACCGCTTCCAGCGCCTTACCGTCCACCACCAGCCCGGCTTGGTTGTGGTAACGGTGCTTTCCGGCAATCAACACGTTTTTATCGGTGTATCCCAGATTTCGCACATCCGCGAAGAGCTTGCCGATGGTTTGACAGTACAGTTTTTTGCTGGCGGTGGTGTTAGTGCGGGCATGTGCGCCGCGTCGGAACGTATCCGCATTGACCACCAGTTTGATGCGCTGGTCTCCAATGGCGTTGGGAAACGAAATACCGCAGTCAAGTTCCAATTTGGGATCGGCGGGGTCCGCGGGTTCGAAATAGAGCAGTTTTTGGTCCGGAGTCACAAACGCGACCGGTTCCTTGACTGTGACGTAGTTTAACGGATACCCGGATTCAACCCGGCCCGCCGATTCGAGCGCCTCCAGCAGAGGCATGCTGCCCACTTCGAAAAGCGGGGGATCTCCGGAATCGATTTTGATGATCAAATCGTCGATCCCCATGCCCATACGCAGGGCAATGATGTGTTCCACGAGACGCACGTAGTTATGGGGAGAACCGCTGCGCAACACGATATTGCTGACCACCTGACCCGTGGTCCACACATTATGAATGGCGACTTGAATCCGCAGTCCATCCTCGAAGTCGGAGCGGTCAAACCACCACCCCTCGCGCTCGGTGGGGAGAAACTCGATGGTTCGGGTTTCTTTACCGAAAAAGGTACCGGGGCCCTGCACCGACACAGGACGGGCAATGGTGGTGCGGCGCTTGCGAACGGGTTCGGGGTTGACCCCGGATTGGTCTTCATCCACGGGCATCGCCTGCAAATGATCAAAAACCTGTTTGGCAGCCTCTGGACTGCCGCTGAGTGTGATACCGGGGAGTAGAGTGGACATTCCCTCTGAATAATGGAAAAAAGCATCGGTCGTCAAGTCCGGTGCCTCATTTTTGGACTTCGGGGCGCATCTCCGAATGGGTGTAATGATGGTAGAGTCTTTTCTGATGCTCTCCAAAAGCGGTAGCTTCGCGGAGCTCGCTACCGCAGTCCAAAGCGGCTTCGCCGCGCCATTCCTCCGCAACCCCTGCGGCGCGTAGCGCCTTTGGAGTGCGTGTAGCGAGTGCAACGAAGCTACCGCTATCCGAAACCTCCCGCCGACAAAGAGAAGCGTTCGGATAAAAGTGGCCTGGAAAAAAGGGGAATCTGTCTTAATCAAAAACCCATTCGGGGATGAGTCCTCGCCGCAATACCCATGGTCCACCTTTGACAATTCACAGGCAAGTTGTCCTTAACTCCGGATCACAACCACGCCATTCGGCTCCAGGGTCACTTCCTGCTCTTCCGGTTTCTCCCCGATGATCCAGGTGCCGTTGGGGACTTCCGGCAGGATCCGGGGTTCATCCGCATGATTGAGCAGAAACCAGAAGGTCGTGTCCTCTTTTTGCCTGCGCACCACCTCTATTCCGGCGGGCTGGCGGGGGAGGAGTGGCTTCAGGTCGGCCAATTCACAGAGTCTGGGACCGAATGTGTCCATCCACTCTTCGGTAAGACCGGTACCGACATACAGCACGCGGCCTTTACCACGCTGGGCCAGAGTGATAGCGGTTTCACCTGTTGCAAACCGGGAATTCCACTGTGCGAGGGTTTGGGTGCCGGGCAGAGGATCGAGGATTTCGACCCACTCCCGCGCGGTGTGGGTTTGATCATCCCATTTGAGGATCCAGGGGCGTTGATCGGAACGGTTTTTGCGGGAGCTTTCACGCACCTCCATTCCGCAGAGATCGCGTAACAGGCCGGGAGCGGTTTCGGAGATGACGTGGTTGTCCAGGTTGCGGGTACCGCTGCGGGCACCGATCACCAGGGTGCCGCCCTGCTCCACAAAGCGGGTCAAAACCGGTATCCACTCCGGCTTCACCAGTTCCCAGTGGGGCAATATAAAGAGCTTGAGCCCGCTCAGATCATCCGCCGGGTGTGCGCAGCCGACCGAAATCTGATGATTGAAAAACCAGGAATGAATCCGCTCGGACTGGGCGGACAACCCCGGCAATCCGAACGGGGTGGTGTCATGGAGTTCGGCGGCTTCATAATCGGCCATGGCCACTGCCGCATCCATTTCCACATGGCTCCCAAGCAATTGGGGGCCCACCTGGGCCAGTTCACGTCCAATTTCCTGTAGTTCCGCGTATCGACGGCGGGGGATATTGTCATGGTCCAAAATACCGCACCAGTACATTTCCGCGCCGTAGCAACAGGTGCGCCAGCGGAAATAGAGGATACCGTCCGCCCCATGGGCGATCGAGGTGTAGGTCATCCGGCGCAGTTCGCCGGGTTCGGGTTGATCATGAAAATAGGGTGCCTGTCCTCCGGGACCCGACTGGAGTTCCGGAATAATGAAATTCCCGGACCAGGCCCGGGTGCGATCCAAATTGAAGGCGTGAGTGGCCGCCCTGGGGGCGACATCAAATGAAAACATGGGGTAACTGTCAAAGCCCAGTACATCCAGATCCCGGGTGAAATCTCCACGGAAGTCAATTTTGGAAAAGCAACCGTTATGAAAAATAAATGCGGTGGGGCAGGTTTTGCGAAGGATTTCAACCTGATCTCTTTGAAACCGGGTGACCCGCCAGCTTAAAAAACGGGCATAATCCAATTGCTGAGAGGGATTTGGATGGGTGGGGTGATCGGTTCGAGGGGTTGGAATTTCGTCAAAATCCTGATAGCCCAACGACCAAAAGCGATTCCCCCAGGCTTGATTTAACTTGTCGATTGAACCATAACGTCCGCGCAGAAACTCCTGAAAATCCGACACGGCTGCCGGACTGTGATCCTCGGAAATATGACAGTGAAACTCATTGTCGGTCTGCCAGCCGATGACATGAGGATTATCCGCATAATGCTCCGCCATGGCCCGGGTGATGTTACGGGAATACTTCCGCATTTTTGGATGACTCAGTGAAACATGCTGGCGGGAACCGTGTTGCATGGCGTTGCCCCGGGAGTCGATGATCATCGCATCCGGATACATCCTGGAAAACCAGCGGGGAGGCGCGGCGGTTGGGATGCCGAGAATGGTGGAAATTCCTTGTTTGCCCAGTTCCGCGATCACCTCGTCAAAAAATTCGAACTGATACTCTCCCGGTTGAGGCTCCAGCAGTTCCGATGCGAATTCCGCCATCCGTACCACGCGGATTCCCGCCTCCCTCATACGCTGTGCGTCCTCTCGCCGGGTGTCGGCATCCCAGTGTTCCGGGTAATAACAGACACCAAAAAGAAATGTGTCGAGTGAGGAGGGACGGAGATGGGAGAGTTCTGTGGTCATGGTTGAAGTCCGGTGGGGTTGAGGGTCAGAATTTCCTCCAGCAGATTGCATTCTATGCGGTCGATCTCTTCGAAAAATTCCAAAGGGGTCAGCGCGATTTCTTTGCCGTCCCGCAAAAACCAGGCGGGGATGGAAGGGGCGGCACCACGATCCAGCAGGAAGCGCAGCATGTCTTTACTGGTTCCTTTGGCATGGAACAAAGGGGTTTGACCGCCCAGGGCCACCAGATCGGTGGGCCAGACCGGGCTGGTTTGGGTGGTGCCGGGAATGCGTTCGGCGGTCCGGTTCACGTTCAGACCCCGCGAGATCAATTCCTCCGCGATTTCAGCCTGGTTAAACTCAACCGCCATATGCAGCAGACTGGCTCCATCCAGAGGATGATGTCCGTAGAGCGCATCCAAAACGATCTCCAGGGCCTCCGGTTGTGCGTCCAGCACCTTCTTCAGCCGGGAAAGGGAGCCCAGATGAATGGCCATGACCGCGTTCTGCGGATCCGGAGCGCCCGCCTGCAGTAAAAGCTGGATGCAACGGGATTTCAGGGGGGAGCGGTGGTGGCTGTGCAACAGGTGCGTCAGGGCGTTGCGGGGCCCGTCAATGCGCAGTACTTCCCGGGCGGGATCGGCTCCGTGTTTGATCAAATAGGCGATACCTTCCGGATTCAGAAACTCACAGGCGGGGAAGAGGACGGTGCCAAAGAGTGGGTCGTAATCGCCATCGGCTTGGGCACCTGCCGCCAGAAGGGCATCCGCGGCGTCAAACTGACTGAGGGCGGCGGCCTGGGCGAGTGATTTGTTCAGGTCCGGGGTGTCGGCTCCGGGAGCAAGTTCCTGAATGGTTTCGAAATTGCCACTGGCGGCGGCGAGGAAGAGGGGGGAATAGTCTTGGGTCACAATGAAATCCGGGGTTGCATTTTGGTTTCTAGTACGACAGCTAGTGAAGGAATGCAAGCATCGGAATCAGCTTGGGATCGTGTGCAGCGTCGAATGCAAAAACTGGGTCTGGATGAACTGGACCTGCAGGAAAGCTTTGTGCTCAGCGGAGGAAGCGGAGGACAGAAAGTGAATAAAACCGCTTCCGCAGTTCAATTGGTTCATTCACCCAGCGGCCAGGTGGTGAAATGCGCCGAAGCACGCTCACAGCACCTCAACCGCCTCAAGGCCCGGGAACGATTGTGCGAGTTAGTGGAGTCGAAGCAAAAGGCGGAAAAAATGGAGCGGGACGCCCGGAAGGCCCGCATCCGTTTTCAAAAACGGAAACCCAGTGCGCGGGCAAAAGCCAAACAACTCCAGAACAAACGACAGCACAGTGAGGTCAAACGCCTGCGGGGACGGCCGGGAAGGGAGGAGTGATTTCGGAGATGGGAGTTCGGAGATGGGAGATCGGAGATAGGGGTCCACTCACCCACTCACCCACTCACCCACTCAACCGCGTGATGGTCGCTGCCCTCCCAAACGCGGGCTTCGCCCACCCACCCAATTCTCCTAAAATTTCCGTTGCTGTATTTGCCGGAAATAGTAGTGTCCAACCGTTATCTTTCATTTTAGTCGATCTGAATGTATCCCCCTCAACCAACCTGTTCCCTGTTCCGTCACGCCATGTCCGCGGCGGTGGGATATATGAGTCTGATCGGCCACGAGGCGGACTGTCTGTTGCGGAAACGCTATCGCCGCCCCTTTCGCCGATTGGCTGTGGATCTGGTGATACTTCCGGGGATTGGGCTGTTGCAGTCGGTGAACTGGGTCTGTTTGGCGGTGGATGAATTGCTGTTTCCCGGACTGCGGAAGGTGGAGATTCACCGTCCCGTGTTCATTGTCGGTCCGCCCCGAAGCGGCACCACCCATTTGCATCGGGCATTGGCGGGCGACCGGAAACGCTTCTCCACTGCGGGCACCTGGGAGGTGTTCCTGGCACCCTCAATTCTGCAGAAGAAACTCTTCCGATTGCTGCGCACAGCCGACCGAAAGATCGGCCGTCCACTGGCCCGGCTGTGGTCTTTTCTTGAGTCAAGACTGCTCGGCGGGTTCGATGAGACTCATCCCAGTGCTCTGGATGAACCGGAGGAGGATTATTTTTACCTCTCCACCCTCCACGCCTGCACAGGCTGGATCCTGATTTTTCCCCATTGGCCCGCCCTGTGGAACCTGGTGCCGGGGGTCGGGGACGACATCACCGCCCGTCGGCGGGCACTGGATTTCTATAAACGCTGTCTGCGGCGTCAGCTCTACGCCGACGGTTCTGATCGACTCCTGCTGTCCAAAAACGCCTCGTTCAGTTCCTGGCTGGATGTGCTGCCGGACGTGTTTCCCGATGCCCGCTTTGTGGTCTGCATGCGCCCCGCGTCGGAGACTATTCCCTCCATGCTCAGCACCGCCGACAAGGCGATGGTGGATTTCGCATCCTTCCCCAGGAATCCAGCCAGTGTTCACGGCCGATTGATTGATGCCATGAAAGCCCATTACCGGGAAGTGAATCGTGCGGTGAATGCATTACCCGGAGAGCGGATCACGGTGGTGGGAATTGACGAATTGAAAAACGCACTGCCCCGGGTGCTGGACCGGCTGGCGACCTTTCTCGAGATTGGGTTCTCCGAAGAGTTCGCGGACGGCATCGCGGAACGGGGGCAACGATCCCGCCGACACCGCAGTCGCCATCGCTATTCCGCGGATGAGTATCACCTGGATCCCTCCGAGTTGGATCGGCAATGTCCCCAACCGGTGGTGTCGCCCGCAAGGACGGGGGTATGAAAAACCCGGCGACGAAAAGTACAGATCCGGTGCGGATTCGGGTGATGATCCTGTCTGACGCCATTCCCAATCGGAACGGGGTGGGTACCTATTACCACGATTTGATGGACTATCTGCGGGACGAACTGGAGCATGTGGAAATGATACCCGCACGGGCGAATTGTATTTTTAAAAAGAGCAGAATGTATCTTCCGCTGCCGAGTGATCGGTCTCAGCATTTATATCTTCCAAATGTGTTGCGGATTTTTGAACAAGTGCGGAAGGAACGACCGGATATCCTCGTCGCGCCCACCCTGGGGCCCTTCGCGCTGCTGGCCCGGATTGTGGCCCGCCGAAAAAAACTTCCCCTGGTTTTCGGCTACCACACCTCACTCAACAAGCTGGTAGGCCTGTACTGGCGGGGGCCTCTGGGTCGATTCAGCTCCTGGTATCTCAAGCGGGCCAGCCGGGTGATGTTTCGACACGCCGACGCGGTGGTGGTGAACACGGACCACATGGCGGCGGAGGCCGGGGCGTTAGGCGCCTCCCGGGTGCATATCATGGGCACCACCATCGCCCGCCTGTTTATTGAAAATCCGGTAACACCCTATGAAGGACGCATGGAGTCGGTCTTGTTTGCCGGACGGTTGGCGAAGGAAAAAAAGGTGATGGCGATCGTGGAAGCGGCGGCGGCGTTGCCGGATCTGCGATTTGTGTTCGCGGGAGAAGGACCGCTTCGGGAGGAGTTGGAACAATCGTCCAAAGGATTGAAGAATGTGGAGTTCACCGGCTGGTTGTCCCGGGAGGCCTTGTTGGAACGGGTGGATGAGGCCGACGTGGTGGTGCTGCCCTCGGAACACGAATCGTTCGGATCGATCGCGCTGGAGGCCATGGCCCGCGAGCGGCTGATGCTGGTGTCGGAGAACTGCGGAATCCTTCGCTGGCCGGATCTTGCCAGGGGGCTCTGCGTCATCCGGGAGGGGGAAAGTGTTACCGATGCTCTGAGTCGGTTGCAGGCGGCATCCGTGGAGGAACGCATCCGGATCGCCCGCACCGCCCGAGATGCCACGCACGATATGAACCGGAAAACCACAGAGGAGTGGATGAACCTGTTCAATTCCCTCCATCCCCGCGGTTGAAATGGGAGTACCGGCTCACATATCCATTCACGATGTCGCTCCGGACACGCTGGAGCCGGTGCGGAACATGATCGACACCCTGCGCGGAATCGGTGTGGACCGGGTTATGTTGCTGGTGATCCCGGGAGGAACCTGGACCCCGGAGGGGATTGATCAATTGAGAACCTGGTTCGGGGAGGGGCATTTGCCCGCCGGACACGGCTGGACGCATCGGGTGGAGCATCGGAAAACGTTGTGGCACAAGCTGCATGGAGTTCTGATTTCCCGCTACGTTGCCGAGCATCTCGCCCTCGACCGCGAGCAGATCGTGGAGTTGATCCGCCGAAATCACGCATGGTTCGGGCAACAGGGGCTGCCGTCACCCACGCACTATGTACCGCCCGCCTGGGCCATGGGCACCGTTTCGCGGCGGGACCTCGACGGGCTGCCCTTCGATACCTATGAGACCCTGACGGGGGTGTACGACCGTCGCCGGCGGCAATTCATTCGGAGTCCTTTGATGGGCTTCCAGGCCGACACCCGTTTCCGGGCCGCGGCGCTTACAGTATCCAATGTCTGGAACCGGAAAGTTTCCCGCGGAGGGATGCCTCTGCGTCTGGCCCTGCATCCGCACGACCTGCAGCTTCGGCTTCGGGACGATCTGCTGAGATGGTGCGCCGAGCTGGACACCCGTCCGGAGATGGAGACGTGACCGGAAAACTCAAGGGTGCGCCCGCCCTGTTGCTCTGCAGTCTGGTGGTGGCGCTATGGGCGATGGCGGGGCTGGTGTTCGGGTTCGAGGTCTTCCATCCGGCCGCCATCGTTGAGCGGGGGTGGCCGGCGGCGGTGGGATATGCGTTACTGATCGCTGTACTGGGTGGATGCGGGGTGCCGCCGGTACTCATGATCCTCCCGGCGGCCGCGGTGTGGCCGTTCCACGTGGCGTTCGCGCAGAGTCTGTGCGGGGGCATGGGCGCGGCCCTGATCGGTTTCCTGCTGAGTCGATATTTCCTGCGTGAAACCGTCGATCCACGCATCCCTCCCAAAATCCGGCAGTACGAACACCGTCTTGAAACCCACGGATTCAGCACCGTGCTGGTAATGCGGCTGCTGTTTTATCTGTTTCCGCCGATTAACTGGATGCTGGGGATCAGTCACATTTCCCTGGCGACCTTCCTGGGAGGCACGTTTCTCGGCATGATCCCCGGCACCTTGGTGTATATGCTCACCGGGCGGGGGCTGATTGGATTCCTTGCCGGACTCTCACCGCTCTAATACTCTGTCACAATGAAATTGTACGGAAATGTCCTTATGCAAAACACGGTTGCAAAACCGAAAGAAGGCTTTATCGATTGAGGCCCGATCCCTTTCCATGTTTCCAACCCCTTTTTTACGATGAAAACGACTCCACACTGCTCTGTTTCCGATCTGCCCCGCCATCTTGGCGAAACCGTTTGCCTGCGTGGCTGGATGCGGGCAATGCGTTCCAGCGGTAGAATACGGTTTGTGGAATTCAGGGACGGTGCCGCAACCTGTCAATGCACGGTGGAGGCATCGCAACCGGATGCGTTCGCCGCCCTGGAGGGTGTGGGGCAGGAAAGCAGCCTGACCCTGACGGGAACGGTGCGCGGGGAACCGCGCTCACCGGGTGGAGTGGAGGTGTCGATCGAATCCGTTGAGGTACATCAGCAGGCTCTGGAGTATCCGATTTCCCGAAAGGAGCACGGGGTGGATTTCCTGATGCAGCATCGGCATTTGTGGCTGCGCAGCCCGCGTCAGGGCGCGATTCTGCGTATTCGGCATCGAGTGATTACGGCGGCCCGGGAATTCTTTGATCAGCGGGGATTCACTCTGATCGACACCCCGATTTTCCAGCCGGGAGCCGCAGAGGGGGCGGGCACCCTGTTCGAGCTGGATTATTTCGGGTCGCCGGCCTATCTCGCGCAGACCGGTCAGCTCTATTTGGAAACCGCAGCCATGGCCCTTGGCAAGGTGTATTGCTTTGGACCCACCTTCCGGGCGGAGAAAAGCAAAACCCGGCGGCATCTGACCGAATTTTGGATGATTGAACCCGAAATCGCTTTTTTCGAGTTGGAGGATTTGCAGGTGCTGGCGGAGGAATTTCTGTGTCACCTGGTCACGTCGGTTCTCACCCATCAACGGGTCGAACTGGAGGAACTGGGCCGGGACCTGACCGCCCTTGAATACATTCAGGCTCCCTTTCCCCGACTCACCTATTCCGAAGCGGTGGATTTGTTGCACAGTCCGGAGCTGCACGCCAAACTGGATGCTGAATTGGAGGAGGCGGTGGGCGAGGTTCAGACGTTGAAGGATGATGTGAAGCAAAAAGAATCGCAGTTGACGCAGGTGACCAAGGCGTGGAAGGTGGAAAAACTCAGCCGGGAAATTCAGGAGATTCAGGATCGGATCAAAGAACTGGAGCGATGGATTGACCATCAGCCAGCTCACATGCACGATGCAAAGAATTTTCAGTGGGGACACGATTTCGGCGGAGATGAGGAAACCATTTTAAGCAAACAGTTTGAGAGTCCGCTGATCGTCAGCGAGTATCCCCGGGAGGTCAAGGCCTTTTACATGAAGCAAAATCCCGACGACCCCCGCACCGTGAGAAATCTGGACGTGCTGGCACCGGAAGGCTACGGGGAAATTATCGGGGGCAGTCAGCGGGAGGATGATCTGGATACCCTCCTGATCCGAATGCGGGAGGAGGGGATGGACCCGGAGCCTTACCAATGGTATCTGGATCTGCGCCGCTACGGATCCGTTCCCCACGGCGGCTTCGGTCTCGGCATCGAGCGCACGGTCTCCTGGATTTGCGGACTCAAACACATCCGGGAAACCATTCCCTTTCCCCGACTGATGGGGAAAATGAATCCGTAGAAGGCTGTCGACATTTGTCAGAAGTCAATCGTCACTTGTCATTCATCATTTCCTTTGACCTCTGACCTCTACTATCCGACTTCTCATCTATATCCGGGCAGAAAGTCCTTTTCAGCCTTGAACATCTCCAGGGTCATGGCCCGGATTTCCCGGGGGCTGCACACGGCGGCGGTGAGGGGGTCGAGCATGAGGGCGTGCACGGCGGCTTCGATACTTTTATGGATGGACGCGTCCGCGGCCAAATCGAACATGGCCAGGTTGCTCTGACAGAGCGCGGCCATTTGCGG
>JBBDRC010000277.1:0-15948 GCA_040905625.1 Kiritimatiellia bacterium
ATGTTTTTGGTGGAACGGGTTCATGGACCGCATTATAATCCATTGACCCTTCGGGGGAAAGCGTGGAAACACGCCCATCACGGTGCCATGGCCCGTTCTGCCGCTTTTATGCACGATCCACAACCACTCGAAAAGAAAATGAAACATCCGCAACCCAAAAGGCCAATAAGGCCCCGGACACCTTCGTTCATGCATCGCCCGTGCGCACAAGAGCGTGCTGGCCTTTTGGGTTGCGGATGTAATCTGCGTTAGGCTCCGGGCACCGATATTTCCCGCTACAAAAACATTCCGGTGCCCACCTCGTACATGGGGAACAAGGAGGCCCGGGATTCCGCACTCACCTCACTGGCAGCGGCGAGACCCGATCATCCGGTGGCTTATATACTCGGAAAACACTAAACCAAACAACAGGAATGAAAATGAAATCGACTGTGAAATCTCTTGACCTCTCCGGTGACTGGCAAATTGCTTTGGACCCCACTGACTGCGGAATCCATGAAAACCGGTCGCAAAAAGACTTCGACTTGTCGGGGCATCTCCCCGGTTCCCTGCCCGAACTGAAGATCGGGGACGCGCCCTCGGTGGATTCCCCCTGGGTCGGTCTGATTGGACGCATCCAGGATTGTGAATGGAAAAAACCGAAATACGCGGCCTACCGAGTAGAGTCGGATTTTAAAATGCCGTTTTTCCTTCAGCCGCCCGCTGTGTATGCGGGCGCGGTCTGGTACCGGAGAGATGTGGAAATCCCCAAAGTCTGGAACGGACAATGTATTCGGTTGGTTTTGGAACGGCCGCACTGGGAAACCCGGGTGTGGGTGGATGATATCTTTGTCTCCACCCGCGACAGTCTCTCGGTTCCGCATGAGCATGATCTCTCCGGAACTCTTACCCCCGGAACCCACCGCATCACCGTGCGGGTGGACAACCGCATGATTGTGGGCGTGGGAATCAACGCCCACAGCGTTTCCGATCATACCCAGGGTAACTGGAACGGGATCACGGGGCGAATGGAACTGGTGGCGTCGGATCCGGTGCGGATCGAAACCGCCCGGGTGTTTCCGGACATCGCCACCCGTTCGGTTCGGGTTGAGGTTCGGATCGGTTGTATGGAGGCGGTGCAGGGCGGGGGTGGGCTGGCCTGGTCGGTCGAAGGACCGGGGATCGCGGCGTGCGCGGGAGAGGTTTCCGCCTCCTGGAATGACGAAGGGGGCAACTGCGGCTTTGAAATCCGGCTGGGAGACTCCGCGAAACTCTGGGATGAATTTTCTCCGAATCTATACAGCTTGAAACTGAAACTGGGGGATGAAGAGCATTCGCTGCGGTTCGGGCTGCGGGACTTTCGACAGCAGGGAACCCAATTTACGATTAACGGGCGGAATGTGTTCTTACGGGGAACCCTGGAGTGCTGCGCATTTCCACTGACGGGCTATCCGCCCGCCGACAAGGCGTCCTGGCGGAAAATTTTCGAAGCGTGTCGGGATCATGGGCTGAATCATGTCCGCTTTCATTCATGGTGTCCGCCGGAAGCGGCCTTCGATGTGGCGGACGAGATGGGGTTTTATCTGCAGGCGGAATGCGCCGCGTGGGTCAACAACGGGGAGACCCTTGGGGATGGAGCACCGGTGGATTCGTGGTTATACGAGGAGGGTGCGCGTATCGTTTCCCTGTACGGGAACCATCCTTCATTTGTGATGATGGCCTATGGAAACGAGCCCGGAGGAGAGCGCCATCCCGACTACCTGAAAACCTGGGTTTCCTATTGGAAAGAGCAGGATCCCCGACGGCTCCATACCAGTGGGGCGGGATGGCCCGAACTGCCGGAAAACGACTTTCAGAATATGCCTCAGCCCCGGATTCAGCCCTGGGGCGCGGGATTGAACAGCCGCATCAACGGACAACCTCCTGAAACCGTGCATGATTACCGGGAGTTCGTCTTGGAACGGAGTGTTCCCGTGGTCAGCCATGAGATCGGCCAGTGGTGCGTGTATCCCGACTTTGAGGAAATTAAAAAATACACCGGGGTGATGAAAGCCCGGAATTTTGAGATCTTCCAGGATTTTCTGACCGAGGCCGGAATGGCTGATCAGGCCCATGACTTTCTGTTGGCCTCGGGTAAACTGCAGGTCCTGGCGTACAAAGAGGAGATTGAAGCCTCGCTGCGGACCCCCGGATTCGGGGGCTTTCAGTTGTTGGGCCTGAATGATTTTCCCGGTCAGGGCACCGCTCTGGTGGGGGTTCTGGATGCGTTTTGGGAGCCCAAACCCTACCTCACCGCGAAAGAATTCAGGTGTTTCTGTTCCCCGGTGGTTCCTCTCGCACGGTTGTCCCGGCGGGTCTTCACCCCGGACGAGGAACTGGCCGCCGAGATTGAAATCGCCCACTATGGTCCCGAAGATCTGGAAGCGGCCAGGATCCAATGGGACCTGGTGGATGAGCAGGGCCGTCTTATGCATCCGTCCTTGCAGGGAACAGTTGTTTGTGATCTGCGCTGTGGAGATCTGAATCCGGTTACCGAACTCCGGGTCCCGCTGCGGGAGGTCCCCGCCCCGGCTCGAATGACCCTGCGGGTGAGGATCGAGGACACTCCCTGCGAAAACTCCTGGGATCTGTGGCTGTTTCCTCCGGATGAGAATCCTCCGGAGGACAGACGGATCATCCGACGACTTGATGAAGAGGCCGGGCACCGTCTGGAACAGGGTGAAACCCTGTGGCTTCAGGCGGATCCCCAATCCGTTGCCACAGATGCAGCCCTCGGATTTTCGCCGATTTTTTGGAACACCGCCTGGACCCGGGGTCAGCCGCCTCACACTCTTGGCATCCTCTGTGATCCGGATCATCCGGCGCTAGCGCTGTTCCCCACGGAAATGCACAGTAATTGGCAGTGGTGGTATCTGGTGTCCAAGGCGGCAACCCTTGAACTGCCCAAAGGAATCCGGCCTCTCGTCCAAGTGGTGCCGGACTGGTTTGAACCCAAAAATCTGGGGTTGATGTTTGAGGTTACCGTGGGCAAAGGACGATTACTGGTGACATCCATCGATTTCGAGGCCGGGGGCATCGTGGGACAGCAAATGACCCGTTCATTGTTGGCGTATCTGGACAACGAACCGCTGGTCCCCGAAGAATCGGAAATGACCGTCGATCAGATTCGGAATCTTTTTCGCAAAGAATAATCAGAGGCAGCAAAAAAACCGAAACTTCTTTTTATCTTTTTCGATCATGGAGACATGGACATCCATCACCGACCGCCAGGAAAACTCTCTTTATTCAAAAAGACAATCGCTGATTGACAGAGGCGGATAAATATATATACAAAGACTTTTGTATATCTGTGCGTAGTTTTGAAATGGAGAAAAGGCAACAATGAGTGATGGAATTCAGGTGGATGTGGCGATTATTGGCGGTGGATTCGGTGCGGTCGCGGCGGCTTTGGCGCTAGCGGACCGGGGGTATTCGGTGGCGATGACGGATGAATTCGACTGGATCGGAGGGCAGGCGACCAGTCAGGCTCTGTGCGTGATGGACGAATTTTATGATCCGGTGGGGGAAACGATTCTCAACCGACGATATGGACATTTTCGCGAGGGTCTGCGAGAGTATTACAAAAACAACTATCCCTTGTCCCCCCTGGGGGCCGCCCAGTTGCATTTGTGTGCAGGGAACGCGGCCTGCACGGCGGTGACCGGGGAATCCAACGTGGCCCACGATCTTCTGCTCAACATGCTGGCGGAACCGATCCGGTCGGGCCGGCTCACACTTTTCACACGTCATGTTCCGGTGGCGGCCGAACGGGAGGGAAACCGGGTGCTGTCGGTCCGGTGCCGTTCGCTGAAAACCGCCGACGAATTGGTGATTCGGGCGGATTTTTTCCTGGACGGAACTGAAACCGGCGACACCTATCCATTACTGGGACTCGACTATGGCCTGGGGGAGGAGCGCCAACAGGATTTTGAGGAACCGCACGCCCCTGAAACCGCTGATCGGCGGGCGATTCAGTCCTTTACGTATTGTATCGCGGTTGAATTCGTGCCGGGAGGTTCCTTTACCATTCCCAAACCGCAGGGATATGAGGACCTGCGGGACCGTCAGAAATTTTCTTTGGGAAATCTTGGGGCAAAACCTGATCAGCCGGGCTCCTTTTTTGATTTGGAGTTCAGTCGGGACACGGGTGAACGGATCATTCCGTTCTGGTTTTACCGCTGTCTGGTCGACAACCGCAATTTCGAGGAGCCTGGACTGAACAGTCGGGCGGTGATCAATGTGTCCAGTAATGATTTCAAGGACGACAACTTCCTGGAGCACGGGGAGCCGGAGCGGGTGTTGGAGCAGGCGCGTCAACTGAGTCGGGCCTATTTGTACTGGCTGCAAACGGAGGCACCCCGCGACGACGGGGGAAAAGGCTATCCGGAACTGCGTCCGATGCCGGAGGCGACGGGGACCGAAGACGGTCTGGCCCAGGGGCCGTATGTGCGCGAGGGACGTCGATTGCGGGCCTGCGAAATCGTGCGGGAGCAGGATCTTTCGACCAAATGCCTGGACACCGCGCGTGCCAGGCCGTTCGCGAATTCGGTCGGGGTGGGGTCCTATATGATTGATATTCACACCCGCTCGGCGGGAGGGAAAGGCATGGCGCAGATGACCCGGCCCTATCAGATTCCCCTGGGGGCGCTGGTGAGTCCGGATCTGGTAAATTTCGCGGTGGCGAACAAGGGAATCGGGGTCACTCAGATTACCAATGGAGCCTACAGACTGCACAACACCGAATGGGAAATCGGGGAGGCCGCCGGGGAGTTGGCCGCCTATTGTCTGGATACGAAACCGGGGCACCCCAACCTGAAGGGGAATGATCTGTTTCAGTATCAGCGCCGACTCCTCCGGGCGGGTATTCCGCTGTACTGGTACGAGGATCTTCCCACGGACCATCCGGCCTTCGAAGCCGCCCAGTTGTTGGCCCTTACCGGGATCTGGCCGGGGGATCCGGGTCATTTACGGGTGGATATCGCCCAAAGCATCTGCCGCCACCGTCCGATGTCGCTCAAGGTGTTCGACCGGCTTAAAGAAGCGGACGCGGACTGCACGGTTCTTCGGGACATAAGCGTGATCAATCATGGAATGCGCAAAACGGATTTGATGCACCAGTTGGTTGCCATGCTGGATCGGATCGGCTGGCCGGAGGCGGCCATGTCACGCGCGTGGCCGGAATATGACAACGCCGACCATATGCCTTTGGATCCCTCCAGAATTTGGTAGTTAGACCCTGTTCGAAAAGCTATTGGGTCCAGTTCCAGACAGTCGACACGCGGATCACCCGACGATTTCGATTGAACATGCGGAATTCTGATCTAGGATGGGTGCATGTCAGAGACCATTACCCAGGATATTCGAATTCGCGGTGAATTTACACCGGATCCCAACAGTTGTCGCTTTATTGTGTCCAGAGATATTTTCCCGGACGACTGGACCTTTCAGTTCCGCAGCCCGGCGGATGCGCCGGGAAGCGCCCTGATCGAGGCGATTTTCGGGGTGGAGGGGGTCACCGATGTGAAAATTCACCGCGACACCTTCACCATTTCCAAGAATTCCCCCGATCCCTGGCCGAAAGTGGCCGGGAAGCTGATTCCGATCTTAAAGGAACAGCTTCTGGCGGGGGAATCCGTGTTGGACGAGGCGAAACGGGAGAGTCTGAAATCGGCCCCGCTGGATCAGAATGTGCGCGAATTGATTGAGATGATTCTGGCGGAAAACATCAATCCGGCGTTGTCGTCGCACGGGGGATGGGTGAAACTGAACCGGATTGACGGTCAGGATGTGTTTGTGGAGATGGGAGGGGGGTGTCAGGGCTGTGCGAGCAGCCGGGCCACCATGAAATTCGGGATTGAACGGGCGATCAAGGAGGCGGTGCCGAGTGTCCGCCATGTGATTGACGCCACGGATCATGACGCGGGAACAAATCCTTATTACTCTTGAACGCCGAATCCCGCCGGAATGTCGTAACTCCTTCAGAACACCCGGCACCTGACATCCCAAATCCCAATTCCCCAATTTTTAAATTCCCTAACCCATGATCGACGTTCAGCATTTAACCAAAAAATATCCAGGCGGCGTGGTGGCGGTGGAGGATGTGTCTTTTTCGGTGGCCCCGGGCGAGGTGGTGGGGTTTCTGGGTCCGAACGGGGCGGGCAAAAGCACCACCATGCGTATTCTGGCCGGATATCTTTCTCCCACGGGAGGGGAGGTGAAGGTGAACGGTCTGGATGTGGTCCGCAACGGGTTGGAGGTGCGGAAACGACTGGGATACCTGCCGGAAACCTGTCCGCTGTATTTGGATATGAGGGTGTGGGAATATCTGAGGTACCGCTTTGATTTGAAAGGACCTTCGCGCCGTCATCGTCGCGCCGGGGTGGAGCGGGCGATGGAGAGGTGCGGTCTGACGGACGTTCAAAACCGATTGATCGGGCAGTTGTCCAAGGGTTATCGTCAGAGGGTGGGAATCGCGGATGCACTGGTGCACAATCCGGATTTGCTGATACTGGACGAGCCGACCATCGGTCTGGACCCGAATCAGATTGTGCAGATTCGGAATTTGATCCGGGAATTGGCGGTTTCGCACACGATTTTGATTTCGTCGCACATTTTAAGTGAGATCGAGGCCACCTGCAGCCGGGTGATTGTGATGCACAAGGGAAAAATTCTGGAGTCGTCCCCGCTGAATGAATTGAGTCACCGCTGGTTCTCGGGCTCTCAACTCCGGGTGGAGGTGAAGGCGGAGGCCGCGGAGGTCGAAACGGCGTTTCAGGCCCTGGAGGATGTGAAATCGGTGACCGTGGCGCGGGAGGGAGCGTGGGCCGGCGCGGAGTTGACATTCACAACCGACGCGGATTATCGGGAGGAGGTCTTTCTTTGTGTGCAAGGACATGGATGGGTTCTGCGTGAGTTGGTGGCGAAGCGTCACAGTTTGGAAGAGGCCTTTGTGAATATGACCACGGGAGACAACGGATCATGAGCCGGTTTTTTGCTTTGTGGAAACGGGAGGTGGCCTCGTATTTCGTGTCGCCGGTCGCGTACATCCTGTCCACCATGTTCCTGGTGGTGATGGGAATGGGGTTTTGGTTCATCGCCAACGTGCGGCTGATGAATGGCGCAACTTTTTATGAATTGCTGCGGGCGCTGTTCGGCGGCATCGGCTGGGTGGCGGTGTTGATGGTGATTCCGGTGCTGAGTATGCGCTCTTTCGCGGAGGAAAAACGTTCGGGCACCCTGGAAATGCTGTTGACGGCTCCGGTGCGGGACGGGGCGGTGGTGCTTTCGAAATTCCTGGGAATTCTGACGGTCTACGTGATGATGTGGCTCCCCACACTGCTGTATTTTCCCATGCTGCAACGTATTTCGGGCGGGTCGGTGGAAATGGATACAGGGGCGCTGGCCGCCGCGTATCTGGGGGTGTTCCTGGTGGGAAGCTTTTTTCTGTCGATCGGACTGTTGTGCAGTGCCTTGACGGAAAATCTGATTATCGCCTCGATTTCCTCGTTCGCGGTGATTGCTCTGATTTTTCTGGCCGGATTTTTGCCTGAAGTCAGTCCGGTTCCCGCCTTGCGCCGGTTTGCCGAACCGTTGTCCCCGGTGCTGCACATGTTGGAGTTCGGACGGGGCGTGGTCGATACCCGGGCGGTGGTGCTCTATGTCTCGAGCACCCTGCTGATGTTAACGGTGACGACACGTCTGCTGGAATCGAGAAGGTGGCGGGCATGAAAATGGAGTCTTCTATTCATACCGCCCGTAAAATGGTTTGGACCACCCGGATCCGCAAGGGGGTCACCGGAATGCATCTGGGGGTGAACCTGCTGCTGTTGGTGTTGTTGTGGGCGATGGTGAATTTTATCGGCATGAGACAATATCTGCGTGAGGATTGGAGCCGGCTGCAGTTGACCCGGCTTTCCCCCAAAACGGAATCGGTGATGGCGCAGGTGGAGGAACCGATGAAGCTGATTCTGCTGATGAGTCAGGATTTTAAGGGTGCCGACTCCGTGGAGGATTTGTTGAAGGAATACCGTCAACTGAATTCGCGGGTGGGGGTGGAGAAAGTGGATCCGGACCGGGATATCGGCGAAACGGAGGATCTGCGTGCCCGGTTTGAGGTGTCGGAGCCGGATCAGTTGATTGTAAGTTATCGGGACCGGCACCTGGTGGTGCCGTTGGCGCGCATGCGGGTGATGGAATCGGATGCAGAACGGCAAATGGGTCAAGACCCGCGTATGGTGGGATTCCGTGGCGAACAGGTGATCACCAGCGCGGTGCTGGAACTGACCCGGACCGAACGTCCGGTGGTCTATTTCCTGTCCGGCCACGGGGAAAAGGAAATCGATAATTTCGAAAATGTGCCTCAGGGGTATTCTTCTGTGCGGGAGCGTCTGGAGGCGGATCATCTCAACTTGAAAACCCTGAATCTTGAGGAGACGCAACGGGTGCCGGAGGATGCGGATCTGTTGGTGATCGCCGGGCCGCGCACCCGGATCTCGCAGCCTGAAATTGATTTGTTGAGGGCGTACATGATGAACGTGGGTCGGTTATTGGTGTTGGTGGATGCCCAGGAAGACGCCGGACTGGTTCCGTTTCTCAAGGAATTCGGCATACAGTTGAGTCCGGATGTGGTGGTGGATCCCTCGCGGACGTTGCGGGGACCCGATTTGCATGTGACGCGATATGCGCAACACAGCATTACCGATTCGATGCAATCCATCCGCAGCATTTTTATCCGGCCCCGCTCCGTGTTGCCGGCGGCACAGGAGGAATCCGCCGCGGACCGTCCGCAATACACCGCCCTGGCCGCGAGTACGGATCAGGGCTGGGCGGAATCGGAGCCGAACAGGGAACCGGTGAGCTTTGATGAGCGGCGGGATGTACCCGGCCCCATTCCGATCGCGGCGGCGGTGGAGTGGCAACTCTCCGGAGAACTTTCCGGGGAAAACCAGGTGGGCGCCAAGCGGCTGGTGGTGTTTGGTGATTCGCTGTTCCCCGGCAATTTTTTGAACAATGGCGGGGGAATGGTGTTGATGCAGAACGCAGTGAACTGGTTGCTTCAACAGGAACATTTATTGGAAATCGCCCCCAAAGATGTGAATGAAATTCGATTGCAGGTGAATCGGAAGGAGTTGACCCGGCTGCTGTTGTGGGTGGCGGTGGCATTGCCGGGGGCGGTTTTGGGACTGGGACTGGTGGTTTCCCTGCGGAGGAGAGGCTGACATGCGAAATGCCAAAACCGTTATGTTGTTGTTGGCGGTGGCCGGACTGGGAGCCTATATCTGGTTCTTCGAGCTTCGCTCGCTGTCCACGGAGGAGCGAAAGGCGATGGACCGGCAGGCCTTTGACCTTCCGGTGGAGCGCATCAACCGAATCGGGCTGCGGACTCCGGAGTATGAGGTGATGATGTTTCAGACGAATCAGGGCTGGGAACTCGAACATCCGAAAGGAGCGAGGGCGGGGGAGGCGGTGGTGCGGCAACTGCTGGCCCGGTTCCGAACCCTGAGCCGCGGGGTGCTGATTACGCCTGCGGATATGCGGCAGGACGGGCGGACGCTGGCGGATTACGGGTTGGCGGTGCCGAGGGTGGTGCTGACACTTGGAACGGGCGCGGAGCGGCGGGAGTACCGGATTGGAGATCCCAGCCCGTTGGGCAACGCCCTGTATGTGAAGGAAGAGGACTCGCAGAACGTGATGCTGGTTTCTTCGGATCTGCTGGAGATCCTGCCGCGGAACGTGTTCGCGTTTCGGGATAAGAATTTGTTTCCGATGAATCGGTCGGATGTGCGGGCCCTGGCCCTGATCACGGAGGACCGGGTGACCCGCTTGGAAAAATCAGGTGGAGAATGGTGGTTCGATGACCCCTTCAGCGGGTACGCGCATCAGGATAAAATACCGGAATTGGTGGAGAAATTTTTACAGGCGCGTTTGCTGGGGGTTGTGAATGATCCCTCGTCCGAGGTGTTGGAGGTCTTTCGAAGCCGCGAGGATGTGATTCGAATGTGGTCGGCGACTTCCCAGGTGCCGGTGGAGATCGTGGTGGGCGGGGATGTGCCTGCGGAACCGGAGGCCTGCTATGCGCGTCTTTCAGGTCAGGAGGGGCTGGTGATGGTGTCCAAAGGGCTTCGGATTCTGGCGAACTCTCAAATGGACACCTTCCGGGACCGCCGGGTGTTGAGGGCCGAACCGGACGCCTTCTCGGCGGTGGACATCCGGACCCCGGATGAGAAAGTGCGGCTGGAAAAAGCCGGAGATTTCTGGAAAGTCCGCACTCCGGTGGAACGGGATGCCTCGCTGTTGCGGGTACAGAGGATGTTGAGGACCTGGCTGGATTCCCGGGTGGAATTGTTTCTGGCCGCGGATCCGGAGAAAAAAGCCTTGTACAGCGTTTCGTTCGAACGAATGGTGAACGGGGGAATTCAGGCGGATCGGTTTGACGTGCTGGAGGGGGACATCCCCCCGGGTCGTGCCTGGCTGCGGGCCGGCGGCGACGGGGAAATCTTACAGGTGGTACCCGATCTGGTGCGCTTCAGTCCGGTGGATGTTCTCTCCTACCTCTCCAGGGAAATGTTGAATTTTGACCCCGATCAGGTGGTGCGGCTGAGTGTGACCCGGGGGAATGAGGCAACTGTGGTGTCGCGAGTGAATACGCAACAACCCTGGAGTACCGGTACGGAAGGGCGGGTGGTCAACCCGTTGGCGGTTGAACAGTTGCTTGCCGGCCTGTCGACCTTGTATGCGGAACAGTTGGTGGCCCTGAATCCCGATTCACTGGAGCCGTATGGCCTGGACGAACCCACGATACGGGTTTCCCTTGGTCTGGGGGGACCCCATCCGACAAATCATACATTGTTGATCCATGACTCGCAATCGGATGACCGGGTGTACGCCCTCTTACAGGGTCGGAATCTGGTGTTTGAACTTCCCCGATCGCGTGTGGAAGAGATACAGGAACCCATCGTGTCCGGGATCCCGGATCCCGCTCCCCCTCCAAATGTCCCCGCGAACCCAAACGAGTAAACTCCGACACTTCTGCCGGATCCTGCTGTTCCTGCCTCTGTTCGGGTTGGTGTGCGCGGGCTGTCTGCTTTTGATCGGGGTGCCCGGATCCTGGATTTCCGCGGGCTTGGAGCGGTGGGGAAACGTGCCGGTGAGGGTGGAAATGGAAGAGCTTTCCTATCACCCTTTTCGGGGATTCCATATTCTGAATGTACGGATGTATGTGGCCCGTGATTTGGTGTCGCCGGTTTTTCAGGCGGATGAGGTGACGTACGATCCGCGTCGATTGCGTAAATTCTGGAGGGATGACTGGCGGGGGAGCCTGGAGGTGGTCAACGCGCGTTTGCAAACCGAGTTGGGTATGTGGGCGGATGACCTGCAGACGCGCCGGCTTTTTACATTTGAGGAGATTCACGGACGGTTTCTGATTGAAAAAGATCGGATTCGCATTCCGTCCGGCACCGGTCTGCTTTCGGGAATGAAGTTACAGGTGACGGGCGAAATGATGAAACCGGATCCCACATCCCGGGAGAAGGGCGCACTCGCACAAAAAAAGATCAAACGGATCGCTGAAAATGTGGCCGCGATACTGGATTTCCTGGAGGCCTTCGATTTCGAGTCCCCTCCGGAAGTGAAGGTGGTGCTGGGCCCGGCCGGTGGAGAGAATCGCGGCGGGACCGTGGAAGTGAACGTGGATCATCGGGAAGTGGCGAGGCACCGGGGATTCAGCTTTGAAGCCTTCAAACTGGCGGCCCGTTATCAGGAAAAGATATTGGAGGTGGAGGAATTCCGGGTGCGGGAAAATGAACAGAGGCAAATCAGCGGAAACGCGCGGGTCGATTTTGAAAAAGATATGTTCACCCTGGAACTGGACAATCAGCTTCGCCGGTATGCTCTGGAAGCCCTGTGTCCCTTTCCCCTGCGTTCGTTTCTGGATCGACTCCAATTGCGGCTGGAGGATCAGGTGGATTTCCAGCTTCGTCTCGGCCCCAATTCCTTTGCGAAACCCGGCGAACGGGTGTCCGGCACGTTTCTGGTCCGAAACGGATTCTATCGGGATGCCTTTTTTCAGGAACTGGCGCTTGTGGTGGATCGAAACGGTCCCCGGCTGGAATTGCGTGACATCCGGGGGCAGGTGGGCCAGGGGGATGGGGCCGGCCGGGTGGAGGGAGATGTTCTGCTCGATTTTGATACCGGAAAAGTCGACGTGGGCCTGAAAGGGGCATTTTATCCGGACATGGCCATGTCGTTGGTCCCCGCCCGCGCGGAAGGGTTGCTGCGGGAGTGGGAGTTCCGCGGAAAACCGCCTGAATTCGAGCTGGATCTGACAAAAGCGTCCCGGAGCGGCCCACTGGTGTTCACCATCGACTTGGATGCGGAGGCGTTGTTGTGGAAAGGCACCCTGTTTGATCAGTTTCGGGCCCGGATTGAATTCGACAAAGAGGGGCTGACCGTTCGTGATCTGCTGGCCGGCCGGGGAGAGGAACGATTGCAGGGGTGGTTGAGCTTTCCACCTGATTTCTCCGGTACGACTCTGGAATTGACCAGCAACTTTCATCTGCCGGATTTACTGCCATTGGCGGGAGAAAGCGTGGTGGAGTTCGCCCGGCCGGTCCGTTTCCGGGGGGACAGTCGGTTTGATATGAAAGGGCGGTTGAATTTCAAACAACCCGATCAAAACGAGTTGGAGGGAAGCGCTTCCTTCACCAATGTGGTGCTGGAATGGCTGTTGTTCGATGAAATCGGGTCCACCTTCAGCCTGAAGGGGGAAACTCTGACGTTGCCGGATGTGAAAGGAGTTTTGGTGGACGGAAAGTTGGAGGCGGTGTTTACGGCCACGGACATGTTCTCGGACGAAGCGGCATTTGATCTCAATCTGCGCGTGGATCAGGTGGATCTGTTTGAGGTCATCACTAAAGCCACTGATACCGAGGATACCCCCTACAGCGGTCACTTGGAACTGAGACTGGAGTTGGCGGGAGCTATGAAGGACCGGGAAACGGTATCCCGATTTGACACCCTGACGGGCAACGGTCGTGTCACCATAGAAGGGGGAACCTTGTTCAGAATCCCCCTGTTGCTGGGACTGAGTCAGATCCTGAACAATGTGGTGCGGGGATTCGGATATGCTTCCCAAGGTGATTTTTCAGCCGATTTCGAGGTCGGAGAAGGGTTTGTCAGTTCGAAATCGCTTTTTCTGAAAGGCAATCTGCTCTCCATCGGGGGGGATGGATGGTATCGATTTGAGGATCAGCGGATCGCGGCCAGTCTGAAAGTGCAGCTTTTCAGCGAAGGGATTCTGTCGGAAGCGCTGAAGGTGGTGCTGTGGCCCATTCGAAAATTGATTGAAGTCCAATTGAAAGGAACTCTGGATCAGCCGGAGTGGCAGCCGCGAAATCTCCCCCGGGAACTCTTCGGAAAATAAAAAACCCGTGCCGCACAGGCACGGGTTTTTTGCAGGTATTCTCACTGTCGGGAATTAATCGACCAGGTCCTGATAGGCGGCGTTCAGATTGTCCATGGCATCTTTCAAGCCTTTTCGGGTGTCGTCCCAGGCGTCTTCAGACGCATCGCCGGCCTTGTCGAGTTGATCTTTGAAGGCGCTCCAGGCATCGTTAAAGCGATCGGCGGCTTTATCCGATGCCTCATCGGTGTTGTCCATGGCGCTGTCGGCTTTTTCTTTGATCTTCTCTCCGGTGCTTTTCAGCGTGTTGATCAACTCATCTGAACGGTCCGCGGTGTAGTTTGAAACATCACCCCAGGCTTTGGACAGGGTGTCTCCGGTTCGTTCCGCGGTTTCCGCGGCGGATTTCTGAAGATCCTCCATGGTGGTGGGTTCTTCGGTTGCGGGGGTGCTCTCGCGCGAGCAGGCCGTCAGAAAGGTCAGGGCGGCGGCGGTGCTTATCAGTAGGAATTTCAAGTAGTTCATGGGTGTCTCCTTGGGTGGGGTTATCAATTCAATCGACCAGTTTTAAAGTATGACCGATGGGAGCCCCTGTCAATGGTTATTCGGGATGGTCAGATGACTGGCGCAAGCACGAATTACGATGCCGTCAAGCGGACAGGGCACGAAGGCAACAGATCCGGGCCCGGGCTTCAGGATTGCGTTTACCTGAAGACGAGGCTACACTGATTCGATGAACGTAAAACTTCAAACTCATAAAGTCACTTCGGCTATCATTCTCCTCGTCCTGTTTCTCTTCGGGGTATTTTACATAGTGAAAATGCCGACAACGCCGTCCCCAAAACCACCTGTCGTCGCTGATGAATATTTTGGGACCACCTGGCTGGAGAAAATTTCTGAAAGGCAGACGAAAGCACGGCTTACCCAACTGCTTTCAAAACTGAAAAAGCAGAAATGGGTAGAGGGAGGAGACCTCCAAACAGAATTCTTTAAAACCTTATACAATTTGTCTCCCAAGCTTCATCAGATGAACGAATCCTACCTTTTACAGAAAACACCTCCTGATGAATCTATACATGCATTGGATGATATATTGGGAGAGGGTGCCTCAGCAGAATTTTTAGCCCAGTGGCTTTATCGGGTCGACTGTGGAGAATCCGGTATGAGAAGTTACCCGGACGTCCATGTACGGAAACTTCTGGTGGAACAGGGGTCAGCGGCTCTTCCCGCATTGCACCGGGTATTAAGTATACCTAATCCAGATCATTTAGAAATGTATGACAGGTATAGATGGTTCGTTTATGGGGCAATCGCTGATATTGGACAAGTGGATTCTATCCCGCTTTATATTGCGGATATTCGGGCTGATAAGGATGGTGCGGCAAACGGAATGCTTACATCGTTACTGGTAAATTGCGGCTACGAAAGTATACCTTACATTCTGCAACATCTCAATGACCCCAACAGGTATGTCCAAACTTCCTGTTATGAGGCTTTTCGTCATTTAACAGGGCAAACCATCCCTTCTCCGGGGAAGCAGCTAAACGAAAACACTATGAAACAACTTTCAGTTTGGTGGGAAGAAAACCGCTCTGTTTATGAAGCTTTACCATAACAAAAAATCCTATACGGCCCGCCTGCGAAAGGTGTTTCTATCGCGACCCACAGTTCCAAAACTGCAAAGAATATCGCCTTTATAAGCGCCCATATACATATTAATATTACATTCTATTTTCAATTAACCATTTACGCAAAGGAAAAATGACAGTCCACGTCCGAGTTTGTGAGGCCTCCCAATGTGCCATAGCAGGGGGAGTGGCGCATTCGGGTGGCCTGTGGGCGTTGACCCGCCAGCGGCGGGTAAATATTTCGCCCCGCCTCCCGCATGATCGGGATAAATTTGGCGCTTTCGGGGAGAGTCGGGATCAAGAGATCACATGAGTTCTGGCACTCAGCCGTTCCATGCGGTCCTTCACCACCTGGAGGTAAGTAACCTTCAAAATTTCCGGTAACGCGCTGGCCTCGATCCTCCCGGACCAGTCCACCTGCTTTACTTGACGGATGGACCGTTCGATTCGCGCGGGCTGGAGCCGGCAAAGCTCCCGCCCAAAGAACCCCAACAACAGATCCCGGTCGAAACCGGATTTTCGATCCGACAGCTCCAGTGCGCTCTCTTCCTCGTCGTCGGCCAGAATGCCCGTGTTCAGAAAATCGTAGGCCGGTGCCAGTTCAATGAGCGGCCCGTTTTCTATCAGCGACCAGTTTTTCAAGTGCATGTCGCCGTTTCCAATCACCCAGTTGAACAGCACCCGGTCAAACAGCAGGGCTGTCTGCAGGGTGGGGTTACTGGTGAACCCGCGAACCAGCCGCACCAGGGTTTCCAGATTGCCGTGATACTTCCAGGAAGTCGGTACCTCCAACAATTGGCAGGCATCCTCCACCCGCAGACGCGTCCGGTTGGCCGGACCCTGACGGTCCAGACCTCAATTTAAGGGCCCAAACTGGCGAAACGGATCGCAGATTCAAATGCA
>JBBDRC010000278.1:0-13540 GCA_040905625.1 Kiritimatiellia bacterium
ATGAGGTCTGGGCGGTTCCTCTCCGAGATACATGGAACCTTTCTAACAAACGACATCTTACTCCCTCCTTGGAACGTAAACTCTGCGCTACTGCCGTCAAACTCCGGGTCGGTTCAGGATGCACAGGGTATCAGGTTTCAATGAGTGGCCGTCGGCGTTTACGCCACGGACCGGAGCCTGTGCCCACCCGGGGGCCTGTGGCGTAAACGCCTACAGCCACATTTATTTAGTGACTGCTTCCTATAGTCATAAATACAATCCCCCGATGTTGATCGATACGCAAACCGCCGGTTGTTTTGGCAATGCAGCCGCTGGTGACGTATAACCAATGAATTACATAATATGTTGAAGTAGAGTTATTTACGTAGTTGTGTTTTGTTGGATAGCCCTGTAGGGTGGCAGGATGAACTCTGATCAAAATCAAAAAGACCGCTGGCTCCGGCGGGTGGAACTGTGGCTGATGCTGGGATGTGGAGTTTTTTTGGCGGCGGGGGTGGTTGCGGAATGGATGGGACCCGGTTTGGAACGGCTTGCGACGGGCATGTGGATTGCGGCTTATCTCACCGGCGGCTATTTCGGGGTGGTGTCGGGTTTTCATTCCCTTCGGAAAGGGGTGGTGGATGTGGATCTGCTGATGGTGCTGGCGGCTCTGGGTGCGGCTTATGTGGGCGCTCCCTTCGAGGGCGGGCTGTTGTTGTTCCTGTTTGCGTTGTCCAATGTGCTGCAGACCCATGCGATGGACCGGTCCCGGAAGGCGATTCAGGCGTTGATGCGGCTGCGTCCGGACGAGGTTCGGGTCCGGGAGGGGGATCAGTGGGTCATGCGGTTGGTGGAGGAGGTGGAGACGGACGCGGTGGTGCGGGTGATTCCGGGGGAGAGCATTGCCCTGGACGGGGTGGTGACCGCGGGGGAAAGCGCGGTGGATGAATCGTCTCTCACCGGGGAGTCGATGCCGGTGGCGAAACAGAACGGGGCCAAGGTCTTTGCGGGAACTCTGAATCAGAGCGGGAGCCTGGAATTCCGGGTGACCCGTCCCGCGTCTGAATCCACCCTGGCCCGGATTGTGGAGTTGGTTGAGGAGGCGCAGGCGGAGAAAGCCACCACCCAGCGGTTTTTGGAGAGGGCGGAACAGCATTATGCCTTGGGAGTGATTCTGTTCACGGCGGGCCTGATCGTGATTCCGTGGAAATTTTTCGGGGTGGCGTTTGATCCTGCATTTTACCGGGCGATGACCGTGATGGTGGTGGCCTCCCCCTGTGCCCTGATTATCAGCACCCCCGCCGCGTTTCTTTCCGCCATTGGCGGTGCGGCCCGTCATGGCGTTCTGTTTAAAGGCGGCGCGCATTTGGAAACCATGGCCTCGATTGATATTGTGGCCTTTGACAAGACGGGCACCCTCACCCGTGGCAAACCCCGGGTAACCGATGTGGTCCCCACCAATGGCTTGAATGAGGATCAGTTGCTGTCCATCGTCGCCTCCCTGGAGGAGCGTTCGGAACATCCCCTTGGCATGGCGGTGCGGGAGGCCGCACAGGAAAAAGGATTGTCCCCGGTGGATGCGGGTGAATTCCAATCCATTCCCGGGAAAGGGGTGACGGCCAGGGTGTCGGGAGAACAGATGGTGGCGGGCAGCCTGGATTTTTTTCAAAGCCGGCAGGCACCCATGGATGGCGGGGTGGGCCAACATGCGGAGCGTCTGCAGGGTCAGGGGCGAAGTCTGATTTTGCTCGGGCGGGTGGAGGAAGAGGGGCGGATTGCGAAGGTGCTTGGGCTCATCGGCATTGCGGATCAGGTGCGCCCTGATGCGAAAACGATGATTCAGTCCCTCAAACGGCTTGGCATCAGGCGGGTGGTGATGCTCACCGGGGATCATCAAACGGTGGGCCGTGCCATTGCCGCGGAGGCGGGAATCGACGAGGTGTACGCTCAATTGCTGCCCGAAGATAAAGTCCGGGTGGTCAAAGAACTTGCAGAGGAGGGCAGAGTGGCGATGGTGGGAGACGGAGTCAATGACGCCCCCGCGCTGGCGGCGGCCCACATCGGCATCGCCATGGGCGCGGCGGGCACGGATGTGGCCATGGAGGTGGCGGACGTGGTGTTGATGAGTGAAAATCTGAATCAGCTCGCCTACGCCATTGCGCTGGGCAAAAAGACCCGCCGCATCGTGGCGCAGAATCTGGTGTTCGCCCTGTCGGTGATCGTGATCCTGGTGGTCTGCTCTCTCACCATTGGTATTCCGCTTCCCCTGGGCGTGATCGGCCACGAGGGATCCACGGTTCTGGTGTGCCTCAACGGGCTGAGGCTGTTGGGATTCAGGTGGAAGGGGGGAGGGAAAACCTTGAATGTGTCGGGCTGAAAGCCCTCCTTTTACCTCCACGGGTTACAAGTGGCCGACCGGAAGCGAGGTCACCGATTCGGTGAGGGGCATCGGACGGTCGGTCATGCAGACAACAGCACCCTCGCCGACAGGATGCTTAAGTTGCTTCAGCACGGAAAAGGTTTGAATATCCTTTTTTCCGGGGGAGGAGGCTTTTTTAAACCCGACGGGATAAAGGTGGCCGTCTTTGAAAATCAGCAGATCCACTTCCCGTTGATCGTGGTCTCTGTAAAAGGTAAAGGGGGCCTGCTTGCCGTTGTGCCAATAACTTTTCAGGATTTCGGAGAGAGCCCAGGTTTCAAAAAACGCCCCATTGGCGGCTCCGGCCTCCAACGTCGCCGGACTGGACCATTGTGTCAGATAGGCGGCCAGCCCCGTGTCCATGAAATACAGTTTGGGAGCTTTGACCAGGCGTTTGGTTTGATTGATATGAAAAGGTTCAAGCAGGTAAACCAGTCCGGACGATTGCAGCACGCTGAGCCAGTGCCTGGCCGTATTGTGTGCAATACCCGCGTCCCGACTGATGTCCGCGAGATTCAGCAACTGCCCCGTCCGGGCCGCCGCCGCCCGCAGAAACTTGATAAACGCGAGTTCATCCCCCACCTGGACAAGTGCCTTGACATCCCGTTGAAGGTATGTTTGCACGTAGCTTCCATAAAACAAATCCCGGTCCATCTCTTTTTCCATCCAAACCGCGGGAAAAGAACCCCTCCAGATTCGCTCGTATACCTCAGGAAGTTTCATGATCGGCCGATGATCGCGGTTGGAGGCGGCACCCGGCAGGAAGGGAGTTGACTTCTCCGCTTCACCCAACTGCTCGGCCATGGAGAATCCCAGCATATGTAAAATCCCGACCCGACCCGCCAGGGATTCGGTAACCCCGGACATTAAATGAAACTGTTGCGATCCCGTCAGCCAGAAACTTCCCTTGGCGGCCCCTTCATCCACCGCCATTTTAATGATGGGTAACAACGCGGGCGCATATTGAATTTCATCAATCAGAACCGGGGGAGGGAAGCGTTGCAAAAAAAGCTTGGGATCTTCCACTGCCAGTTCCCGGGCCTGCGGATCGTCCAGGGTCACATAGGATCGGTTCGGCTTTGCAGACTCCTTTAAACAGGTGGTTTTTCCGATCTGGCGCGGTCCCGTGATCAAGACCACGGGAAAATGTCGGCTGGCTTGCTCCAGGCTCTTGGTGATGGTTCGGGGAAGATACATATTTCGTGTATATTTCAGTTAGGATGAAATATACACGATATATTTCGTAGCTGAAAGGAAAAAATGAATAGCATTCCGTTTATCTTTGGTATACGGTTTCTGTTTCAAAGACACGCCGCCAGGATTCCGGCAGCCGGAACAGGCGCTGGTTTGGAAATCCTTCGGCTTGTGCTTTCATAATATTTATCAGGTTTATCAGAACCAGGGTTATGGACTCAAGCGTAAGGTTTTGCTAAGATATCCGAATGAACACAACTCCCACCCAAGCCTGGTCTGAAACGGTGATTCTGCCCACCTATGAAGTTGGCGACCCCAATCCGAATCCCATGTTCCTGGAAAAACGCGTGTATCAGGGCAGCAGCGGGGCGGTGTATCCGCATCCGGTGATCGACAAGATTGCCGACGCGCCGGTGGAAAAAGCCTGGACGGCGGTGTTCCTGGAAAACGAAATCCTGAAGCTGATGATCCTGCCCGAACTGGGCGGTCGTTTGCACTACGCCATCGACAAGAGCAACGGCTACCACATGGTGTATCACAATCACGTCATTAAACCGGCGCTGGTGGGACTGAACGGTCCCTGGATCTCCGGCGGTATTGAGTTCAACTGGCCCCAGCATCACCGCCCCTCCACCTATCAGCCGGTGGACTGGTGTATGGAGGAGTATGACGACGGGTCGCGAACGGTGTGGTGCGCGGAAAACGAGATCATGTTCCGTCAGCGGGGGCGGCACGGCTTTCACCTCGCCCCGGGCCGCGCCTCTTTCGATGTCATTGTGCGCCTTTCCAATCCCGGCGAACAGGCCGGCACCTTCCTCTGGTGGGCGAATCCGGCGGTGCATGTGCACGACGAAACTCAGTCCGTTTTCCCGTCCGACGTGCATGCGGTAATGGATCACGGCAAGCGGGATGTCTCCTCCTTCCCCATCGCCACCGGCACCTACTACAAGCAGGATTATTCCCCCGGCACCGACATCTCCCGCTACAAAAATATTCCCGTGCCCACCTCCTACATGGCCTATCATTCCGACTACAACTTCGTCGGCTGCCACGACCACGCCGCGGGGGCAGGCATGTTGCACGTGGCCAATCACCACCTCGTTCCCGGCAAAAAGCAGTGGACCTGGGGCAACGGCGAATTCGGCCGGGCCTGGGACCGACAGCTCACCGAGGCGGACGGACCCTATATCGAGCTCATGTGCGGGGCCTTCACCGACAATCAGCCCGACTTCACCTGGCTGGCGCCCGGCGAGGAGAAACGCTTCACCCAGACCTTTCTCAGTTATAAAGGTCCCGGCCCCGCCTCAAACGCCTCCCGCGACTGGGTGATCCGTCTCGATACGGAAACACCGGGAGCCGCCACCCTCGGGGTGTATGCCGTGACTGCCGGTGCCGCGCGCCTCGAACTCTGGCACACCCCCACGCCGCCACCCCTTCGGCACAACGCCAAAAACATGCGGCTGCCCGCTTTGGACCGTCCCGTTGATGAACTGGCGACGCTTCTCTTCGAAACTGCGATCGATCTCGCCGCCGGAGGTGTTTGGGACCATCTCCATGCACTTGCCGACGGTTTCCGACCCTCAGAACTCACCCTTCGTCTGCTTTCCGAGGATCGGAAACGGGTGCTGCTCAGCTACAGTGTGCCACCGGAGAAAAAACCCGCAGTTCCGTCGCCGGCCACGCCTGCGCCCGCGCCGGAGAGCGTTGCCTCCAATGAGGAACTCTATCTGCACGGGCTGCATCTGGAGCAGTACCGTCACGCCACCTATGCGCCCGATCCGTACTACGAAGAGGCGCTGCGGCGTGATCCGGGCGACAGCCGCTGTTTGACCGCGCTGGGGCGGCTGAAGCTGATGCGCGGCGATTTTGCGGCGGCGGAGGATTTTTTCCGCCGCGCCATCGACCGCCTCACCATGCGCAACCCCAATCCCGCCGACGGCGAAGCAACCTATCAGCTCGGATTGGCGTTGCGTTATCAGGAGAGGACAGACGAAGCTTTCGACGCATTCTACAAGGCCGCCTGGAGCGAGGCGTGGAAGAGTCCGGCCTGTTTCGAACTCGCCCGCATCACCTGCCGGCGGGGCGATTGGGCGGAGGCGGAGATGCTGATTGACGAATCGCTGGCCCGCAACGCGCGGCACGCGCAGGCGCGTCATTTGCGGATTCGGATTTTGAAGGCCTTGGGACGCGGCGACGAAGCCGCGCGACTTGCGGAGGCGGCCTTGCGGGAGGATCCTCTCGATTTCCGGGCCGCCTTTGAGCAGGGAAGCGCTCCAACCCCGGCGCAGGCCCTGCTGCTGGGACTGGATCTCTTCCACGCCGGATTTCACGCGGAGGCGGAGGGGGTCTTCGATCTCGCCGCCACGGAGAATTTCCTTGGACTGTATTTTAAAGCCTGGAATGCGGGGGGCACCAAAGAGGCCTTTGTTAAAGCTGCGGAGCAGCCGATGTCCTTCGCGTTCCCGAACCTCCTGGAATGCGTGCCCGCGCTGGAGCTGGCCTTGGCGGTCAACCCGGACGACGCGCTGGCGGCCTATGCGCTGGGAAATTTCCTCTATGCCCACCGCCGTCCCGAACCGGCGGTCACGCTTTGGGAGCACTGCACGCAGGCCCGTCCGGACTTTCCCACCGCCTGGCGGAATCTGGGTCTGGCGCGCATGAACAAGCAGCACGATCCCGAGGGGGCAGGGGAGGCCCTGCGGAAAGCCTTTGCAACTGACCCCGCCGACGCGCGGGTGTTGTACGAGCTGGATCAATTCGACAAAGAAACCGCCGGCGATCCGGCGGCGCGTCTGGCCCGGCTGGATGCGCATCGGACCCTGGCTCTTTCGCGCGACGATTTGTGTGTGGAGTATCTGCACCTGCTCAATCTCGCCGGGCGTTCCGCCGAGGCGGTGGAGATTCTTGACGCGCGCGTTTTTCATCCCTGGGAGGGCGGAGAAGGCAAAGTCCCGGCTCAGTATCAGCGGGCCTTGTTTCTGCTGGCGGAGGCGACGGAGCCAGAGGAGGCACTGGCGCTGCTGGACCGCGCCGGGGTGTGGCCGGAAAATCTGGGCGAGGGCAAGCTCAGCGGCAATACCGACAACGAGTGTCATCTGCGCCGGGGCCGGGTGCTGCGCGCTTTGGGCCGCGCCGCAGAGGCCGAAGCCGAATTCCGCGCCGCCACCGAAGGCATCACCGAGCCGGCGGGGGCGATGTACTACAACGATCAGCCGCCCGAGACCCTCTACTTTCAGGGACTCGCCTGGCGTGAGCTCGGCGAAGAGGAACGCGCGGCGGAACGCTTTCGCGCGCTGGTGGAATACGCAAAGAATGGAGGTCAGGCTTTCCAGCCTGACGGGGCGGAGAGGCAACCCGTGGATTACTTCGCGGTCTCTCTTCCGGATTTCCTGGTCTTCGATGTGGATCTCAACCAGCGCAACCACGAGCACTGTCTGTATATGGCGGTACTTGGGCAGGATGGCATGGGGAACCCGCAGGCCCGCGATTCCGCACTCACCCCGCTGGTGACGGCGAGACCCGATCATGCGGTGGCCTTTGTCGTCGGGATGAACTGAAACCAACCCTAAGGAACAAACATGAAATCGATTTTAAAATCTCTCGACCTCTCCGGGGTCTGGCAAATTGTGTTGGATCCCACCGACTGCGGAATCCAGGAAAACCGGCCGCAAAAAGACTTCGATCTGTCGGTGCAACTTCCCGGTTCTCTGCCCGAGCGGGGAATCGGGGACACTCCCGCGATCGATTCCCCCTGGTTCGGTCTGATTGACCGCATTCAGGAGGGTGAATGGGTAAAACCCAAATACGCCCCTTATCGGACCACCACAAATTTCAAAATGCCGTTTTTCAATTGCTGGGTTTGAACGATTTCCCCGGTCAGGGCACCGCCCTGGTGGGGGTGCTGGATGCGTTCTGGGTGTCAAAACCCTACCTCAGCGCAAAGGAGTTCCGGCGGTTCTGTTCGCCGGTGGTGCCCCTGGGCCGGCTGCGCCATCGCGTTTTCACGCCCCATGATGACTTGGTGGCAGGGATTGAAATCGCCCACTACGGAGCGGAAAACCTCAACGCGGCCAGGGTCAACTGGGAGGTGGTGGACGAGCAGGGCGCGCTGCTGCATCCAAGCCTGCAAGGGGTTCTGGTTCGGGACCTGCGCTGTGGAGAACTGAACCCGGTTGCCGAACTCCGGGTTCCGTTGCGGGAGGTCGCTGCTCCATCCCGAATGACCCTGCGGGTCTGGATTGAAGACAGCCCGTACGAAAACGCCTGGGATCTGTGGATGTTTCCGCCGGAGGAGACGGCACCGGCGGACCGTCGGATCATCCATCGATTGGACGAAGAAGCGGAGAGCCGACTGGCGCGGGGCGAAACCCTGTGGCTCAAGGCGAATCCCGAAACCGTGAAGACCGAAATCGCGCTGGGATTCTCGCCGATTTTCTGGAACACCGCCTGGACCCGTTCGCAGCCGCCCCACACCCTGGGCATTCTCTGTGATCCGGATCATCCGGCGCTGGCCCTGTTCCCCACGGAAAGTCACAGCAACTGGCAGTGGTGGTATCTGGTGTCCAAGGCCGCGACCTTGGAGCTGCCGAAAGGGATTCGGCCCATCGTGCAGGTGGTGCCTGACTGGTTCGAGCCGCAAAACCTCGGGCTCATTTTTGAAGTGACTGTCGATACCGGCAAGCTGCTGGTCACCTCCATTGATTTCGAGGCCGGCGGCGTGGTGGGGCAGCAAATGCGCCGTTCGTTGACGGCATACCTGGACGGGGATGCGTTTAACCCTGATGTGGAAATGACCCCCGGGCAGATCCGTGACCTCTTCCACAAGGAATAATATAACAGGTATTTTACAGATTCAAGAAGCGGTGGGGCCGTAGAATTCCTTATGACGATTTACCCAATCACTTTCAGGCTCTTGTAAAAGTTGACAAATACGCACCACTTATTACTATGTGGCTATGATTTGTCAAAATGAAGCCGCAGATATGCAGACCGAAAAGATCATTTCGTTGGCGCGGGAACGCGGCGTCATACGTGCCGCTGACGTAGAAAATGCCGGGGCCAGTCGTACGCTGCTTTCTTACCTTGCGAAAAAAGGGGCCCTACGGCGTGTAAGCCGCGGAGCTTACGCGTTGGCCGACTATATGCCGGTACACGAAGATTTTCTAGCGGCAACCACTGCTGTGCCACATGGCATCATCTGCCTGCTGTCTGCCCTTCAATTTCATGAGATCACCACCCAGATGCCGATGGAAACCTGGATCGCGATAAAGCGTGGCACGCGCATGCCGACCTGTAGGGTGCTGGACCTCCATGTCGTGAGGCTTACCGGCCCGGCTTTTTCAGAAGGTGTCGAGGAACATGACGCGGACGGCATCGTCATAAGGATCTATTCTGCCGCCAAGACGGTCGTCGACTGCTTCAAGTTTCGCAATAAAATAGGGATAGATGTGGCCCGCGAAGCTCTTCGCGATACACTTCAGCAGAAAAAGGCCACCCGAGACGAAATCTGGCGACTGGCCAAGTGTTCCCGGATGGCTCACATTATGCAACCCTATCTGGAAATGATTCCATGAGTGCCGATAGCGTCGTGAAATCAGTTCACCAGCGGCTTCTGAATATCCGTAATTCTACGGACGAGCAGTTCAATCACTTGCTGATGCGCTACGGATTGGAGCGCCTGCTCTATCGTATTCAGGTCGCCGGTCACTCCGAAACGTTCGTTCTCAAAGGGGCTATGCTCTTTTCCCTTTGGAACGATGTTCCCGGACGCCCTACGCGCGACATCGACTTTCTGGGTTTTGGAGATTTGCCCCATGACAGGCTGCGCGCCATCTTTACCGACGCATGTGCGGTGAAGGTGGAAGACGACGGCATGCGCTTTGATTCAGATTCCGTTCAGATTGCCGACATCCGCGATGAGCAGGAGTACCATGGGGTACGCGTTCGACTCCCCGGGTTTCTTGGGCGTGCCCGTCTGGCTATTCAGATCGACATTGGCTTCGGGGATGCAATGTACCCCGAGCCGCAGAAAATTGACTATCCGGTGATTCTCGACTACCCGGCCCCGCGCCTGCGTGCCTACCACCCTGCGACGGTCGTGGCGGAAAAGTTAAACGCCGCAGTGGCCCTCGGGGCATTCAACAGTCGGATGAAGGATTTCTATGACATGCATGTAATCCTTTCAAATATGGACATCGATGACGACATCCTGTGCAAAGCGATCCGTATAACATTCAAAAGGCGTAACATGCCTGTGCCAGAGAAGGTGCCCGTGGTCTTTACGGCGGAATTCCTCGAGAATGGCAGTAAGGAAATCCAGTGGCGAGCCTTCATCCGTCGCAGTTCGCTTTCCTTAGACGGTTGCGACCTGGCCACCGTGCTGGCTGACCTCAATCGTCGCCTTTGGCCGCTACTATTGGGCGCACGAAAAGGCTGAACCGTACCGAATCCCCCCCCTCCAATCGCAGCACCCTGCTTGTCCTGTTCTACTGAGTCCTAGGCGGTGTCGCTGTTTCCCGTCGATGTGCTGATGCACGTTTATATGTTTTGTGACGCGCTGGGCCATCCCGCCTTCGCCGAACAAGAGCGCCTTGCGCCCGATGACATTCTCGCCGAAGCCCTCCTTCAGATCAAGGAGCTGGGCCGGCTCTGCCCCCCGGAATCCTTCGAGCGCAATCCCATCCGCACCGCCGAGCATATGACGCAAACGGATGCCGCCGCTTACTGCCCCTTCGCCTACGGCTATTCCAACTACTCGCGTCCCGGCTACGCGCCGGGGCTGCTCAAGGCGGGGGAGCTGGTACAGTTCCAGGGTCAACCGCTGCGCTCCACCCTTGGCGGCGCGGGACTGGCGGTCTCCGCAAAATCAGCGCATCGCGACATCGCCGCCGACTACGCCCGCTTCACCGCCGCGCCGGAGACCCAGAAAGGGATCTACTTCGAAGCCGGCGGTCAACCGGGCCACCGCGCCGTCTGGACCGATGCCCGCGTCAATGCCGCCTCAAGCAACTTTTTCCAAGACACCCTGCCCACCCTCGACGCCGCCCGGCTCCGTCCGCAATATCGCGGTTATATGGACTTCCAGGACCACGCCTCCCCTGTCGCGCACGCCGCAGTGGCCGGGCGCATGACGGTGTCCGACTCGGTGCGTGAGCTGAATCGCATCTTTGAAAAAAGCCTCCGGTGAAATCCGCCCCCCTCTCCTAATCCTAATCATAATCCTAATCGTAATCCTAATCGTAATCCTAATCGTAATCATAATCCTAATCGTAATCGGAATCAAAAATGCCCGGCGATTACGAGCACGATTATGATTATGAGACAGTATAACCCCTATTCCCCCTCATCATGAAACCACTCGAATCCATTACTGTCCTCGACTTTTCCCAATTCCTCGCCGGTCCGGCGGCGGCCATGCGGCTGGCCGATCTCGGGGCGCGCACCATCAAGGTCGAGCGTCCGAACGGCGGGGATATCTGCCGCCAGCTCTATATTTCAAATCTCGGCATCGAAGGCGACAGCACCCTTTTTCATTCGATCAACCGCAACAAAGAGGGTTTCGCCGCCGATCTTAAAAACCCGGAGGATCTTGAGGCCGTCCGCCGCCTGATCGCCTCGGCGGATGTGCTGATCGAAAATTTCCGTCCCGGGGTCATGAAAAAGCTCGGTCTGGACTACGACAGCGTCAACGCGATCAATCCGAAGCTGGTGTACGGAACGGTCACCGGATACGGGACCGAAGGCCCCTGGAAGGGCAAGCCGGGGCAGGATCTGCTGGCGCAGTCCATGTCCGGGCTCTGCTGGTTGAGCGGCGACGCGGAGGATCCGCCCACCCCCATGGGACTGGCGGTGGCCGATCTCAGCGCCAGCGCCCATCTGGTCGAAGGCATTCTGGCCTGTCTGGTCCGCCGCGGGAGTACCGGTCAGGGCGGACGCGTCGAAGTGAGCCTTTTGGAATCCATTCTCGACCTGCAGTTCGAAGTGCTCACCACCCACCTCAATGACGGAGGGAAGCTTCCCAAGCGCAGTGGGGTGAGTAACGGGCACGCGTATCTCGGGGCCCCGTATGGGGTTTACGCCACCGGCGACGGATATCTGGCCCTGGCCATGGGGGCGGTGCCGCGACTGGGCGAGCTGCTGGCGTGTCCGGCACTGCTGGCTTTTGCGGATCCATCGAGCGGGTTCAATCAGCGTGATGCCATCAAAGCCATCCTCCGCGATCATCTTCGGACGCAATCCACCGCGCATTGGCTGGGCATCCTCGAACCCGCCGACATCTGGTGCGCGAAGGTCATGAACTGGAGCGAGCTCCTCCAAACGGAAGGCTACCAGGCCCTGAACATGGAACAGACCGTCTATTGCCCCGGCGGCACTCCGCTGAAAACGCTCCGTTGTCCAATCCGGATTGACGGAGCCCTCTACACGTCCGAACGCGGAGCCCCTTCAATCGGACAGGACAACGAAACCATCCTCAAGGAGATACAGGCATGAAAAATCCGAATCCGGACCCCGCGAAACACAAAGAAATCCCCGTCTGGAATGCGGAGGACTGGTATTACGAGGACATCAAGATCGGGAAGCGCCTCCGCTCCATCCGGCGTACCCTGAGCGAGGGCGAATCCATGCAATTCAATGCGCTGGTGCTGGATATGCACCCCTATGTGGCCGACGAAATTTTTGCCAAAGAAGAGGGCATTTTCCAGCGCCGGTTGATTGCCGGCGCGATGGTCTTCAGTGTGGGACTCGGCCTGGTCGCCACAAACTGCGTCAACGCCTTCAGCTACGGCTACGATAAACTCCGGTTCATCAAGCCGGTCTTCATCGGGGACACGATTTACACCATCAAAACCGACTTGGGAAAGTCCCCGAAATATCCGGAGATGGGGCTTTACCGGGCCAGCTATGAAGTGTTTAAAAACGAGGGCGAACTCGTGCTCTACTGCGAGCACATCCAAACGGTAAAATACCGGGACCCGGCCGCCCATCACCCGCCCGCGGCGGAAACCTCGAGCTGAAAAAAACAAAAAGATCAAAGGAGTCACACATGCAACGCTATGGAATGGTCATTGGACTGAAAGAGGACAAGATTGAGGAATACAAGCGGCTGCATGCCGCCGTCTGGCCGGATGTGTTGAGGATAATCTCAGACTGTCATATCCGGAATTACGTCATTTATCTGCGCCGGATGCCTGACGGCGCTTTTTATCTCTTCAGTCACTTTGACTATGTCGGGAACAATTTTGACGCCGACATGGCGAAGATGGCCGCCGATCCGGTGACGCAAGCGTGGTGGGCGGAGTGCAAGCCCTGTCAGGAGCCTCTTCCCGGGCTCGATGCCGAAACGTGGTGGGCGCCCATGGAGGAGGTCTTTTATTTCCAGGGCGGCACAGGACAACCCTGATGAAAAAGAGCTGGTGCACCGCATTGTCAGCGTCGGTTTGAAAAGGGTAGAAAACTGCCAGTTTGAAAATACCTCTTTAAGGGTAAGCAAAATCTTTTAGATCGAAAGAAGTGTTGGTCGGAGAAGAAAAAATTTAAAAAGGAAATTTCTGAAGAACAACAAACTTCAGAACACCTGACCTCGAGAGGACGGGCGAAGAATGAAAGTCCCTGAATAAAGGGGTTTGGTGGTTCGAAGAGCCAAGGAGCCGGATAAGTTAAATTGATACCAAATTCCTGGATTTGCTCGCTGTGAGCTTTCTATATTCGCCATCCGCAGGAGAGCGTCCAGTATGGCGGGGTATTGCTGGCCGTTCCCGCTTTGCTTTCCGCATTTCGGAAGAAGCCAGGCGGTCTTTCGCTCCGGCGGGATAAACCCGCCGGGGGCGGTGTTGGGGGGGGGGCGGCGGGCGGTCCAGCCATAGATCTGCTTCACCATGCCGGACAAGCCGGCAGGGGTCGTGGTTGAGGGGGGGCGGGGCGGTCCAGCCACAGATCTGCTTCACCCTG
>JBBDRC010000278.1:13550-15789 GCA_040905625.1 Kiritimatiellia bacterium
GGCAAGACCCCTGCGGGCTTGTCCCGCATGGTGAATAAGATCTATGGCTAGAAAAGCCCCCCCCCACATAAGAAAAGACCCCTGCCGGCTTGCCCGGCATGGTGAATAAGACCGCCCGGCTTCTTCCCTCTCCAGCAAAAAAAACGATCGACTTTCCTCATCAATTTTCCGAGTCAAAAGCCATGATTCGCGACAACCGATCCCCGCACGTTCCGTATGCCCATCACCCTTCACAGCCTGGCCACGCCAAAGCTCAACGCGGCAGTCACCCATCTCTGCACAGAACTCAATATCCCGGCAAGAAGATTTCCCAGACAGACCCGTGCCACAGGGAAGGTTGCATAGCGCGATGATTCCATCAAACCGTGGACCAAATGGCAGCGCCCCCTGCCATCCACCTGTTCCCGAAGATAAGCAAGTAAGCGGATACGGGTATTAGAACGCAAACCCCTTACCATGTCGCGTCCGAGTAAACGAGCGGTGGCGGCATCCAGATCGTTGTCGCAGGCAGCCATCAGTTCGGCCTCCGGTCCCTCCAGTAGACGCGAACGGTTTCCCACGTCCAGATAATGCTCCAGGATGAAGGCGATATCGGTGCCATCTTTTTTATGGCGGACTTGTTCCCTGTCCATCACGGCCACAATTTTCAGGACCACCAACATGGGCAGAGAAACCACTCTGAAGTCCATGTCATCCAAACGAAAGCTCCAGGTGCGCTCGAAGGCTTCCTCGAAGCCCAACACACTCCAAGGGCTATTTCCCGAGATGTTGCTACCTGGGATATGATTCGCAGTACATCCTGTTTGGCAGGCTCAATAGGATGTAACCAAGGCCCGAAGGTATTTTTCATATATCCGTTTTGCGGTTTCTAAGTTTCGATCGATTTCAGTGGCCATTAAGTCAGCATAAGCCATCAGAGGATGAACACAGCCCTCGACCGGTACTGTCTGATCCATCGATTTAAAGGGGGGTAAGATTTCAACCCGTCCTGCCGGGTCTTTGCGCAGGTCATGTTCCACAATAAATGTGGCCGGTAAATTTTCCGTGTATATCGTGACGGTTTCCGGGACTACGTATTCTGTGAGTCGGGACCCAGCCACTTTACCCCCCCACTGCCCGGGTCCATCCGTATTCACCAGCTCACCCGCCCCGCTCCCAGACCTGTTTGCGGTATCGGCCGGGGGAGGGGTCATGCTCCGCCCTGAAACATCTGGAGAAATGCTGGGGGTCTGCAAACCCGCAGCGGTAGGCGATCTCCGCCACCGTCCAGCCGCTGTGCACCAGCAGATCCTCCGCCCGTTGCAGGCGCTGCCGACGCAGGGCGCGCATGGGGGTTATTCCCAACTCACGGCGGAAAAGCCTCACCAGATGCGTCGGGCTGACGCCGGCCTCCCGGGCGAGCGCCGCCAGGGTGAGGGGCTCCGCGAAGTGCTCCGTCATATGGCCCTGGACCTTTTCCACCGCCGGATGCAGGACCCGTTCCCGTTGCGCTTCTCTCCATTCCGGATGCAGACAAGCCTGAAAAAGCCCGTCCGCCATCTGCCGGGCCAGCGGATGAACCAGCTCCGATCCGCCACCCGCCAGCCGTTCCATCACCTCCACCACCTGACGCAACACCGGCGGAAAAGGAACCACCCGCAACAGCGGCGGCTCCGGTGGCGCGGCCTCCTGATGCGGCACCCTCGCCAGCAACCAGCCATGGCGGGTCTCCCCCTCCCGGGCAAAATGAAAGGTCTCCCGATGGCCCGGCACCAGCACCACCGCCTCCCCCGCCCGTAAACGACAGGAAGCCCCCTGCTCCAGTTCCACCTCCGCGTCCCCGCACTGCACAAACACCAGCTGCCAGTCGGTCTGCACCCGCGGTCCGAACACCGTAGGTTTTTTATAAACGATCTTATCAACCCAAAATCCGGTTTTTTCGGTAAATATGTTCATTTTAGACACTTAAATGCTTTTCCCGTCCCTTGTCAAACCTTCCCGGTTTTTGTAAGATACTTTTATGATCACTCCTACCTCTTCTACCCGTATTCTTCACGTGTCTCCCACCGGTTCCGAACTGGCATCCGGTACGGCGGACGCACCCTTCCGCAGCATCCAGCATGCCGCCGAGCAGGCCCGGCCCGGCGACACCGTCCGTATTCACGCCGGCATCTACCGCGAACGGGTGGATCCGCCACGCGGGGGCGATTCCCCTGAATCCCCCATTACCTTCGAAGCCGCAGGCGATGGCGAGGCGGTG
>JBBDRC010000279.1:0-2541 GCA_040905625.1 Kiritimatiellia bacterium
ACTGCGACTGGTCGATCCATTTCTGACGGCGGGCCGCCGCGCGGATGATGTAGTCAAAATCAATTCCGAAGGCGGTCGCGTATTTGCGCTTCAGTTCATCGGGAATCCGGTCCACATCCCCCAGTTCTCCATCGAAGTATTTCATATTATCCCGCATTTCCTTGTCCCAGAGACCGCGCTCCTTGAGGTCGCGGACCAGACTGCCGTTGAGCACAATGAAGTCGCCCGACAGATTGCTTTTCACGAACAGATTTTTGTAAATGGGCTCGATGCAGGGGCTGGTGCCCATGATGTTGCTGATGGTCGCGGTGGGGGCGATCGCCAGCACGTTGCTGTTGCGCATGCCGTTCTTGACGATTTTCTCACGCAGCGATTTCCAATCCATTTTTCCGCCGCGAGGCACATCCACATGCAGACCGCGCTCTTTTTCCAGCAGATCCAGGGTGTCCGGCGGCAACAGGCCCCGCTGCCATTTGGATCCGGTGTAACTGCTGTAGGTTCCGCGTTCTTTGGCCAGGTCGCTCGACGCCTCGTAGGCATAATAGGCAATCGCCTCCATAAACTCGTCGTTGAATTCCACCGCCTCTTCCGACGCGAAACTCACGTCTTTGAGGAACAGCGCGTTGGCCAGCCCCATGATGCCCAGCCCGATCGGGCGGTGACGCAGATTCGAGGTCCGCGCCGCTTCGGTGGGGTAGAAATTGATGTCGATCACGTTGTCCAGGGCGCGGATGGCAACCCGGATGGTGTCCCGCAGCTTGTCATGATCCAGGCTGCCGTCCTCCTTCAAGTGCGAATCCAGCACCACCGATCCCAAATTGCAGACCGCGGTTTCATCCACTCCCGTGTTCAGCGTAATCTCGGTGCAGAGATTCGAACTGTGAATCACCCCGCAATGGTCCTGCGGACTGCGAATGTTGCAGGGATCCTTGAAGGTGATCCAGGGATGTCCGGTTTCGAACAGCATTTTTAATATCTGCTTCCACAAATCAATCGCGGGCAGGCTGCGTCCGAAAATTTTACCCGTTTTGGCCTGACGTTCGTAATACGCGTAGCGCTCTTCGAACGCTTTGCCGTAAAGATCGTGAAGATCAGGGGTTTCATTGGCGCGGAACAGGGTCCACTCCTCTCGGGCCTCCATCCGCTTCATAAACAAATCGGGAATCCAGTTCGCGGTGTTCATGTCGTGGGTGCGCCGGCGCTCGTCTCCGGTGTTTTTCCGCAGCTCCAGGAAATCCATGATGTCATTGTGCCAGGTTTCAAGATACGCGCAGCCGGAGCCGCGGCGTTTTCCGCCCTGGTTCACCGCCACCAACTGATCGTTGTGCAGTTTCAGGAAGGGAATCACTCCCTGGCTCTCCCCGTTGGTTCCCTTGATATAGCCGCCGGTTCCGCGAACCGATGTCCAGGACCCGCCCAGACCACCGGCCCACTTGGAGAGAAACGCGTTTTCGGAAATCCCGCGGATCATGATGCTCTCGATGCTGTCGTCCACTTTGTAGAGATAACAGGAGGAAAGCTGACTGTGCAGGGTTCCGGCATTAAACAGGGTCGGGGTGCTGCTGCAGAAGCGGCGGCTCTTGTACAGACTGTACAATTTCACAATCCAGCCCTCGCGGTCCTCCGGTTCTTCCAGGAACAGTCCCATGGACACCCGCATCCAGAAAAACTGGGGGACCTCCAGCCGACGCGCCAGGCCGCGCTTGTCCACAATCAAATAACGATCATACAGGGTTTGAATTCCCAAATAGTCAAAATCCAGATCCGCGCTCGGGTCCAGGGCCTCCGCCAGACGTTCCAGATCATACTCCAGCAGAGTGGGCGACAAACGCTCCAGTTCCACGGCCTTTTCCAGATAGGTTTTGAATCCGCGGCGATGCGCGTCCCGCAACTGGCCGATGCCGTCCCGCAGGATATCCCAGTCCAGCACTTCCTCATACAAATAGGTCAGCAACATGCGCCCGGCGAATTTGGCGAAATCCGCATCCCGTTCAATCAGCGACTTCGCGTTCAACAGAATGGTTTTTTTAAGGTCTCCCTCGTTCATCTCGTCGTAAATGGATCGACGCAGCTCGGCTTCAATTTCGGCTTTGCTCAAATCCAACTCCAGACCCAGCCCCGCATACTCAATGCGCGCCCGCATATCCGCGCCGTCCCAAAGGAACGAACTGCCGTCCGTGCGCAGCACCCGCACCAACACCGACTGATCCTCCTCCTCCGCTTCCTGAACCTCCGCGGCCCGCTGCAGGGATCGGCGGCCCCGGTACAGAATATAGGCCTCGGCCGCTTTGAAATGCCCGGCCTTCATCAATTCCTCCTGCACCAGATCCTGCACATCCTCGATATGCACCATGGCCTGGCGTCCCTCCAATACCCGCTCGTTCACGGCCTTGGTCACATCCACCGCCGGGCTGCTGTCCAAATGCAGGGCTAAAAAGGCTTTGCGCACCGCGATTTCAATTTTATTGGGATTCCAGGGCACCAACTGACCGTTCCGCCGCAGCAGTTGGGTGCTCACCTTCGGGCCCGCGGTCTGATTCA
>JBBDRC010000280.1:0-6124 GCA_040905625.1 Kiritimatiellia bacterium
TTTAAACTGGTGGGCGATACAGGACTCGAACCTGTGACCTCTTGCGTGTGAAGCAAGCGCTCTAACCAACTGAGCTAATCGCCCTTGAGGGAAGGACTCTATAGCGGGTTCCCTTTTAATTGGCAAGCAGGTTCCTATTGGAAAACGATTGTGTATTGGACGTTCTTTGATTATGAGAAGTCCCAGTTTAAAAACCACCCGAAGGAGTTACGTATGAGCGATTATTTTGATGTCCCCGCGATTCAGTTTGAAGGTCCCGCTTCCAAAAACCCTCTGGCCTTCCGTCATTACAACCCGGATGAGCAGGTGGCGGGCAAATCGATGCGGGATCACCTGCGCTTTGCGGGCGCCTATTGGCACAGTATGCGCGGCACCGGTGCCGACCCGTTCGGTGTGGGAACCATGCAGATGCCCTGGGATGACGGCACGGATTCAGTGCAAAACGCACTCAAGCGCACGGAGGTGTTCTTTGAATTTCTGGTGAAATGTCAAATTGACTTTTATTGCTGGCACGACCGCGATATCTCCCCGGAACTGGACAGTATCGAGAAAACCAACGCCGCCCTGGATCGGGTGGTCGACCGTCTGGGAGAACTGCAGACCGAACACAACAAAAAGCTGCTCTGGGGCACCGCCTGCCTCTTTATTCACCCCCGTTACGGTCAGGGTGCCGCCACCTCCCCTTATTTGGGAGTGTACGCGCGGGCCGCAGCCCAAATCCGCAAGGCGATCGAGTGCACCCACCGTCTCGGCGGAGAGGGGTATGTGTTCTGGGGAGGACGCGAGGGCTACAGCACCTTAATCAATACCAATGTCAAAAAGGAGTTGGATCATTTGGCGGCCATGCTGCATATGGCGGTGGACTACAAAAAATCCATCGGGTTCAAGGGTCCGTTCTACATCGAACCCAAGCCTCAGGAACCCACCACCCACCAATACGACAGCGATGCCGCCGCCTGCCTGAATTTCCTCCGGGAATACGGGTTGATGGAGCATTTTAAACTGAACATCGAAACCAATCACGCCACCCTGGCCGGCCACACCATGCAGCACGAATTGCGCATTGCGGCGGAAGCGAACGCCCTCGGGTCCATCGATGCCAATGACGGCACCGCCAACTGCGGCTGGGACACCGATGAATTCCCGACAAATATCTATCTCGCCACCGAAGTGATGCTGGAGGTCCTGCGGGCCGGAGGATTCACCACCGGTGGCCTCAATTTCGATGCAAAACGCCGCCGGGACTCCTTCCAGCCCGTGGACCTTTTCCACGCCCACATCGCCGGCATGGACACCTTCGCCCGCGGACTCAAAATCGCCAACGCCATCCGCGAAGACGGACGACTGGATGAGTTCATCACCCTGCGGTATGCCAGTTGGGATTCGGATCTGGGTAAAAATGTGGAATCCGGCACCGCCACCCTGGAGGAACTGGAGGCATACGCCCTGGCCAATCCCGAGCCTCTGGTGCAGTCGGGCAGACAGGAACTCCTGGAAAATATGATCAATCAGTTCATTTGATGAAGTTTGCGATCTCAACCCGATGGAATGCCTCCCGCCACAACAGCGGGGAGGAAATGATAGATCAAATCCTGGCCGCCGGAGCGGATCAGGTCGAACTGGGCTATGACACCCGGATTGATCTGCTTCCCGGAATTGAAGCCAAACTCTCGTCCGGCGAAATTTCGATTTGCAGCGTTCATAACTATTGTCCCGTTCCAATGGGAGTTCCCAAGGGGCACCCGGAACTGTGGACGTTTGCCGCCCTGGATCAGCGCACACACGAACTGGCGGTCCAGCATACGTTGCGCACCCTGCAGTTCGCCTCCGAAATGGAGGCGGGCATTGTGGTGATTCATTGCGGATATGCACCACTGCGTCGAATTTCCAGTTATGATCTCATGGATCTGATCCTCATGAATCAGCAAAACACCGCCCGCTATGAAAAAGCGTTTATGAAATTCATGAAAGAAAGAGACAAGCGGGTGGGCAAGCATCTGGATCAGGTAATGAAGGCCCTGGAATTTCTTCTCCCGCACGCGGAGCAGTTGAATGTGCGGCTCGGACTGGAAAATCTTCCCACTCTGGAGGCGGTGCCCAACGAGGGCGAGATGGAACTGCTGGTGCAACAGTTCCAAAGTCCTTTTTTGAAATACTGGCACGACCTCGGACACGGTCAAATCCGGGAAAATCTTGGATTTATGAACCATGTGCGCTGGTTGGAACGCCTGCAGCCGGTTCTGGGCGGCATGCATTTGCACGATGTCTCCAACCGCCTGCAGGATCACACCATGCCCCCCCACGGGGAACTCGGCCTGGCCCGCTTCGCCCCCTTCGCTTCGGATGCCATCCCCCTGGTGGTGGAACCCTCCAGCCGTGCCACCTTCGAGGAAGTCTCCACCGGCCTCGCCTGGATCCGCCATTGGTGGGACGGAGCGGAGGAACCTGAACAGAAGTCAGAGGTCAGCGGTCAGAGGTCAGACGTTGATCAAACACCGCTGAACAATGACGAGTGACTATTGACAATTTCCCCCTGACCTCTCCCCTCTTCCCTCTGACCTCTAACCGCTGACCTCTCCCATGCCAAAAATCCTCATCACCGGTGCCAACGGCTTTGTTGGCCAACACGCTGTTCACGAATTTAAATCGCACGGATACGAGGTGTTCGAAGGTCTGGGCCCTGGAAGCCATCCGGTTCATGACCATCAAGTGCTCTTGAATTTGCTTCATTATGAAATCATCCGGTTTCTGGTGGATCAACTCAAACCCGATGCCTGCCTGCATCTGGCCGGACAGGCGCATATCCCGTTTTGTGAAAACGATCCGGTCACGGCCAACGACCTCAATGTCACCGGCACCGTCCGGCTGCTGGAGGCATTTCGCCGACATCAACCCGGGGCAAGCATCGTCACGGTCACCTCTGCCGAAGTGTACGGTCACGCTCCTCAAGGCAGGGTGGTGACCGAATCCGACCCTCTCAGCCCCACCACCCTCTATGGCATCACCAAACAGGCCGCCGATGAGGCATCCCTCGCCTTCGCCACTCAATTGGGCCTCAACGTGATGACCGCCCGCCCCTGGAACCATATCGGTCCGGGCCAACATCCGCGTTTTGTCGCGGCCGCTTTCGCCCGCCAATTCGCCTCCTTTGTGAAGGGTGCCCCCCGGGAAATGAAAACCGGGAATCTGGAGAGTCAACGTGATTTCACCGATGTGCGGGACATTGTGCGAGGCTACCGTCTGATTCTTGAACGGGGAACTCCCGGAAATGCCTACAATTTGGCCTCCGGCCGCCTGCGTCCCATTCGCGACCTGATTGAAGGATTCTCATCGATCTCTGACATTCACCCTCAGATGGAAGTCGACCCGACACTGTTCAGGCCCACTGACTCCACTCCCCTGTTGAGCATCGATAAAATCCGCGAAACCTGCGGATGGGAGGCGAAGATTTTGCTGGAGGATTCTCTCCGCGATATTCTCCGGGAACAAGTCGAACTGCTGGACGCATGACGCTGCCGGACAGGATCGGACAGTGGCTGAATCAACTCCGGTTACAGGAACAACAGCACGTCCACCTGTCCCTCACCCGGAACCGCCACAGCATGATCAGCCTGCGGCGCACATCTTCCCGGCACTGCACTCTCCGCATGCATGAGCAGTTCGCCCTGGCCCCGGACGACATCCTCCACGATTTAGCCGCCTTCATCCTGCACCAGGAGCCCCGCGCCTGGAAACGGGTTGCGGCCTTCGCGCGTACGATCGAAGTGGCTCCGGACTCGAAACGGGTCAGAAAACCGCATCCACGAAAAACCACAGGACGCTGTTTTGATTTACAACGGGAGCTTGCGGTTGTGAAAGCAACGTATTTTGAGAATCCGCCCGAGGCGGAGATCACCTGGGGAATCCTGCGAAAACGCAGCCGACGCAAACGCCGATCCATCCGTTTTGGGAGCTGGCACGAAAACGAAAAACTGGTGCGGATTCATCCCCTGCTCGATCAAAGCTGGATTTCCTTGAACTTTATTCACTACTTGATTTACCACGAACTCTGCCACGCCGTGGCCAAACCGGAAACTTCGGAAACGGGTCACCGCCGCATTCACCACCGGGCCTTCAAAGATCTGGAATCCAGGTTCCCGGATCTTAAGGCGATGGAAAAACTGGCGACGGATATTTTCCGGCGGTTGCGTAAAGAGGGGTGTTGATTCTTATAATGGGAGAAGAGTCAAAATAACCGCGAATGGCCTTGCCATCCCGCGAATGTTCTGAAACGGGGAAGCCCGTGAATTTGAAGGCAGTTTCACTCTTATTCGATTCGCGGGACGACAAGGTAATTTGCAGAGGTTTTCTCCTACCTGTAAAAAGATATTTGCGGGACGGCACAGCCATTCGCGGGCCCCCCTCCCCATCCCAAAAAAACATCCGCAGGGCGGCGAGGCATCCATTGGTCCCTCTACGTATAAATTAGAAGAGTGAAATTAACCGCGAATGGCTTTGCCGTCCCGCGAATGTTCTGAAACGAGGAATGCATGCGAATTCGAAAAAATTTCGCTTGCATCTCATGGGTATCGTCTGAACATAGCGTCATGAGCGAAACACGTACCGAAACCGATTCCATGGGCGGCATTGAGGTGCCCGCGCACCGGCTCTGGGGCGCCCAGACCCAGCGCTCCCTGGAAAATTTCCCCATCGGCCAACCCCGTTTCCGGTGGACCCGCCCCATGATCCGCGCCCTGGGTCTGCTGAAACAGGCCGCCGCCGAGACCAATGCCGATCTCGGTGAACTCCCCCCGGACCTGGCCGACCTCATTTCCAGGGCCGCCGAGGAGGTGATTTCCGGTGAACTGGATGAGGAATTTCCGCTGGTGGTGTTCCAAACCGGCTCCGGCACTCAGACCAATATGAATGCCAACGAGGTGATCGCCCGCAGGGCCGCTCAACTGTCGAGCGAAACGTCGGACAACGGAACATCCGTGCACCCCAACGACCACGTAAACCGGGGGCAGTCCTCGAATGACACCTTTCCCACCGCCATGCATATGGCCATCGCGGAGGAACTGACCCGCCACCTTTTTCCATCCGTAACGGAATTGCGCGATTGTCTGCGGCAAAAATCCGGGGCCTACGCCGCCGTTGTCAAAACCGGACGCACCCATTTGCAGGACGCCACCCCGGTCACCTTTGGCCAGGAAATAAGCGCCTGGGTGGCTCAACTGGATTTCGCTCTGGACAACCTCAACCGCACTCTGCCCGGTCTCTACGATCTGGCGATCGGCGGCACCGCTGTAGGCACCGGACTCAATGCGCATCCTCAATTCGGAGAGACATGTGCGGCTGTACTCGCGGAAAAAACCGGACTTCCCTTCCGCTCCGCCCCCAATAAATTTTTCAGTCTCTCCGCCCACGAGGCCGTGGTGGCCGCCTCCGCCGCCCTCAGGGGGCTGGCGGTGTCCCTGACCAAAATCTCAAATGACATCCGCTGGCTGGCCAGCGGACCCCGCTGCGGAATCGGTGAAATCCGGATTCCGGAGAATGAGCCCGGATCCAGTATAATGCCTGGCAAAGTCAATCCCACCCAGTGCGAGGCCCTGTGCATGGTCTGTATCCAGGTGATGGGCAATGACACCGCCGTGGCCCTGGCGGGAAGTCAGGGAAATTTCCAACTCAACGTCTGCAAACCCGTCATGGCCCACAACACCCTGGAAAGCATCGAACTCCTCGGCGATGCCTGCCGCGCGTTCACTCTCCATTGCGCTTCGGGAATTGAACCCCGTCCCGAACAGATGAACGCCTATCTGGAGAAAAACCTCATGCTGGTCACCGCCCTCAACCCGCATATCGGCTACGACCGCGCCGCCGCCATCGCAAAATCAGCCCATAACCAAAACCTCACCCTGCGAGTGGCTGCCCTTCAATCGGGCCACCTGAGCGGTGAGGAGTTCGACAACTGGGTGCGGCCGGAAGAGATGACAAATCAAACCGATTCCAATTCGTAGCCCCCGGCCACGTCCTTGATTATCCATCCCCGCCGCGTCACTTCATCCCGCAAGCGATCCGATTCCGCCCAATTCTTGTCCGCACGGGCCTGCAGACGGGTTTCCGCCAGATTTCGAATCTCATCGGG
>JBBDRC010000280.1:6224-15471 GCA_040905625.1 Kiritimatiellia bacterium
GTGAAATCCGTTTGAGAGTTCACCAGATCCGACAAACGGGCCAGCCGCTGTAAATTGCTGCGATGGGCCTCCATCGCCCCCACCGTGAAGTTTAAATGTTTGCGATAATGTCCGGCAATCAATCCGTACCGCACCTCCTCCGGATGGAAACCCTTGGCCTTCAAATCCGTGAGGGTGTACATATTGCCCAGGCTTTTACTCATTTTTTTGCCATCCACCATCAGATGCACCACATGAAACCACAGTCGGGAAAAACTCTGTCCCGTACAGGCCTCGCTCTGCGCGATTTCGTTTTCGTGATGGGGAAACGCGAGATCGATCCCGCCCGAATGCACATCGAAGGAGGGACCCAGATATTTGATACTCATGGCGGAGCACTCCAGATGCCATCCGGGGCGTCCCGGACCCCAGGGACTCTCCCAGACATTGTCCCCATCCTCCGGTTTGGCCGCTTTCCACAGCGCGAAATCCGCCATGGAATCGCGGCCGTATTCATCGTCGGCCTGCGCCGTGGTCTCCGTGGTCAGTTCACGGTCCTTGACCCCGGACAACCGCCCATATTCCGGAAACGCCTCGATTCGGAAGAAAACCGATCCGTCTTTGGCCTGATACGCGATCTCTTTCTCGATCAGAGTCTCAATCATCGAAATCTGCTCCGCAATATGCTCCACCGCACCCGGTTCCACGGTGGGGCGCAACAGGTTCAACGCCCGGCAATCCGCGTGAAACTGCCTGATCCAAAATGCGGTAAACTCGCCCAGACTCTTCCCCTGCTCCATCGAAGTCCGAATGGTTTTATCATCCACATTTGTGATATTCCGCACATGCTTCACCCGCACCCCGGACAACTCCGCCACCCGCCGAAACACGTCCTGCACCACAAACGTCCGGAAATTCCCGATATGGGCCGCCGCATACACCGTGGGTCCGCAGCAGTAAAAACCCAGTTCCTCCCCGTATGCCGGTTCCACGGGTTGAAGTCTCCTGCTCATCGTATCATATATATGAAATTTCATAATCGCCCCCTACCCCTTTCATTCCGGACTGGCAAGCATGGGATAACTTTGATACGGCATTCTGTCACATGCACTCCGCTCTGATCCTGATCCCCACCTATAATGAAGCCGCCAATGCTCCCGCGCTGGCAAAGGCGATCCTGGCGTTGGAACTTCCCGTCGATCTGTTGTTTATCGACGATGCCTCCCCGGACGGCACCGGCGACATTCTGGATCGGCTTGCGAGCGAACATTCCCGTGTACATGTGCTTCACCGGGAATCCAAACAGGGGCTCGGAAGCGCTTACCTCGCCGGATTTGAGTGGAGTCTCCGGCATTCCTATTTGCTCAGCATCTGTATGGATGCGGATTTTTCACATGATCCCGCCGATCTCTCCCGGTTTTTGCGTCACCTTGACTCCCGGGATTTGGTGGCGGGCAGCCGGTACCTTCCCTCCGGCGGGATTGTTAACTGGCCATGGAACCGCCGCATCCTGAGTAAATCCGCCGCTGTGTACACCCGGACACTGACCCGGATGCCTTTCACGGATCCCACCGGGGGATTCAACGGCTACCGCAACGAAATGCTGGTCCGGTTACCTCTGGACAGCATTGCGTCGCAGGGCTACTCGTTTCAGATCGAAATGAAGATGCTGGCGTGGAAAGAGGGGTTCCGCACCCTGGAAATTCCCATCCTGTTCACGGAGCGTCGCACCGGAAAGTCCAAAATGAGTGCCGGAATCATTCGGGAAGCCCTTTGGGTCGTCTGGAAATTGGTACTAAACCGGAATTCTACTTGAACTGAAATCCAACCCGACTATAAAGCCGTCCTCTTGAATTCATTTCTTCTCCAATTTCATGAGTCCATCCCCAACAGGTATAACGTATGTGCGGTATTGTAGGTGTTGTCACCCGTCCCGGTGACCGGGCGTGTCTGTCTCTGTACGATGCATTGCTGATGATTCAGCATCGCGGCCAGGATGCCGCGGGCATCGCCACCTGTGACGGCAGCCGCTTATATCTGCAGAAAGACAATGGACTGGTCCGCGACGTTTTCACGCACACCCAAATGGCCTCGCTGGTGGGAAGCATGGGCGTCGCGCACTGCCGTTATCCCACCGCCGGTTCCTCCACCTGTTCGGAGGCCCAGCCCTTTTATGTCAATTCCCCCTATGGACTGGTCCTCGCCCACAATGGCAACCTGACCAATACCCGGCAATTGACCGAGGAGTTGTTCACCAACGATCTCCGACACCTCAACACCAACAGTGATTCGGAGGTGCTGCTGAATATTTTCGCCCACGAACTGGCGGCGGTGGGAAAACTCAAGCTGACTGAAAACGAAGTGTTCAGCGCGGTCTCTCAAGTGCACAAGCGCTGTCACGGCGCCTATGCGGCGGTGGGCATGATCCTCGGCTATGGCGTGGTGGCCTTTCGGGATCCCAAAGGAATCCGCCCCCTGATTATGGGCAAACGCCAGGATCCGGGTGGGTTCATCAGTTACATGGTGGCCAGCGAAAGCGTGGCCCTTACCGCCAACGGTTTCAGCGTGATGCGCGATGTGGAACCGGGCGAATGCGTCATCATCGACCTGGCGGGAAACTTCTACTCCCGCCAATGCGCTGAGAATGCCAAACTGTATCCCTGCCTGTTTGAGTTCGTCTACCTGGCCCGCCCCGACAGTTTCATCGACGGGGTTTCCGTCTACAAATCCCGTCTGCGCATGGGGGAAACCCTCGCCGCTAAAATCCTCAGGGAATGGGGAGATGTGGAATTTGACGTGGTGATTCCCATCCCGGACACCAGCCGCACCGCCGCACTGCCCATTGCCCATGCCCTCAATGTCAAATACCGGGAGGGATTCATCAAAAACCGGTATATCGGACGCACCTTCATCATGCCCGGACAGCAGGAACGCCGCAACAGCATTCGCAAAAAACTCAGTCCCATCCCCCTGGAGTTTAACAAAAAAACGGTCTTGTTGGTGGATGACAGTATCGTCCGCGGCAACACCTCACAGCAAATTGTGCAGATGGCCCGGGATGCGGGGGCCCTCAAAGTTTACGTCGCCTCCGCCGCCCCTCCGGTCCGCTTCCCGAACGTATACGGTATCGATATGCCCGCCTCTTATGAACTCATCGCCCATGGACGCAATGAGCGGCAGATCGCCCGCGAAATCGGTGCGGACGGCGTGATTTATCAGGACCTCTCCGATTTGGAGGAAGCGGTCAGACACGGAAATCCGGATATCGATGTATGCGAAGGCTCCTGTTTCGACGGAAAATATATCGCCGGAAACGTCACTCCCGAGTATTTGCGGGAAATCGAAATGGCCCGGAACGACTCCGCCAAAAGCCAATTCCAGCTTCCATTGCCGTTGGCAAAATAACCGCGAATCATTCGATTTTCATACTCACACCCGGAACAGCGCTCCCATTTTCCTGCCCAGCAGCAGGCTGCTGCCCACGATGGTCACCGCGAGGAACATCATGGCCCAGACTCCCAGGGCGCTGGCGAGATATTTTCCGGTGCCGATGAGCTGGAAGAGTTCGTATATGGTTTTGGTAATCGGATAGAAATCCTCCCGCTGCGCCAGCATCAGGCTGTCGGACACTTCCAGCATGCTGAACGCGAATGCGAGCAGGGCCCCTGCGATCAGGTTGGCGGTGATTAAAGGCAGGGTGACCCGCCGAAGACTCACCAGGGGGGGCGCACCCATGTTCGCGGCCGCCTCTTCCAGCCCGGCGCTGGTTTGCTGCAGCCCCGCCACCGCAGACCGCACCATATACGGCAAACGGCGGATCCCGTAGGCCATCACCAGAAACAGCGTGGGGTTGGTTTTGACATCGAATAAATTAAGCAACGCCGGGGAATTCCTTACCATCTCGCTGTTGGACAACATGGAACTGAAGGCCAAATAGCCGGAGGCCATCACCAGTCCCGGCACCGCCAGCGGCATCATGGCCAGTCCGTCCAGCACCCCGCGCAGTTTTAAGCTGGACCGCACCACCACAAACGCGATACCGATTCCAAACACCAGATTGAACATCACCGCAAGCGTGGAGAAAAACAGACTGTTCTGGATACTGCGCACGGTCATGCCGTGCCCGAGGGCCTCCACGTAATTTCCGGTGGTGTAGGCGCTCGGTAACACGGTCTGATACCATCCCCCGGGCGGGGAGAAGCTGGTGAGGATCACCCCGGCATGCGGCAACAGCGCCAGCGTGATCACAAATACAAACGGCAACAGAGCCAGCGCTGACCGCCAGCCGCTGAGCTGAATTTCGGTGAAGGTGGTGGCGGCCTTGCTCTGCATGGCATACGCTTTGCCGCCAAACAGGATTTTGCTCAACAGATACAGGCATACACTGACCGTCAGCATCACAAACACCAACGCGAAGGGAAAGGGGTTTCCGCCGATTTCTTTGAGCGCGTCGTATACTTGAACCGAGGCCACCCGGGTGTAGTTCATGATCAGCGGCGTGCCCAGTTCGGTGAAGGACCAGATAAAGACAATGGTGCCACCCGCGAACAGTCCCGGCGCCATCAGCGGCAGGGTGATGCGGCGGAATTTGGTAAAGCCGGTGGCACCCATGTTTTCCGCCGCCTCGTCCATGGCATGGTCGATGTTGGCCAGGGCGGCGGACACATTGAGGTACATAATCGGATACAGCGCCAGCGATTGCAGAAGGATCACCCCCATCCATCTCCCCCGCCCCAGCCAGTCCACATCCAGTCCCAGCAGCGCGTTCAGCGCTCCGTACTGTCCCAGTATCTGTTGAAACCCGATCGCGCCCACGAACGGAGGCAGAATCATGGGCACCAGCACCAGCGCGTTCACCCACACTTTGCCGGCAAACCGATAGCGGTTGGACAGCCAGGCCAGCGGCAGCGAAAACAGGGTCGCCAACATCGTGGTGCCCAGCGCCAGACGCAAACTGTTCATCAGCCCCTCCAGATAGATCGGATTCCGGAACACCCCCACCAAATAGCGCAGGGTGAACTGACCGTCCGGGGAGATAAATCCGTTCCGCACCACCAACACCAGCGGCAGAATAAATCCGACCAAAAACACGGCCAGGGTGACACCGAACACAATCCAGGCGGGTCGTTTACGCATCGTTTTTCTCCTCGGCAAGTTTGCGGGCCCGACGGTAGTGCTCCCGGAAAAACAGCACCCATTCCCGCATATAGGTCATTTGATTGGCGGAACTGTATCGATCCGGGTCCAGCACTCCGCCCCAGGTCACCCCCTCCGGCAGGGCGAGCAGGGCCTCCATGGCCTCCGGCACCGCCTGCGGCCCTCCGGCGCGGGCAATCGCCGCCCAGGCCTCACTCAATTCATCCCCGGAATCCAGACACATCGCCCGGATCAAATTGCGGTGAATGCCGAAGTGGCGGCCGGTCCAGCCGGACACGTAGGTGAACTGCGACGCCAAATGATAGGGATTCACGGTTTCATCACTCAAGTCATCCGAGGTATGGGGTGCATGTTGCGCGTGGCGACGTTGAATCACCGGGTCCTCCGCCGGATAGAAATCACGGCGGATGGGCAGTCGGCGCAGGGCGAATTTATCCGGGCCTCCTTCGGTGCCGGGCCGATAATTCCAGAGCCGCTGTCCCTCCGTGCTTACCGCAAACTCGATGAACCGCACCGCCAACTCCCGATGGGGAGCCCCGCGAACCAGGCTGACCGGATCGCAACTCACGCTGGACCCTCCCACCGGGGTCACGTAGCGCATCCGCTCCTCTCCGGTTTCCGGATCGCGGCTGGTCTCCGCCTGATACCGTCCGTAAAAATCGATGGCCAGCCCCACCGCCGCGTTGCCGGTGCTCACATCAATCGGCACCTTCCCGGCGCTGTCGGTGAAATAACGGGCGTTGGCACCGATCAGCCGCACCAGATTGATTCCCTCCAGCCACCCGGCCTCAATTGCCGCCCGATAGGCCGGGTGATCCGAGTCGAGTCCGTATTCGGTTTCCCAGGAAAACCCCGCCGCCTCAACCGCCTGATTAATCTGCTGATGAATAATCATTTCGAAGGCTTTCGCCACACTGCCGCTCTTGGTGGGATCGGCCACGCCGAGTTGACGGTGATAGACCGGATTGGTCAAATCCACCCAGCGCAGGGGCGGATCCACCACGCCCAGGTCCGCCAGGCGGTCATAATTGTAGACAATGCCGAAGGTGCTGAGGGCGGTTCCCATAAATCCCTCCGCCCGCCAGGTCTCGCCGCTGAGCCGTTTCGGGATCATTACCTGACCCGTCTCCAGAGAGACCACCTCCTCCGGCACCCCCTCCGGCCAGGGATTCACGGTGAGCCCCTTGGCGTAGGCGCGGGAATGATCGTATTCACCTCCACCGAAAAACAGATCCAGCCCGGTACCGAACGCGGTCGGGTCGTCGGTTTCACGCAGCGCCGTATGCAGAGCGAGAAGTTCGGGATCCGCGCCTTCGGGCTGAAACCGGTGGTTGGTGAGCGCGAAAGTGCCGCCCTGCGGCCAATCGTGTCCTTCAGTACCGGTCCACCAGGCCCGGAACGCGGACTGGGTTTCGCCTTCCATGTAGCGGGCGATTTCAGAAGTGCCTCCGATAATGCGCCAGTCAATTTTGACGGGCACATCGTGATGCTCGATATGCCAGCGGTTAAAGGCACGTCCGAATTCGTAACGAATAGCCTCGTTGTGCGGGGAAATCACCACCAGTACGGGATCACCGGGAGTCCACTGCTCCTCCTCTGTTTCCTGACGGAAGATAAACGGCAGCGCAATCACCAGTGCCGCCACCAACAAAACCGACAGATTCCGTTTCACGACGCATCCCCGGCTGATTCATCCCTGGGCAACACCACCACATCCGCCGGATCCACCCAAATCCGGGCCCTTTCCTCCCCGTCCCGGGCGATGATGCGGGGATTCAAATCGAACACCTTCAAATTCACCGGCCTGTCGGATCCCACCCGCACCTGGTGCTGCGCCACTTCGCCCAAATACACCGAGTTGTGCACAAATCCCTCCAACTGATTGGGAGCGTCCGAAGGCGCATCGTCCAAACGAAGGGTTTCGGGCCTCAGGGACACCGCCACCGCCTGCCCCACCTTGAATTCGCCGGTCGGAGCGGTGGATTCGAAGGTTCCCAAATCGGTGCGGACGCTCACCCGTCCCCCTTCCCCGCCCTCAAAGGTGCCGGCAATAAAATTGGTCTCCCCGATAAAGCTTGCCGCGAACATGGAGACCGGACGGCGATACACCTCGCGCGGAGCACCGCATTGCTCCACCACCCCGCCATTCAACACCGCCAGCCGATCCGCAACCGACAACGCCTCCTTCTGATCATGGGTCACATAAATCGCGGTCAGTCCGGCCTCTTTGCAAATACGGCGAATCTCCGTGCGCATTTCCAGACGAAGTTTGGCATCCAGATTCGACAACGGTTCATCCAGCAGCAGACATTGCGGTTGAATCACCAGCGCCCTTGCCAGCGCCACCCGCTGTTGCTGACCGCCGGAAAGCTGATTCGGTTTCTGCCCCGCCCAATCCGTCATGCGCACCATTTCCAACGCCTCTTTCACCCGCTCCCGGGTTTCATCCTTGCTGATCCTGCGCATCTCCAGTCCGAAGGCCACGTTCTGCGCCACCGACATATGCGGCCACAGCGCATAGCTTTGAAACACCATCCCGGTGTCGCGCTGATGGGGCGGCAGGCGGGTCACATCCCGCCCGCCGATCCGAATGGTGCCGGAATCGGGTTCGTTAAAGCCCGCGATACTGCGGAGAAGTGTGGTCTTGCCGCAGCCGGATGGACCCAACAGAAAAAACAATTCCCCCGGTTCAATGGTCAACGTAATGTGATCCACCGCGCGGATGGTCCCGAAGTGTTTCACCAGATTCTCAAGTTGAACAGATACAGCCATAAGGTTCTCCCGATAAAGAAACCAAACATGCTATCATGCATCCCATTGGTCAACCCTGAATGTGGCCCCGAACAGAAATCAAATCAACTAAAGGCATCCTGTACAACCTCATAGAGGTACCAGCCCGATTTTTGTCACTATTGCGATGGAACCACCCGCGTTCCCTGCTTCAGCCGCTCATCATCCAGCACGAAACCCTTGGTGATGAACTCCCTCAGCGTCTGGGTGGCCCAGATGCGGAACCGCGTGGCCTGGAAGCTGTTCACCCGATACCCCACCGCAATAATGGCATCCAGGTTGTAGAACTGCGTCTTCTGAGTCTGGGTTTTGTCTTTTATTGCACCGTGGGGAGTGGTTGTTTCCAAAATGGAAATAACCTCTTTCTCCAGTAGTTCACCCGACTCAAAAATATTTTTGAGATGCTTGTGAATGCAAGCGTCGGATCCACTAAAAGTTCCTTACCGCCAGAGGGACTCAATTGTATTCAATTCTCCCAACTCCTCCCTTAGATCCGCCTGCATTTCTTCCGGCAGAGGGGGAAGCACATCCACTCCGGGACCTGGATTTTCGAGAAAATCCACGTAATTCATGTCTACCCGGCTGGTCGTTGGCGAAGCCAGCTCCGCTTCGTGACACCTCCACTCGGGGAAACAGTGGGTATGTTCCGCCAATTTAAACTTGTCCCAACCCTGATAAGTGTCCCAGGCGAAGCGCAAAGATTCCAGATCCGATTCCGACAGAACTAAAATGTCGGGTTCCCGCTTTGAGGCGAATGTGTGCGCATCGACCGTTTCCAAAAAGGGCGAGGCGTACTCCCGCTCTTCGTCACCAAGAAAATCCGACATTTCCGCTAAATCCTTGCAGGCGGAAGGCACCGGGCCATAGGTCATGGCCACATAGCGGTCGTTGGTGATCGGGCGGCCATATCGGCGCAAATGATGACGATCTGCAAAATATACCAGCTTTAACGCCTTGAGCTTGTTGATCTCTCCCCCGTTTTGGCGGGCAAAGAAATTCAAGACCTGCGTGGCTTTACGATGAGAAAAGAGGAAGGGGCGCATGTCACAATTGGTTATGGTTTAAGACAGATTCCACTTTTTCCAGTCAACCTTGGCCGAACGCTTCTCTTTGTAAGCAGGAGGTTTATGAAAGCGGTAGCTTCGTTGCACTCGCTACACGCAGTCCAAAGGCGCCACGCCGAAGCGTGGTAAACTTCGCGCCGCAAGGGTTTCGGACGAATGGCGCGGCGGAGCCGCTTTGGAGTGCGGGAGCGAAGCTGCCGCTTTTGCAGAGCATCAGAAAGACTCTAACATCATTACACCAATTGTGACATGCGCCC
>JBBDRC010000281.1:0-15333 GCA_040905625.1 Kiritimatiellia bacterium
GGAGAGATCCAGCTTAAAAAAAAGGACGGGACGGTTTTCTGGGCCGATCTGCATGCCTGCCCCGCTTTTTCCTCTGACCTCTTTCAAAAAGTCTGCCGAATCAGCCTTGCGGATATCACCGCGCTGAAAGATGCCGCGGAGGCCCGGCGTCATGTGGAAATTCTGACTCATTTTAATGAGAAACTGCAGCGGGAGATCGTCCGGCGTCAGGCGGTGGAGGAAGCCCTCCGGAAAAGCGAACGGCACCAGACCGAGCTTCTGGAACGGGCCCGTGAGCTGCAGGAAAAATTACGGGAATTGTCCCACCTCAATTTGCACACCATGGAAAAGGAGCGGAAGCGCATCAGCCGGGATCTGCATGATGATGTGGTCCAGAGCCTGGTGGGCATCAATTTCGATCTGGAATCCCTGGTAGTCATTCCCGGGATCACTCCGGAGGCCCTCAAAGAGAAAATCGCGCAGACACAGCAACTGGTGGAGGAATCTGTACAGTCAATTCTCACCTTTGCACATGCCTTGCGGCCTCCGGGTCTGGATGACCTGGGGCTGGTGGTGTCGTTGAACACCCTGCTGGCGGATTTCACCCGGCGGACGGACATGGAGGTGCATTTTGTGCCCATTGACGAGATGGATCAGCTCAGCGGTGACCAGCGGATCGCCCTCTATCGCATTGTGCAGACGGCGCTCGCCAACGTGGAGGAGCATTCGCAGGCCACCCGGGTGGAACTGCGGATTACCCAAACCGCCGACACCCTTCAAATTGAGGTCACCGATAACGGCATTTCCTTTGATGTGCCGGGGCAGGAGGCCTTGCGAAGGGGGCAACATCTGGGGCTGATCAGCATGCGGGAGCGGACGGAGATGATGGGCGGCACCTTTGAAATTGAGTCAACGCCCGGCAAAGGAACCCGACTGGTTATACAGATCCCGCTCACCGACGGCAAAGAGGGTGGGGTTGAGATCTAGTACTCAGTACACTCTTTACTCTTGTTCCCCAAAAAGAGCCCCGCGAACTTGGCGAAGCCCGCGTTTGGCCAAAGACCATCACGCGGCTCTGCCCTTTGACACAAATCGATCAGGAGACGAGTGAGAGGGGCGGCCGTAAAAAAAATCCCACATTCCCGGCCCCAGGGGCGTCACATTTCCGTCCGGGGCAGCGCCCTGATGAATATACACATTTTTGAATCGTTCCTCTGCAACATGCCCCAAAGGGACCACGCATACCAGTCCGGGGCGCAATCCCGGGAATGGCCCCCCTCCCCCGGAAAAATACGTTCTGAAGGTACGCCGCAACTCCGAATCCCGAAGGGGTGTCCATTCCAATGAAGTTTAAGGGGGCTTCTACATATCCCAGGGGAAATCGACCGCCTGGCCCGGGGCGATTGTTTCGGAGGACTCCACCCGTTCCCCCGCCCGGCTTTCCGTCATCACCTCCGCAGGGCTTCCAGGGGATGCAGGATCCTCCAAAGGCTCTTCCAAAGGCGCCTTCGCTTCTTCCTCACCGCCGACAGTGCCCGTTTTCTCCTCCGGCACCGCCTCCTCAGTCGCTTCCTTCCCGGCGCCGGAAACCGCGGGAATCTTCTCATCTTTCCCCTTGGTGCCTTCATCCTCCGCCGGTGGCGACGGTTCCGCCGACTCGGTTTCCTCAGGCACTTCCCGCTGCTCGCGTCCCGTTCCGTCAAAAATCGACGGATCCAAAGTCTCCTCCGACATTGCGGGCAAAGCAGTGACCAACAAACCGACTATCACCATGGGTATATATAAAATCCTGCTCATTCTCACATCCTCCTCTTCATTTGTTGTCAAGTCAAGATCAGGCCAGAACTTTCTCTATAATTTGGTAAGGTTTTTAAGTTTTCCTATAACCATTGAGGAATTACGGAATAAGAAGTGAAGAATTAAGAGGATTGCACACTGTCGGAGCGACTGCGCCGGAGTTGGCGGGCGATGAGGCCTCCGCGGGGTTCCGCGATCCAGACCGCCAGGAACATCAGACCGGACACGGTCGCCATCATGCCCGAGGTGCTGACACTGTCGAACCCGAACCAGGTGGGAACCTCGATGGCGGCGAGGTGACCGAGCAGGGCGCTGAGGGCTCCGAACACCGCACTCAGAAAAAACATCATGCCCAGGCGATTGGTGAGCAGCCAGGCGGTGCAGGGAGGCACGATCAGCATGGCAATCACGATTATGCTGCCCACCGCCTCGAACGAGGCCACAGTGGTGACCGCCACCATGATCATCAGCAAATAGTGCAGAACCCCCGCGTGATACCCGGTGGTGGTCGCGAGGGCGGGGTCAAACGCCGCAATGCGGAATTCTTTGAACAGCACCACAATGATCCCCAGATTCAGGAACATCACGCTTCCCAATATCACCAGGGCTCTGGGCAGTTCGAGGGAACCCACGCTCACCAAATCCATCGGCGTCCACTCAATATTCCCGTACAGCACACAGCCCGCATCCAGATCCACCTTGTCCGCTCCCCGCACGATCAGAATCAGCCCCAGCGCGAACAGAGTGGTGAACACAATGCCCATGGCCGCGCCCCGGTCCACGTTTCCAAAGTGACTGACCCACTGGGTAAACACCGCGGTGAGCAGCCCGGCGACCGCGGCTCCCGCGAACATGCCCACACTGGCCCTGCTGCCGGTGACCATAAACGCGATCGCCAGTCCGGGCAACACCGCGTGACTGATCGCATCGCCCATCATGCTCATTTTACGCAGCACCAGCAGGCATCCGGGAAGTGCGCAGGCCACCGCGCAGCAGACGCCCACCAGCACAATCCAGGTGTCCATCATCATCCAGGTCATATGCCGACTCCGGAGTGCAGATCGTGAGGACTTTCGATGACCGGGGACATCTCCTCCACCGCGTCCAGTTCCGCCTCCAACTGGCGCACCAGCTCCGGTCCCAGCACATGTTCCACCCGGTCCGCGTCGCGGTCCACATGCCGGGCCGCCACATCCGCGAAACGGATCAGATACAATTCCCACAGGCGATGGTTCCGGGTATAGCGGGCGGCCTCGGCGAACCCGGATTCCGACATCTGCAGACGGTCCCCGGAAACCACTTCAATATGATCCTCCTTTTTGGCCCGCGATATCAACTTGTGCAACTCAGTGTGGGTCCAGGACCGTTTCGCATATAACTGTTTTATTGAAACCGGCGTGTTGGCGAAGGTTTTCTCATCCTCCAATAATTCATAAATTCCGCGCAGCAGATGCTGCCGCCCCACTTTCCGCCGCATATGGTGCCGGCGCAATCCCAGCTTCAGCACCCCTCTGGCTCCACCGAAAAACAGACTGAACAAAAACGCGCATCCCGCCACCAACACAATGACCGCCCCGGCGGGAAGTCGCGGCAACCAGGCGCTCACCGAGGCCCCCAGCCATCCGCTCAGCCCTCCGATGCAGCCTGAGAGAATCCACATCACCCGGTACCGCTCCGTCCAGAACCGGGCCGCCGCCGCCGGAATAATCATAAACGCAATAATCAGAATCAATCCCACCGCCTGCATCCCCACCACCGTCACCGCCGTGACCAGTCCCATCAACAGCAGATCCAGCCCGTGCACCGGCCAGGCCAGGGACCGGGCGAACTCCTCGTCAAAGCACATCAGGGTAAATTCTTTTTGCAGCAGCATACACATCACACCCGCCGCGACGGTCACTCCGAGCAGGAGCTGATAATCCTGCTCCACCATGGAGGCGGTTTTCCCGTAAATAAACGTTTCCAGTCCGGCTGCGGATCCTCCCAGGGTCTGGGCGACACTCAAAAACACAACCCCCAGACCAAAAAACACACTCAGCACAATCCCCATGGCCGCGTCGTCTTTGATTTTCGTTGTGTTCCGAATCGCGGTCACCATCCCCACCCCCAGCAATCCGCTGATACTCGCGCCCGTCAACAGCAGCGGAATCGACTTTCCATCCCCTCCCCCCAGAGTCACCAGAATAAACATCAGTCCGATACCCGGCAGGCAGGCGTGGGACAGGGTGTCACTCATTAAGGATCGTTTCCGCAACAACAGAAAACTCCCCACCAGCCCCGATGCCACTCCCAGCAACAGGGTGCTGATCACCACCAGCCGGGTGTTGTAGTTCCGCAACAACAGCACCTCCATGACCTCGGAGATCTCTGCCGGAAAAAGGCTCATTTCCCCACGCCCCTCATTTTCCTCAACTCTTCACCCGCCTCCACCAGCGCGCTTAATTTACCCCCGTAGGTGGCTTTCAGATTTTCCTGCGTAAACACCTCTTTGGTGGGGCCCGACTGCACCACCCGCAGATTCAGAAGAATCAGCCAGTCAAAATATTCGCTGACCGTGGCCAGATCATGGTGCACCACCAGACAGGTCTTGCCCTGCGATTTCAAATCGTGCAGCAAGGTCACGATTGCTTTTTCCGTGGACGCATCCACCGCCGCGAAGGGTTCGTCCATAAAATAAAGCCGCGCATCCTGGGCCAATGCCCGGGCCAGAAAGACCCGCTGCTGTTGTCCGCCGGAAAGCTGACTGATCTGACGGTGCGCGTAGTCCGCCAGGTTCACTCTCTCCAAAGCCTCCATCGCCTCCTGTTTGTGTTTTTTTCCCACTGGACGGCACCACCCGATCCGCCCGTAGGTGCCCATCGCCACCACATCCAGCGCACTGACCGGAAAATCCCAGTCCACACTCTCCCTCTGCGGCACGTAGCCCACCAGCCCCCGGTTTTTTTTGTAGGGCTCCCCATAAATCATCACCCGTCCCGACGCCCGGGGCACCAGATCCAGACAGGCTTTGATCAAAGTGCTTTTCCCCGCTCCGTTGGGCCCCACAATTCCCACCAGCTTCCCTTCCGGAATATCCAAATCGATATCCCACAACACGGGTTTTTCATTATACGCCACGGTCAAATCATCAATTGCCAACGGAACCGTGGGCGGATGTGCGGGCGCGGAGGGGGCGGAAGGTGAAACAGGAGACATATTCATAGATGCCGACTGTAAAAGCGAACCCTCTTAATTGCAACCTCAAAATGTTTACTTTGAGTACTAAAAGTAGCTGAACCTTATCGCAGAGTCCCGATAAAACGGGACATGCGCTGCACCGCCACTTCCAGTTCCCGCATGGAGGTCGCGTAACAACAGCGCAAATGCCCCTCACCGCAGGCGCCGAACGCGGTGCCGGGTACCGCCGCCACTTTTTCCGCGTCGAGGAAACGCATCGCGAACTCCTTGGCGGTCAGCCCCAGATCCCGAATTTCAGGGAACATGTAGAAAGCCCCCTCCGGCATGCAGCAGGGCAGCCCCATTTCCAGGAAAGAGGCATGTAAAAAATTTCGGCGCCGCCAGTAGGATTCCTTCATCACCGCAATGTCTTCTTCCGGTTGCTTCAATGCCTCGTAGGCAGCCTGCTGACTCATCACCGGCGCGCAGAGCATGGTGTATTGATGAATTTTCATCATCGCCTCCGTCAATTCATGCGGCGCGCAGGAATAGCCGATTCGCCAGCCGGTCATGGCGAAGGCTTTGGAGAATCCATGCAGAAAAATTGTGCGGTCCTTCATTCCCGGCATGGCCGCGATGCTCACGTGTGGACGGTCATAGGTGAGTTCTGAATAAATTTCGTCGGTGATCACGATCAGATCTTTTTCCACGGCCAGGGAAGCGATTTCCTTCACGTCCTGCGCTCCCAATCCGCCTCCGGTGGGATTGTTAGGGAAATTCAGCATCAGCACTTTGGTCTTGGGCGTGATCAGCGGCCGCAGTTTCTCCGCCGTCACCCGAAACCCGTCTGACGGGCCGGTTTCCAGAATAACCGGTATCGCATGGGCCATTTGAATGATCGGGCGGTAGGAGACGTAACAGGGTTCGTGATAAATCACTTCATCCCCCGGATTGCACAAGGCGCGAATCGCCAGATCCAACGCTTCGCTCACCCCCACTGTCACCAGAATTTCGGTATCCGGATCGTACGACACATCAAAGAAACCCTCCACATAGCGGGCAATGGAGTGACGCAGTTTCGGCATACCCAAATTGGAGGTATAGCCGGTCTGGCCCTGTTCCAGAGAGTAGATCGCGCCCTCGCGCACATGCCAGGGGGAAGTGAAATCCGGTTCGCCCACGCCCAGACTGATCACGTCCTTCATCTGCGAGACAATATCAAAAAAGTCCCGGATACCGGAACGGGGCAGATCCGTTACCGTGGCGGACAGGCGGCTACGGAGAGACTTGGAGTCGTTCGGTTTCATGTTGACGTTCCATGAGCACCCCATGGTGCTTGTAGGTTTTAAGACGGAAATGAGTGGCGGTCCCGGTGACCCCGGGAATACTGGAGAGTTTTTCACTCACGAAAGAGGCGACCGTGCGCAGATCCGACCCCTCCACAAACAGCATCAGATCGTATTGACCCGACATCAAATACATGGAGGTCACCTCCGGATGAAAGGCCAGCCGTGAGGCGATCCTGTCAAAGCCCCCTTCCCGCTCCGGCTGCACGTTGACCTCGATGACCGCCGTTACCGAATTCCCCCCGGTCTTGTCTTCGTTTACAATCGCCGTGTATGCGCGGATGATCCCCTTTTTCTCCAATTGGTCAATCGCCGCCGCCACCTCGTCCGTGGACAGGTTCAACTGACGGGCCGCATCTTCAAGGCTGATCCGGGCATTTTCTTTTAACAAGGCTAAAACATGATCCATAAGGTACACTCCGGTTGATAAACGTGCGGGAACATAGCGGGGAAATGCCGACTAGACAAGATCAAAAAAAACTCCGCAACGTGCGAGCCGTTGCGGAGTTTTAAGATTGGTGGAGGGTATCGGGATCGAACCGACGACCTTCTGAATGCCATTCAGACGCTCTCCCAGCTGAGCTAACCCCCCAAAGGGTAAATCGAATTCGGATCTATATCCCAAATGCGGGCGGGTTGTCAATGGCTTCAGGGAGAAAAATTCAGGTCGGCACCGTTCAGTTCCGGATAGATGACAACGCGCCGCAGTGGGGCCTCACTGCTCAGCACCCAGGAATCGTCCACCTTTTTCATGGCGACACCGCCGTTCGTGTTACCCTCCGCGTCATATGCGCGAATGGACCCGATTCGATCCAGGTGAAAATCCCCCGGGGACAGAACCACCTCCCCACGCCAATCCGCGAACTCCAACGTGATGACCTCCGCCGCGTCCTGACGGATTCTCAGCGTCCCCCGCACCCGGATTCCCGATTCCCCGATCTCTGCTTCCGGGCTGTACAGCCATAGATCACCGGGTTGTTTGATGATTCCGGAGCCCGGTTGATCGTTCCATTTCGGTCGGTTCAGGACAAACAAATCCTGACCCCGCAGCACAAAACCAAATGGAGGCAGCGACAGTTCACGACCGTCCACCCGCAATGACCATTCACTCGACAAGTCGCCATTCACCCATATTTCGGTTTGATCCTGCAGCCGGATGTAGAGTTGACTCCGCTCCAGAGCGTCATTTTGCAACGCCTCGCCGGCATCCACAAACCGTTCTCCCGTCCAATAGGCGATTCGATCCACTTCCTTTCCGGTCAAATGTCGGTGCAGCACCTCGTTGAAACGCCGCGCTTTCGCCTGCAACCCGGGATCTTCGATCTTCGGGATGATTCCGGTGGCCGCATAGGCGAGTTGAACAGCCAGACAGCGGTCGAGAAGAACCTCCTCCCTTCCGGGCTCATCGGTTGGCAGTCGAAAATCCTCCAAATCTCCCAGACCCAGAATGCGGCTGAATGGATGCACGTTTCGCCAGGCGACGTGTGGCAATAAAGGATGCAGTTCCAAGAGCCCGTGAGGGAAATCGGGGACAAAACCCGAAACCAGCCCCGCCCACAGCCATTCGGACCCGCCGCGGCTGAGCAGAGCCCCTCCCCATTCAGCGGCGGCCTGCTGGAGGAACGCCCCCGCTTCCGCCAGGGTTTGGGTGTAGGTGCCCGCGCCGATCATGCGCACATCAAAATCCGTGAACCGCCAGGGGGGAAATTGGCCAACAGACGGCACCCACAGGTATGGAGCCGCCTCCTCCGGCCGGGCCGAAAGCAATCGGGAAAGCGGCAGACCGTCCAAACGTCCCGATTTCATCACATATCCCCGTTGCGGATGCACCTTCCATTCTCCCCGGGGGCTTCTCGCCAGCAGTCCATCCTCCCATTCAGGTTCCAATGGATGCACGGAGAGCACATTCATTTCATGCAGAACGGAGTCATCCGCGTCAATTTCTCCGGAATCTAATGGTTCCGGGCTCCCGGAAAACAACGCCCGGGGGGACGCCGGGGATGGCAACACATCCAGTAAACGCCGGGAAACGGTCAAATAGAGCCTTTCCCGGAACATATTCAAGCTGCCCCTCCATCGGGGATCATACTCCATCCGCCCCAGGCCCCGTCCCGGAAGCCATTCAGTCTCCCGGGGTAACGTATAGCGGCTTCCCAGCGAAAACCACCAATCAGGAAAGAGAGTGATCAGAAAAGGATGTGGTTGGCCGGGCTGTATAAAAACCGGCCAGCGCAGATCCTCGTGCAGGCGCATAAACGGGAACCATAGAATTCGGGACTGCTCACCCTGCGGAGTGTTCATTCTGCCCAGCTCCAGGCTCCGAATGGTTTCAAGCAGCGAACTGATTTCGATTTGCAGGGTTTTCCCGTGCAACGAAAATTCAAACTGTATACCCTCTGTATACTGTAAATCCAATCGGTTTTCCGTCGCCCGGGCGAAGCGCAATTCAGGAATCCGGTCCGGCCCCTCCACCCGCGGTTGACTCCATAAACCCGGATAGGTCTTCCCGTCCACCACCAGATCCACCCGGGGAAACGGCCGGGCGGCATTGATGCGATAGCCAATCGTGGTTTCTGCGCTTTCGTACTGAAAAAGAAACGTGTCCGGCCCCTCCGTTGTTAAGGTTTGCACCGAGCGTTCGGGCCGGGTCCGCGGACGATACGCGGCGGGACCGGTCGGGAAGTCGAGCGTGACACTGTTTTTACGTTGCGGAGCAAATGCGGGTGCGTATCCATGCGGACGCACGTAGTCCACGCGTTTGGGGATTTGACCCAGCACCTCCTGGTAAATGGACAGAGAATCCAGCCACATGCGCTGCGGACCCGATATCCGCTCCGGCAGCACCCATTGCAACGACACCACCGACACCGGATAGGGAACAGGCCCGTCTACCCGGACATGCAGCATTTGCCAGCCGGCGCGGGGCTGATACGGAAGGGTCCATTCACCGTGCAGCCCGTTTTTGTCACGATATTGGATCTGAATAAAATGATCCTCCCGAATCCACGATTCGCCCCCGTGCTGGATCCACAGCACGATGGTGTCAAACTGGGTGGGAATCCTCCACGGCTCATCCGGTGTCAAGGTGATCCGATGGGCTCCGCCGGTGTCGGGGACAAAATTGAGTTCGGCGGATCCACTGCCCCAAAGTGACTGTTCCGGATTCCGCAGCAACTCCACATTCCCTGAAGTCGACTCCACCATCCAATTGGCCAAACGTTCGAAATCGGTAACCGAATTACCCCGTTGAGGCAGGCGGGGTGTCCGAATCGGCGCCGGAGTGGGGACGGGAGTGGGAACAGGAGCCGAAGCGGGGTTTTCCGGGGAGCGGCTGCGGCAGGACATCAGACATCCAAGCGCGAGCAGGGCAACAGGTTTCAGGATGGACGTGCAACGGGACATCGGGAGTGTTTGAAGTTTCACTGCTTGAAAATAAGGAATTTCCGGCAGACATAATTTATCAGAATCGCCGCGACCACATCGCCGGCTTTGGCCACATATTCATTCATACCATAGCTCCCCACCATTACGCTGGCAAGGGCGGTTCCCAGGAGAAAGGAAATAAAAGACACCGTCAAAAAAAGAGTGATTTCCAGCCCCCGGGAGTGCCGTCCGCTTTCAAAGACCCATTTGAAATTCAACACATACGCCACCGCATTCGCCGCCAGAAACGCCGCCGCGTTTGCCTTTACAAAATTCGCCACCCGGGGATCACGTCCCAGATCCCGCAACCAGGGGCCCAACTCCCCCCATTGAAAGGAAGCGGTTACCGTTTCGGGATCTGCACCCTCGGGAATCGGAAAAACCCACTCGATACAGACAGCGAAAAACAGCACATTCGCCACCATCGCCAGCCCCCCGGCCACTCCGTACCGAATAAATTGCAGGAGCGGATGGGGATCACGCGAAAGAATGGCCCGCAGCCATCCTTTCACATCCCGCCAGGGGGGCAATCCCGCAAAATGACGGCGCATGTGGGTCAGGCCTTGGGAATATCCTCGCCGGCCATGACCCATTCGCGGATTTCGGGAACCAGCGGGGAAAGGCCGGTCACGGTAACCGTGCGTTCGCCTTCTTCCGAGGGAACCACGGCCTCGTCTCCGACTTTCTTGCCGATCAACGCTTTGGCCATGGCACTGCCGATTGCAATGATGTGGCGTTCCACGTCACTGTCCCATTCTCCAAGGATGTGGTAGGTGCTGGAGACGCCGTCCTCATACTGAATGGTGACCGTGGTGGCAATTCCGCCCTCGTCCGCACTGAACTCGGAGAAGTCGGAGGCCTTCACCTGACGCAACTGGTTTTCCAGTTCGGCCCGGCGTCCCATCAGCACCCGCTGCATGTCTTTTGCCGCCTTGTACTCGAAGTTTTCACGCAAGTCCCCATATTCCCGGGCCACCGCGATCTCTTTGGTGTTTTCGGGAATGGCTTTCTGAACAATCTTCTGCAGCAGGGCTTCCTTTTCGCGGTAACTGCGAATGGAGCTGACCCTTGCCTGAACCACGATTTCCTCACCATGCTCCTCCGATTTACCGGAGACAATGTCCTGAACCGAAGGATCCAGTTTCACGATCTGACCCAGCACCGAGGCCTTGTCCAACTGCTCCCAGGCACTGCTGTCCTTGACCCCCTGGGTGAAAGCACGGCGCTGACGCTCGTCCATGCTGGCCAGCACTTCCTTCAACCATGCCGGTTTGCGGAAAACTTCACGTAATTGATTGCGGACCCGCAGGCGGTTTCCGGTGTAGTCGCGATTAATCACTTTCAGGATCCGCGCCACCAGATCGGGAGTGCTTCCGTAATTCCATTCTGAAATCTTGGCATTGTTCTGAGACAGCCAGAACATCACATCCACTTCCGCGCTCCACTGATTCCACACTTCCCGCAGCGAAGCGGCCACTTTGTCCTCCATACCCATCTCGATCAACAGGCTGATCGCCTCGTTGAGAGCGGAATATTCCAACTCGGGCAACACCTTGATCAGCACCGTCGATGCCGCCTCGGGATCGGCCTTGGCCAACGCCGCAAAAAACGCTTTGGTCAGGTTCGCGGAAAGCATTTGCACCACCGTGATCATCCCGTCCGGCTCCATGACCGTGGCCAGGAACCCTGACAAATCGATTTCGCCCGCCGAAATATCCAGTCGCCCCGCAAGCAGCCAACTGCGCACCAGAAAATCATAATGCCTGCCCTTGGCACCCAGCACCACAAACCGCAGACGGTCCACCACAATTTTGCGGGCCGAATCATCCAGTTTCGGGGATTCCACCGCCAGATACTCTTCGAGTTCATTGAGGATCGCCTCCATGTTCCGAAGTTCCCCTAGCTTCCAAAACCAATTGCCGTCGTAGGTTTTCTCCTCCTCCAGCAATTCAATCGGTTCCGACCGTTTGCCCGGAAGCACCACCAACGGGTCTTTCTTCAACTCTTTGCGCGCATTCGCCCAGAAGGTTTTCCATTTGGAATCCGGGAAAATATCCGGAACCAGAATGGATTGCAACAGCGGAGCCGCCGTGGGGCCGAAACTCCGCAGGGCGATTCTCACCACCTCCGCCGGATTCGTTTTAATCAAGTCGTCCATTTTTTCAGGAGTCAGGTGACGACGGGCGTATAAATGAGTTTCATCGATCCGGTTGAGTTTTTCCGCCGCGAAGGCCAGATCCAGTTCATGGCCGGGTTTTCCGGTGAAATCCACCACCACTCTTCGATCATCGTGGCGGACCTCTTTGACGATTCCGAACCCGAAGTTTTTCATGAACACATAATCCCCTTCCGTCAACGCGGACACCATTTTCAGGCGGCGCAACGCCTCCTTGGCTTTCAGCCGCGGAGAATCCATCCCGGACACCTCCAGCAACATGCAGCGCAGCGGATCGTCCGCAAAAGCTTTGGTCAATTCGCGCAACACCGTCTGCCGCCAGCTTTGATCGGTGCTGTACCAGTCGCTCAACACCTCATACAACCGAATCAGTTCTTCAAACGCTCCCTTTTCAACCAATTGCAGGCGAATCAATTTCGCATGCGCCTCGGCGGTTTCCGGATCCTCCCGGTACAGCACCGTCAGCGAACCCAGAATCGGGGTAAGGTCGGGGGGGGATTTTTCCAAACATTCTAACATCAACACTTCACTGAATTCACTCATCGGATTAAAGACCTTTACTATATGGGTTACTGAATAAACTCTTCTTCCGGTTTTTTGCCGCCGATGTCAAGCCAAGCTCTGACAAAGTTGACGGATATCACCCAAACAGAGCCCTTCACCACCCCTCCACACCACCTACACATCCTTTCCGAGCATCGGAAGTATGGAATCCACCACTTCCGACGTTCGGAGATGGTCCACATCGATCTGATGTGGAAACCGGGCGTAGAGTGCCTCGCGGCCGGACATCAATTCCTTGATTTTCCCGTACGGATCCGGTCCCTGCAGCAGCGGACGGCGGGGGTCGTTCCCCACCCGGCGGAAAACGGATTCGGGGGTGATGCGCAGACAATACACCTGCGGTTCTTTGAGCAGATCCTCCAGATTTTCCGGACGCAGAATGATGCCGCCCCCGCAGGAGATAACTTCATTCTCCGCGCACAGATGAGCCTGCAGCGCGGCCCGCTCTCGGTCCCGGAACCCCTGCTCGCCCTCCTGTTTGAACAATTCCGGAATAGACATCCCCGCGGCGTTGACCACCTCCCGGTCCAAATCCACCCATTTCCAGTTCAGCTTTTTCGCCAGGAGTTTGCCGACCCGGGTCTTTCCGGACCCCATAAAACCCACCAAAAACACCCGCCCGCTCATATCGTCCCCCCCGGCCCCATAATGAAGGTCAGATAGGCGTCGAGAAGTTGGTCACCCCCAAACAGCCACAGCAACGCGGCCGCCGATAAATAGGGACCAAACGGAATCCGCCCGCCCAATTCGTTTTTCCCCAGGGCAATGCAGGTGACCCCCACGATGGATCCCAGAAACGCGGAGGCGAACAGCACAAATAAAATCGCCGGCGCGCCCAGAAAAGCGCCGATCGCGCCCAGCAATTTCACATCCCCAAAGCCCATCGCGTCTTTTTTGAACGCCAGTTTGCCGAGGAAACCGACCAGCCAAAGCAACCCGAAACCGAGAGCCGCGCCCAGCGCCGACGCTTTGAGTCCCTGCTGCCAGGTGTCGGCATTGTGCAGTTCAGGAATCAGCCCGCTCAGGGGTATCCCGATAAAAATGCCTCCCCAGGTCACCCGGTCCGGAATCCAGAAATCATCGAGGTCAATCCCGGTTCCCAGCAGCAACCCGAAGGTCATCAACCAGTAGGCCAACATCTGCCAGGAGGGGCCGTAGAGGATCCACAGCCCCAGAAACAGTCCGCCGGTGACCGCCTCGATGATGGCGTACCGGATCGAAAAGGATTCCCCGCAGTTGCGGCATTTCCCCCGCAGAATAAACCAGCTCAGCACCGGCAGATTATCATACCAGGCAATGGATTTTTTACACGCGAAACAATGCGAACCCGGCCAGGAGACGGAGAGTTCGAGCTGAATCCGATAAATGCACACATTCAGGAAACTGCCCCAGACCGCTCCGAAGATCCAGACCATGATCCACACGGGAACGGTTTGCCACAGTTCCGGCGGAAGTTCCTGCCAGTACGCCATCAGATGTCCTCCCCGTACACGTTATGAGTCAGAGCCGACCGCATCACGTCCACCGGTATGGTGTTTCCGGTCCAGATTTCCAGAGAGCGCACCCCCTGATGCAACAGCATGCCCAGGCCATTCGCCACCCGGGCACCCGCGGCGGCTGCCGCCCGCATCACGGCGGTTTCCCTGAACACATAGGTCATATCCAACACACACTGATCCTCCCGGAAATGCGTTTCCGTAAGGCCCATCTGATCTTCTTCCTTCATGCCCATGGAGGTCGATTGCAGGATCAGATCCGCCTGCGCGGTTTCGTCCGGAGCCGGAGGCCATTGTTCGCAGACCTCCAGGGGGACATTCGGAAAACGGGATTTTAATTCATCGGCAAGAGACCGGGCGCGCTCCCGTGTCCGATTCGCGAGCCAAATGGCGGACGCCCCGTCCGAGGCCGCCTGCAGTGCCGCCGCCCTTCCCGCTCCGCCGCAACCCAGCACCATCACCTTTTGATCCTGAAATCCGCTCCCGAACGCCTCCACCAGCGCCTGACGCAATCCGTAGCCGTCTGTACTGTGACCTTCCATCCGCCCTTCCCCGTCAAACACCACCGTGTTCACCGAACCCGCCAGGCGGGCGGTGTCCGAGAGCATCGTGATATTCCGGAATGCGACCTCCTTGAGAGGAATGGTCAAATTCACGCCGGCCAGCCCCAGTTTGGCGAAGCGGTGAAGCGTATCCATCAACTCCTCCGGCGGCACATCAAACGCCAGATACACCGCGTCCATCCCCATGGCTTCCAGGGTGGGATTGTGCATGGCCGGACTCAGCGAGTGGGCGACCGGATGCCCTAAAACGGCAAAAATACGGGTGGTTGGAGAAATGCGGGATGGCGAAAAATTCATGCACCCACCCTTCCCGGAAAATCAAGGGAAGTAAACCCGAATCCGTTAGAGTTTTAGAGGATCGCCGATCTCCGCATCGGCCAAAGTTTAGGATCACCGATCTCCGCATCCGCAAAATTTTAGGAGCGCCGATCTCCGCATTGGCGGGCACAGGGGGTCTTTCATCCACATTATCCACATTGCCTCTTCTAAAAACGTTTCCTGCCTGGCTGATTGACTCAACCAGTCATTTAAATGAACCACAAAAGGCACAAAACACACAAAATACTATTCAAAAAGGTTAATGTAGCGCGGGAATTATCGGCAACTGGTTACCAAAAACTTCATTTATGTGTATTTTGTGATTTTTGTGGTGAAAAAAAACTAAATTGGCGTAGTGATGGGCTGGCTGAATTTATATCCTGAAACACACGGTGGATACCCCTACAGCGTATCCAGAGGACTCATCACTCCCAAGGGACCCTTATTGAGCACATGGGTGTAGATCATGGTGGTTTTCACGTCGGAATGGCCGAGCAGTTCCTGTACCGTGCGAA
>JBBDRC010000282.1:0-2508 GCA_040905625.1 Kiritimatiellia bacterium
TTGCCGTTGTTTTTTTTGACCCGTTCCACACAGGCTTTCCAGGTGTCGCCCTCGTAAACTGATCCGTCCTCCACCGCGATATTGACCAGCTTGGCGCCCTGGGCGAACACCCGTCCGGCACCGATGGCGTTGTGACCGACTTCGCTGTTTCCCATGTCATCGTCGGCGGGCATTCCCACGGCGGGACCGTGGGCGCGCAGACTCGAGTTGGGAGCGTTCTCTTTCAGCCAGTCTAAATGGGGGGTGTCGGCGGCGGACACCATGTTGGCATCATCCTCCGGGCCGATTCCCACGCCATCCATGATGGCCAGGACCACGGGGCCGCGGGGTTTGACTGCGTTTTCGGAGGGGGTCAATTTCAGGGGCATAGATAGATCCGGTTGTAAGTCTGAAGAGTCATCAGGTTTAAGAGTCAGGCGGGCAGCCGGTCCAGCAGACCGGAGTAATACAGAGCGCGGGCATCGGAGTCGGTGCGCAGACTCGGCAAACCGGCTTCGACATCCTTGCGGATGGCTTTGGGTTTGAGCACCGGCGTCAGGCTTTCCACCTCCGGGGACAGTTCCCAGTCGGAGATCACGTCCAAAGCCGGGGCTTCCAGCCACAGAGCCAGCCACTCGCCGGTGCCGGTTTCGGGCAGAATCACGCAGGGGGCCTCGCTCGGACCTTCACAGAGATTCCGCAGGCTTTCGTGAGACAGCGCATTGGAGATTCCCCGCACCAGCAGCAGGCCTTCGGGCTTTGTGGTCCGGATTTTTTCCAGAAGGTCCGCGTAGCGTTTTTGCACCCTGCCGCGCGGGTTGCCGATCACCTCGACCCCCGAGGGTTGTCCGATGAGTTTGGTGCTTTCAGTTCCGCCGATGAAATAAATTTTTTCCACGCCCCGGTAGGACTGCATCTTTTCAAGGGTCAGTTTCAGCACCTCCTGGCGGGCGTACGTCATGTAGTCGTTCTCTTTGGACGCTGGAAAGACATCGTAGCCGAACAAAATCGCGGCGGACGCTTTGCGTTTGCAGCGTTTGAGGTCGAAATTCTCGGTTTTCCGATAGCGCATGGCGGCCAGCAGATCCTCCTTGAGATCGAACCAGGCGTTGCGCTGACGGCTGCCGGGGGCGGGGGCCACCAACACCTGGTGTTTGACGGGTTTGACCACGGCGCCGGCGCCTTTGAGGCGGGAGGCGAAAGCCAGCCATTCAAAATCCGGAACCGGACGGAAGCCCTCGACCTGGTTGAAGGTTTTCCGTTTCACCGCCACTCCGTTCAGACTGGCGGGGCCGCCCAGGATCTGTTGACCCAGCCTGGTGGCCAGCGCCCGCAGATTGGCGGCCCAGGGAGCGGTGGAATCGACTTCACGGCAGTTGAAATGTCCGGCATCCGCTCCGTTGGCGATATGATCCTCCAGCGCCTGTGACCAGCCGCGGGCGGGGAGGGTGCCCGGTTCCAGGAAAAACAACACCTCGCCTTCACCGCTTTTTGCGGCTTCATTGAGCGCTTTGGAGCGGATGTCCGCCCTGGGTGTGAGAAGTTGCGCCCAGGGATAGTCTTTCAGCAGGTCCTGACTGCCGTCGGAGGAGCCCAGATCCACCACGAAAATCTCGTGGGAGCCCTTCTCCGGGATCAGAGCCCGCAGGGTGCGTTTCAGTTCGTCCCGACGGTTAAAAACAGGGATGTAGATCGAAAAATTCATGAGAGAAAAAGGGTGTTGAAGGTTAAGAAGGTGTTTGTTTACGGCAGTCTTATACGATTTCCAGAAAAGAAGGCAATTTTAAACGACGAATCCTCTTTTACCGCCACAATCCCCGCTTTTCAGCTTTGGCACTGGCTTCGGCCTCGGCGTACAATTCGGAATGGGCGTGGGGAGTGCGGGTGTCGTGGAGGGCGAGCCCGCTTTCGATTTGCTTGTAGTTGACATTAGTGCCGGAGACCATGACATGCACCCGACTGTCAGGGGGCACTTCTTTGGAACTTTGCTCTCCTTCTTCCCGATAGAGAAAAAGGTTCTGTTTACGAATAAACGCCAGCAGGGTTTTATACGAGGAACTGCCGATGGATGCGACCCGTTCGGGATCGAACCCGTGCCGGTTGGCCCATGCGATCACCTCGGGATGGTCCGCCTCCGCGAGGGGTGGGGCATCCAAACCGGCAAACTGTACCGGAATCATGGGGTGGGTGTTGGGTCGTTCCCAGCCGCGGAGCTGCACCTCCAGGCGGTTTCCGTCGATCACCCGCTGACACTTGAACAGTACCCGGTCCTGATCCACCTGATCCCGCACCGCCATCATTCTGGGACCCACATAAAAAGTCATCAGGCAGGTGAAGGAGATCACCCCGAGCAGAAACAGGGTGACAAACAGTTGATTTCGTTTACGTGGGTTCATAACAAGGATTTCGCAGTTATCGGCTTGGCAATTTCGGGCTTGACAATTTAGGTTGGGCTTCGTATTTCCACTCTCACTTCGGCGGTGTAGCTCAGTGGCCAGAGCAGAGGAATCATAATCCTTTTGTCGGGGG
>JBBDRC010000283.1:0-15174 GCA_040905625.1 Kiritimatiellia bacterium
CCTCGCGGGCATCCAGGGTGTTCGATTTTTGTTCCATGAGCACAACGCGCTCATGATGTTTGTCTTCCATCGCTTCCAGTCTCTGTCGCCGCTCTTTGTACTCCAGATCAAACTCTTTGCGGGAATTATTCAGAATTTCCTGCGCCTGAGCCTGCGCCTCGCGTACACAAACGGCTGCTTCGTGGTGGGCCTTCCTGAGTACATCCTCAATCGTGGACTCACCCTTCCGATGCGCAACCTTTTGTACATGCCAGTGCCAGAACCAGCCAAGTGCGGCGGCAGCAAGCGTGGTAAACCAAGCTAACCACCATTCTACCATTGTTTCACCTCCATTCCCGCCCGGATGGCAGTTCCGAACAGGGGTTATCGTTTTAAAAACAACACTCTACCTCTTTTTATGAAAATAAGAAAGCCCGCAGTTCCATGAAATGGCGGGGGGGGGGCGCATCCCCGAATTGGTGTATGTTTTTTGATTTTGCTAAGCTCAAGAATAGGGGTATACACAAACACTACGGGGAAGTGAATTAGCGATTCAGTCCGCCTGTTTTGTGAAATTCTGATATCTCTCGTCCGCTGTTGCCTGTTTACTGTTTTTGCTGTCCCATGATGGATTGCGCCTGTTGTTTTACATTGCCGAAGTGATCCGGCCATTGAGTTTGAATCAAATGGTCAAAAACCTTTCGGGCTTCAGGCATACGGTTCAAGTGGATGAAGGTTCTGAGTTTCCCCAGATATCCGGTTGGTTCTTTGGTGCGGATGCGGATGACATTGTTCCAATGCACCAGAGCGGCTTCCCGGTTATTCTGTTTTTCGCGGATCAACGCCAGGGCCTCGTGGCTTTCGGATTCCCGGGGCAGGGCCTCCACCATGGAGGTGTTCGCCCGTTCGGTTTCCAGAGGCCGCTCGGTCTGTTGATACCGTTTTGCCAGAGCCTGGTAGTGTTCCAGCTCATGAGGATTGCGGGTGATGGTTTCCAACAACAAGTCGATGGCCTCTTCCGGCTGCTGGTTTTTTGAATAACTGTCGAGCAGAAGTTGCCGGGTTTCGGCATCATCCGGCTGCAGGGCCAGGGCCTGACGGAGATGTGGATTGGCTTTGGCATAGTCGCGCATCTCCAGGAAATACTTACCAAGCGCTTTACGTAAAATGGGGTTGTCCAGTCCCGTGGTTTCAACCTCCTGTTCAAAGCGCGTGATGTATGCATCCAGATTGTCCGCGTTTCGAATGATGTCATCCAAACGATTTAAATCACGTCGCCGTTCATCCTGATCGGGTCCCCGTGACACAATGGCTCCGGCAATGGCATTCACCGCTTTTTCGGTGTCTCCCGCATTTTGATAGGCACGGGATTGCTTTTCATAATACCTGCTGAGAACGCCGTTTCCAATCCCGCGGTTGGGTTGGGTTTTTACATGCAGGACGATGGCTTCGTCATAATATGCGGCGGATTTCAGAAACTGATCGATGGAAAAGGAAACCTCAGCCAGCGTAAACGCATGCTGTTCCGTCCAGCGGTTTTCAGAGCGGAAGTACGTGTCGGTTTTGGCGAGTTGGTCGAGGGCTTCCCGGGAGTCGCCGTTTCGATGCAGACAACGAATCAGCCGCGCCTGCGCATCCAGGTGATCCGGACGCTCTTCAATCAGCGGGGGGAGAATGTCCAGGGCTTCCGTTTCACGGTTTTCGGATTCCAGATATCCGGTCAGTGTAAAACGCCCTTCCCATGCCAGGATTCCCCGCTGATAGGCCTGCATCAGGCGGTCGGTGGCGAGTTTCGGCTGATCTACGCCGTGGAAGAGATAGTTCGCAATATACAGTTGATGCGATTCTGAATCAGGAAAGGCATCCATCACTTCAATTGCCGTGGCTATATATGCCGGCTCTTTCTCCGCCCAGTAATAGCTGTGATTGCGCCAATACATGTTCTTATTCCGGGATCGCTGGTTTTCCAGCTCATCTCTTTCGGCATCCAGAACGATGGCCAGGACACGGGCCTGCAGGGATTTGGAAAGGTCTTTGGCGGATTGATGACGCAACCAGGCGATCCGGTTTCCATGGGCGTTCCAGAAATTGTTTTGCAGTTCTTTCATGCTATCCGGTTCCGTTTCGGCCCGCTGCACCAGGAATTCCAAAGCGGTTTCCGAACCGTTGATATCGTACAGGGTCTTTTGGACGTTGCCAATGACCGATTGACCGTTGTCATACCCGGCGCGCTGCAGGAGCCCGGGCAAAACCGAAAAAGCAAACCGCCGAGCGTCATCCGGAACGGATTTGTACTCTTTTCGCTGCCCTTCACGCCAAAGGGCACAAAGCCCCTGAACCCAATCGTTCCACTTCGTGATATCCAGCTCTCCGCTGATTTCGTCCAGGTAAACCTTCTGCAGATTTTGGTACAGGTTCTCCCCGCTTCCCAGAGAGACGCTGCCGTTTTGGGCCAGGGCGGTTTGGTAGACCTGATACAAATTCTGTTTCATCTCCTGCAGGGTGCGGTGGGGATAATCCAGCATTCTTTCGCTTATCCAAAGCCCTTCCGCCTGCCTGAATCGTTTGAGCGAGCTGTAATAAGAAGACAGCTCATTCAAAGTCGACACCTGGTCGATCAAAATCATGCCCCCGTTTGCATTCCGGTGAAGATTCAGACTGCTTTCCAATAATTGAACCGCTTCATCTTTTTGGTTGGCTGACCATAGAACGGAGGCGTAATTTTTGGAAATGATCAAATGGTCCCGACTGCCCGGAGGGACCCGGTTGCGTAAAATGCTCAGTTGACGCAGTTGTTCCTCCAGCAGTTTCCCGGAGGGCAGGGCACCCAGTCCCGCCAGGAGGGTGGACATCTGCACGGCCTCCCCTTCGGCCCATTCCCCTTTGAAGGCCTGTTGAAGCGCTTCGTGTGCCCGGTCAATATGCGTGGAGGTTCCCTGCGCCTGCTTTACGGCCTGGTTTGAAATCACAAAACTCAGCAGGTGCAGCGCCCGGTGATCGGTGGGGGTGAGGTCCTGCGCCCGCAGGGTTTCGATCCGGTCGAGCATCTCATCCAAGGTGGCTTCTTCCTGCAGGAGGTTCAGCACCTGATGCATGGAGCCCAGGTAGGAATACACGCCCTGTTGGGATTGACCGATCACACTGTCGACCAAGGCCGCGAGCAGCCGGAAATCACGTGTGGAACTGTATATGCGATTTACTTGCCAAAGATAATTTCCAGGGGAAACCGATTTCCGGAACAGGGCGCGCAAGGCGTTCGGAATCTCCGGATCCAGTTCTTCGGGCATGTCGTTTGACTGTGATTGGCTATAGCGGTTGGATTGCTGATACAACCAATTTTGTATGACGTGCTCGGGCAACTCGCTCCACGCATCTATTTTGCTCTGTTCGGCGTTCTCGCGTTTATTCAACACGGTGTACCAGTCCGATAAGGTTCGGTAATCCTGAAAGCTCAGTACATTTTCTTTTTTCAGGGTTTCAAAAATCTCTACTGCGCTTTCGATCTGATTGCGTTCGGCCAGAATCATGGCATAGGCCACTCCCCATTGAATTCTCAGCTCAAGATCATCAGAACCAACCCACTGTTCAAGCCGCGCTTCCAGGTCGTCGCCCCGGTCCAACGCGATCAGAAGTTGATAAATATATGCTTTCCAATCCAGATCGAAGGCCTGATTTGATTCCCCCTGTTCAAGCAGTTCCATCAAGGGGAGGCTGTCCGCGGCGTCGTTAATGGTTTTGACGGTCAGGTTTGATAGAAGGCTGACCCAGCGGTGAATAAAGATTTTGTCGGTCTCGGTTAACAGGTCGGGGGGAGCGTGTATGGCGTCCCGCAGCAGCGCGGTCCCCTCGGCTTTGAGGGTCGGCAGGTCTGATTCTGCGAGAACCTGATAAAAGGCGCGGTCCAGTTGCAGCCAGCGTTTCATTTCCGGTTGCGGGGGATTCATTTCCTGTGCGCGCAGCCATTGCACCATCCAGTGTTGATTTTCATTTTCAACCTTCTGCGTGGCTTCATCCAGTTCCCGCCGGCTGAGCTGATGACGGTTTTCGATGCGCTCAATCAGATATGTTTGACGGCTGTTGTCCACCCAATCCACCCATTGCCGGGTGTGGGTGCGGACGGTTTCCGGAACAGAGAGATCCAGTTGAGAAAGTCGCAGCGGAAGTTCCTGCATCACTTCGTCCGACCAAGATTTTTGGAGCAGGAGAGTGAAGATTTGGTTGGCGTTACTTTTCTTTGCCTCCGGGCTGTCAGACCGCTGTAGAAGTATACGGTTGATCTTTAGTTGCTGGTCGATGGTTCCGTTTGTGAAAATATCTGATATAAGATTGAAAGAATTCTTTTGTTCAGACTGTTCCCAGCGAAGGATGACCCGGTCCATGAATTCATTCCATTCACCCGCCTGATCCGGTTGGAATCCGGCCCACCGCAGCCATTGAATAAGCGAGTTGATCTTGTCCGGATTTCCCACGTCCACTTGTGCATGAAGGATGGCATACATCTCCTTCCACAATGCTTCCGCATGTGCGGAGCGTTTAAAAGCGTGATGGGTGGCGATGGGCTGAATCAGATCCATTGCATCCTCCTGAGGCAACAACTGAAGCACGATCTCTTTGAGCCTGCGTGAATGGCTTTCGGTAACCTGGTTACTGTAGTGCTGGTAGCCATTACCTGTGAGGCGGTTGATCACTGCGAGGTATGCGGCCTTTGCTTCGGGGCTGCGGCTGCCCTGGATCACATCGTCCACCCGGGTTTCCATCCAGGTGTGCGCTTTGTCACCTTCGTGATGAGCGAAGAGAGCGGTGAGGTAGATGCTCCAGGTTTGGATGGAGATTTCGGGGGGCTCACACGATTCAATGGTATCGATCAACGCGTCCAGACGACGTACCTGCCACAGGAACTGTGCGAGGGTGCTGTAAATGTTCTGTACATCGGATTCCGTCCAGTTCGGGTGGGTTTGCAGAGACTGTTTGAGGAAATCTATCGCGGCGTCGACTTCACCCAGCTGCATCAGACGTTGCGCGTGCTGAGTATGGGAATAGGATTGATTCGGAGTCTGCTCCGCAAGCAGGCGGCTGACCTCCAGCGCGTTCTCCGGCTGACCTAACGCGTCATAAACATTCAGCATATGCTGATACCAGGGCTGCATCGGATTCAGAAAGGATGCTTGTCTTCTCAATACAGGTTCGAGCGCATCTAATACATCCTTTCGTTCCTGCGGAGCGAGTGAGGCCTGTTGACTGAACTGCATCAATTCAATCGCCCGGGAATAATCCACCTCTCCGGGGGAAGTGCGCAGGGCTGTGACCATCGCCATCAACTGATCTTGATACGCCTCTAAACGCCGGGTGTTCTGCAGATACATCAGACGGATCCGGGCCAGCCCGGTGGTTCCGGGGATTCGGACTTCCACTTCTTTCCAATATTTTTCGGCAAGATCGGCGCGTTGACGGTTCAGGGTCTCCATCAGCAGCACCCAGACATGATCAAGGGTGGCGGTGCCGGCATTCAAGGCTTCCATGGCTTCAAAGGGGGAGGGGCGTTCCGCCGAGAGCACCACGGCATCTTTGAGCAATTCAGCGCGAAGCTGATCGATGGTCAGCAGCATGGTGTCTCCAGCCTCGGCCGTAATTTCGATACGCTCTTCACGGGTGCACGTATTCTCAGCATTAAAAAATTCGATAAGACCCGGCCACCAGGAACCGGCGATTTGCTTGAAGTCCGTAAACACATGTCTTCCGATAAGGGTATCGTTTTGCAGAAAGCGTCTTTCCAACAGCAGGAAGCGGGAAGGGTCGATCACCCAGACTTCCTGATGTTGCGGGTTCCTCTGGTGCGTAAAACGGATGAGGAACCGCTCTCCTTCGGCCTCCAGGACCGCTTCCATGTAGAACATCATGGCCTGTAACTGATTTCCAAAGTACCCTGAAAACGGTGCGGTGAATGCATGGGTGGTATTCTTTTCCGTCGTTCGGGTTTTTCCCAGGCGCCAGGTGGTATCCACGATGCCCATTCCGGTGTCCGTATTCCATTCCACCTGATAGCCCACGCCCGGGTTATGCAGAGAGTTTGTCCACCAACTCGTTCCCAGGATCAGCAGTTCCGCCTCTCCCTGCGGAATCCATTCCTCATGTTCGTTGAGGCTGCTGACACGGTGCTTCAGAGTAAACCCGGCGGAGCTTTCCCGGAAGAACGTACGGCGATTGAGACTGGAGAGCAGGTCACGGATTTCCGGACTCCAGGTCTGTGGTAAGGCCGGTTCTCCCCGCTGTGTCAAGGTGGGAAATCCGGCCTGAACTGGAGCAGGTTGGTAAAACCCCCGCGACATTCCGCTTATTGAGCTGCGACGTTCCATTCGGGACCCCGATCCATAAGCATCAAAATTCTGCCTTTGAGACCGTCCTGAAGATTGGCTTCTTAGTTTAAAGTTGCCGACATTTGCTGACAGGTAGTCTAGACTCTCCCCCGCCCTCTGATCAAAATCCATCGGACTTGCGGAGGGCAGAGCAGGTTCTCTATCTGAAAGGATTTCGAAACTACTATTCAAAGGCAAATCCTCTCTACTTCTGGATCGATCCGAACGGACTTTGGCAAGCCGGGAGAAATCATTCCCTTCTTTTTTGTGCCGCCCGTTTACTTCACTTTGTGAAAAATAGCGAAGTCCGCCCGTTGCCCCTCCGCCTCCTCCACCAAAGGGATCACCTCCGCCAGTTACAACTCCTCCAACGGTGTATCCATAGCTGTACCGATTCGGCGATTGTAGCGGTTCCCGCCCCATCAACTTTAATTCCTGACGTATCTGTAGATAGAGCTGTTTCCGCCAGGTTTTGGCCCGCAGCATCTGTTGACGTCTCAGGGCATAAGTTGCGGAGTCACGGCCCTCCGCAAAAAAGCGTTCCCCGTCCCGCATGCGGAATTTTTTCTCCACCGCGAAGCGTTCCCGGTCGGCATCGCTCTCCAACACCAGAAAGGAGGTGTACGGGGTCATGATCTGATACGCTTCGGAAAGGCTGATGATCTGCTCCTGGATTTCCGGGGCAGGTCCCTGCGCCAACAACTTATCCAAATGACTGCGCGCCCACAGTCTGGGAATGAACGAGTTTCCTTCCTCTGCTGAATCCAGTTCAATCGTGGTGGTGTAGGCAACGGGTTTGCCGTCAAAAGTTCCGGTCACCACCACTTCCCCTTTTTGCTGACCGGCCGATGCGTTATAGCGTCCCACAATGCGTTGCTGACTGCCGACGGGCAGGTTGGGCAGGATTTCCGGATAAACCGCGGCCACATCCAGTCCTTTAAACTGAAGGCTGAGGTTTTTCACCGAGGGCGTGGTGAGTTCGTTGAGCAAACTGTTTGCGGTGCCCGAAGGATCTTCGCTGTCGATGCCACGCCAACTGCCGCCGCCCTTGCCGGCCATCGCTTTGAGCACGGACGCTTCATATTGATTGCCGGGAGCCACCGCATGAAAAGTAAAATCATCAAAGCTCATGCGGGAAAAGCGGTCGATCCAGGCCCGGGCATCGGCATCCCGGGTGGTGGGAATGCCGTCACTGATCACAATCACCCGCGCGGGGCCCTGAATCCGCTTTTGCAGGGCATCAAAGGCAAGATCAAAATCCGACCAGCCCAGAGGATTGCGTTCTTCAACTGCTTCCAGAATCTGTCCGCGATTCTCAGGACTCATCTCGGTAAATGCGTCGGTCACCCATCGCACTTCGGTGTCAAAGGTCATGACCTGTACCCGGTCCTCATCTCCAAGTCCGTTTAACAAAGCGGATAAAAAGTCCAGTTGGGTTTTACGCACAGGACCCGATACCGAACCGGAGGTGTCGACCATGACCACCAGTTGCATCGGATCCGCCGCGGTGAGCAAAGAACGGGATGGAGGCACTCCGGTGTCCGGGGGCTGCAACATCATCATAAAGTAGCCGTCGTCTCCCCGGCTGTGGGGGATCACCCGCAGCGCGGTGTCGTCCGCCCGGGTTTCGATATGCAGCACGAAATCCCGTTCCGGCACCACCTCTTCTGCCTGGTACTCCACCACCGCGGCGTGCTCGCTGCGGTCGGTGCGGCAGAGGTGGCTGGGACTGAAGACCTGCCGCAGGGATTCGGCGGAGTGGACCCGAACTTCAAGTTTCAGTTCTTTGAGCGGCATCTGACGGAAAAGGTCGCTTTGCAGTCCATAGCGGTAGCTGTAGCGGTTCCCCACTTTGGGCAGCACCTGCGTATAGCCGATTTTGATCCGCTTTTCACCCACGATGGGATACACCCTTGCTTTGAACAGATTGCCGCCGCTCCATTCCAACAGACCCGGATCGCGCTTTTCCCGCAGAATGGTTTCATAAATTTCCCGGGCACGCTGTTTCTCCACAATTTCCCCGTGCACCAGTTCATCGCCAATCCACATGCCGAATTCAGAAATCGACGCATCGGCGGGCAGCGGGAAGTAAAAGATGCCTTCCAGCACCTGATGGGTATGATTGATGAAGGATTCTTCGATGACGGTGCGGGCAATCTGATCGCGGATGTCCACGGTCACTTTGTGGTAGCCCATGGTCAGGGGAACATTGCGTCCGTCCACCTTGGCCAGCAGAGAGCCCATGGCCTCGGTGCTGTCATCGGACAGGTATCCTTTTAACCAGCCGGGAGCCTCTGCCAGTTTTTGCATGTCCTTATCGGTGGTGCGTCCGATGGCGGTTTCGTTTTCCAGTGACCAGCTGATTCCTTCCGGTCCCTGCACGTTTAATTGAATCTTTTCCGGAGCTTTGATTTGAAACTCCCCGCGATGAACCGTGAATTCGGTTTGGCTCCGCACTTCGATCAGGGTGTCCGGTCCCAGAATCATTTCGGTGCCGTTACGCAAACGGATTTTGAGCGCGTTGGCTCCCCTGCGTCCGGTTTTCAGCCAGTCTTGGGCTTCGATGGGCATGCCGATCCGGGCCACGGACCAGCGGGATCCCATAAACGGACGCAGGGTGCCGTTGCCCTCCCGGTCGATCACGTGGCCCAGGTCAGTGGAAAGCGACAGTTCGATCCGTCCCTGACCAGGCGTGAGTGTTTGGGACTTCTGATTGGAATCTTTTGGAGTGTAAGTGACTTTTCCATCGGTGACTTCCGCAAATACCCGGTTGGATCCGTCCTCCACTTCGACCTCAAAGGTGGTGCCAATATCCTGAAGGGTGCCGGCCGGGGTGGAGAGGACGACGCCGGGATGCGGCGAATTCACCCGGATGTTCAGAATGCCTTTTTGCAATTCCAGAGGCTGCCTTCCGTTCGGTGGACGATCCTGTAAGGTAAACAAGGTGCCGGCGGCAAACTGAAGATAGAGCCCATCCTGCAATTCGAGTTCTGTTTTTTGGGTGACGCGGTATTGCCCGGGCACGTCCGGGATGGTCACTGCGGTATCGCTGCCGACTGCTTCAAAAGGTTTCGGCTGCGTCAACAGGAGGGGCAGGGTCAGGGACAACAATACGACCGCAGCCGCAGCCCAAGCCAAAGGTTTGGCGAAGGGTTTGGCGAAGGGTTTGGCCAAAGGTTTGGTGAAGGGTTTGAGCAGGGAAAAAGGCTTCAACCGCGGTATCTCCGGATCCGCAACCCCCAACACCCGCAACATATCCGACTGGGTGGCGGCGGATTGACAGAAAACCCGGCGGGCATTCTCGGATGCGAGCAAAGCGGCTTCCAGATTCTGATGGGTTTCCCGATCCAGCGTCTCATCAAAAAAGGTTGCGATCCATTCATCAAAATGTTTTGGCAGCGGACTCATGATGACACCTCGATCTGTTGGGTTTCCTGTTCGGTCAATTTCATTTCAATACACAGTCGGAGGCGTTTACGCAGACGGCTGGTGAGCATTTTGACCGATTCGACCGAGCGGTTCAGGTGATCGGCAATGCATTGGTGGGATTGACGTTTCGCATACCGGCGATGTAAAATGTCCCGATGATGATCCTGCAGATCCTGCATACAGGTGGTAAGTGCCAGTTCCCGATCCGGTTCCTGATCCACCGGCATCAGAGTTTCCCAGGTGGCGGACAACTTCTCCATCAGTTCAGGACTGAAAGAAACCGGATGTTTCCCCCGGGCCCGCCGATGACGGAGAGCCTGGATGCGGGCAATGCTTCGGATCCAGGCCCCGAAATTTGTTCCCGGTTTAAATTTGTGTTCAAGCCGAAGCGCAACCAGACAGGTTTCCTGAAAAAGATCGTCCGCCACGGACCGGTCACCGGTCAAAGCCGTTAAATATCCAATCAGACTGCGTCTTTCCCGCATCAGTAAGTGAGTCACATCGTCCATAAAAAGCCGTTTTTGGGTGCAAAGATCACAGGTTTATATCATCTAACCGCAAAAAGAATAAAAAGGTAACACAGAAAGTATGGAATGTGTCACGACTCCGGGGAGGGGAGGTAGAGTCGCCGGATCCAGTGGTCGTCGTCGTCGGACCGGGCGGGAGGGGTTTCGGGAAGTGAATCCCGCCACTGACTTCGCTTCATCACCACCACCACCGCGTCATCCCGGCCCGCCCGCTGTACCGCCCGTTGTGGATCGTCGATGTTGTGGACGTGGCGGCCCAGATGAAAGTCGAATATCGCGGAATTGATGCCCACCACGTGTAAAAGGCCGGTGTCGACAATGTGGGGCCGGGCGTTTTGCAGAAACCGCATGTTTCGATAGTCGTCTGAAGTGCGGATAAACACCCATTCCCCCGCACTGATGGAGCAGGCGAGCAGCAGCAACAGGTGAAAATGCCTGCGGGTGAGGACGGGCTGCAGGTGCAGGGCCATCACCCAGGCGGCGGGGGGAATCAGCAGCAGGGCGTAGTGACGCTGCTTGCTCAGGGTCAGGCTGAGCAGGATGAAGGTGACTGCCAGCCAGGTCCAGGCCGTGCGGGATTCCAGGGTGGAAATTTTGCCGGAAACCTGTTTAAAGCTGAACATCACCAATAGAAACGCCGGAAGCATCACCAGAGGCAGGGTGTAAACGTAGTAATACCAGGGATTGGTGTGGGCGCTGTCGACAAAGGTGTCCGTGATGTCCTGTTGCAGGGCGGAGAAGGCCACCGGATCAAAATAGAGATAGGCCGCCCAGGATCCGATCAGAAGCGCGGGCAGCAACAAAGCGCCCGACAGAAACGACAGTTTGGGCCGGTATATCCGGGCCAGCAGCAGAAACAGTGCCGCGGGAATAATGAATCCGCCGGGTCCCTTGGAGAGACAGGCGAAACTGATTCCGATTCCGGCCACAATCCCCGCCTGACGCTGCCAGGCCACCACCACCAGCAGGATGCCCGCGAGTTGCAGGAAGTCGGTTTCGGCCTGTGGTCCGAAGCGCTGGAACCCCAGCGTGAACAGGGCAATCAAGGCGATGGAGATTCCTTCGGTTTGGGACAGGTGCATCAGACACCACAGGGCCCCGCAGGCGAACAGCAGAAAAAATATCCGTCCCGCCCAGGCGGCCTGATGGCGGCCGCTCAGACCCATCCCCGCCGCCGCGACCCAATAGGCCATGGGCGGTTTGCGGAAACGCGGTTGATTCTGAAATTCGGGACGGAGAAAGTGACCGGATTCGATCATGTTGCGGGCGGTGACCAGAACCCGGAGTTCCTGTTGACGCGAGGGAGGGCGAAGGCCGGCGGAGGGAATCCAGAGGATCAACGCCAACAAATAGACCTGCCAGGCGCGCATCAGTTGTCGGGGGTATACACAAAAACCACGGGGAAGTGATGCAGAACCGGACGCATCCACTCCAGGAGGTCGCGGTGGGTCCGGTCGGCATCGATATAGACAAACAGCGCGGGTTTTCGTTTATCCTCATTCTCAAGATACGCCACCCATGCTTCCGGTGTCTCCAGAGAAACCCGGGTTTCCAGCACCGTGGGGCGGCGGGAATCTCCCCAGACTTCCTCCAGTTCCATTACGGTTGCGGTCAGGTGATTTCCTCCCGAGTCGCCGAGATGCAGTTCCACCGGTTGCGAGGGGCGCTCCTCGCGGATTCGATAGCGCGGATCGGGAATGAAGGCCCGGTAAAACAGGTGATGCTCAGGTGGCGGCTCCACCCGGACATTGTCCAGCTTCTGCTCCATCAGAAACAGTTCGCTCGCCCGGGCCTGAATCGTTTCCAGGGATAGATCCTCCCCGAAGTCGACGGTCAAATAATAGACATTGGGTTCCCGTCGGTTGAGAATGGCCCCCAAATCGCCCAGATCCCCGGGGTTATCCATTTGATCGATTTGCAGTGTGGGGGCCTCCCGGCGGAACCGCAGGGTGAGATCGATTTCCGGCGGGTGCTCCGCTTCGGTGGCGGGGCGGAGTCGGAGCAGCACGGGATGTCCTTCCGGGGCGGGGGCGTGCGAACTGCGGACGAACTGCCCGTACACCGCGGTTTTCGAACCCTGGAAGGGCAGATCGAACACGGTGTGGGTGAGATTAAAGGTGGAGGCAATGGAATTGGGATCATACTCGTCGGGCGCATACACTTCCGTGTCTTCCTCAATGCGGGAGGGAAGGGTGGGTGCTCCGGTGAACACCCAGGGGGTACGGGGCATGGGCGCGCCTTTATAGGTGATCAAGTCCTCAATGGGCATACGGATCAGATTCTCTTCCCCCGTCGGTTTCCATTCGAGATCGGCCACAATCCGGTCTCCACGCGGCCAGAACCGATACTCCCGCGACGAGACGGATCCTCCGGGACGGGCACCGATTTTCAGCATCGCCTCATGGATGTCGCCCGGTTTGGCGTAGGACACCATCAGCGATTCATAGTCCTGCCCGCTGCGGTCGTTGATCACCAGGAATTCCACCAGTTCCTCCGGATGCAGTCCGGTGTAATGTCCCCATACGGTGACCTCTTTCTTATCCAGGTCGGCGATCACGAACGGGGCCGTCCAAAACCGCTCCGACTCCGCCACCGCGGTTTCCACCTGCGCGAAGAATTCGATGGCGGCGGGTTTTGAAGTGACCGGGACCGAGGGATCGCCGCCCGGGGACGGGGCACTGTTCAGATACTGTCCGAACAGCAGGGTGAGAATTTCGAGGAGAGGGGGCAGTGACATCATGGTGTGGAGTCCAGCAGTCCGTCCCGGCGCAACAACGCATCCGGATCGGGTTCGCGTCCGCGGAAGGCTTGAAACAGATCCATCGGGTGGCGACTTCCCCCTTTTGAAAGGAGTTCCTCGCGGAGGGAGCGGGCGGTATGGGGATCAAACAGTCCATTTTCCTGAAAGCTGGAATAGACATCGGCCTCCAGAACCTCCGCCCATTTATAGCTGTAGTAACCCGAGGCATATCCGCCCGAAAAAATATGCTGGAAACTCGGAGACATGGCGATGCCGGGCTGAGGCGGGAACAGGGAGGTGTTGCGGGTGACGTTCTGTTCGAAAGCGATCAGGTCCGCTCCCAGTTCCTCCGGCGGGGTGCTGTACCAGGCGAGATCCAGGAGGCCGAAGTTCAACTGACGCGCCGCCTGATAGCCTTTTTGAAACGTTTTACTGGCGAGAATGCGTTCGATGTAGCGGTCCGGCAGCGGACGGTGGTCCTGATAGTGAAGGGCGTATTCCCGCAGAAAAGCGGGTTCCTGCAACCAGTTTTCCATCAACTGCGAAGGGAGTTCCACAAAATCCCAATACACGCTGGTGCCTGCCACGGAGCGGAAACGGCATTCGGAAAGTAATTCGTGCAGGGCGTGGCCGAATTCGTGAAACAGAGTCCGCGCCTCGTCCATGGTCAGCAGAGCGGGTTGATCGTCCACCGGCGGAGTGAAATTGCAGACAATGCCCACGCTGGGACGCCGCACCCGTCCTCCCCAGAGGCCCTGACCCAGCAGCGGCACCATCCAGGCCCCCGGCTTTTTGGTCTTGCGGGGGAAAGGGTCGATGTACAGGTGCCCGATTTCGGAACCGTCTTCCGCCTGTTCCACCCGGAAGGTGCGCACCTGGGGATGGTTGACGGGGAGATCGTCCACTTTCACAAATTTCAGACCAAACAGGCGGCTTCCCAGGGAAAAGACGGCCCGCAGGGTGGATTCGAATTCAAACCAGGGGCGCAATTCCTCCTGATTGAGATCGAAGCGCTCCTGCCGGAGTTTTTCCGCGTAAAAGGCATAGTCCCAGGGATGCAGGGTGCCCTCTCCGGTTTCCGACTGTTTACAGGCCCGGACCGCCTCCAGATCGCGACGGGCCGCCGGCATCACCACCGGCAGCATGCGGTCGTAAAAGGCCTCCAGCGTCCCGCGGTCCGCGGCCATGCGGCGTTCGAGGGTGTAGTGGACATGATCGTCATAGCCCAGCAGCCGCGCCCGGCGGTGGCGCAGATCCAGAATGGTGCGGATCAGATCCTGATTGGACGTTTCACCCTCCACACAGCGGCTCCCGTAGGCGGTCCACATCTGTTTGCGCAACTCCGCGTCCGGCGCATAGGTCAGGAACGCGGTCAGACTCGGAGCGTCCAGGGTGAATTTCCACTCGTGCGGTCGATTTTCCTCTTTGGCCGCCGCTTTTGCGGATGCCCGGGCGGACTGCGGCAGGGCCGCAACCAGCTCCGCGTCGTCCGTCCACAGGGCGTAGGCCTGCGTGGCCTTGAGCACATGCTCGGCGAAACGGGGAGAGCAGGTGCTGAGATCCTGATCCAGTTGGCGCAGGGTTTGCTGATCCTCCCCGCTCAGGGAAGCCCCGTTGCGGCGGAAGCTTTGCAGATGATTCTCCAGCACCGTGGCCTGTTCGGGGTCCAGGTGAAGTTTCTCTCTGCGGGCCTCCACCGCCTCGATGCGGGCGAACAATTCCTTATTGAGAACCACATCATTGCGGAATTCACTCAACTTCGGAGGGATCTCCTTGGCCAGAGCCTGGATCGCATCGTCGGCATCCACATGCAGTAGATGATAGAACACCGAGGAAACCCGGTCCAGCCACTCGTCGGAGGCCTCCAGCGCGGTCAGAGTATTGTCAAAATCGGGCGTTTCCGGATTGGCGGTAATGGCATGGATCGCTTGACGGGCCTGCGCCAGCGCGGCATCAACAGCGGGCATGAACTCATCGGTTTGAACCGAATCCAGAGGGAGAGGGTGATGATGGTGTTCGAGAGAGAGGAGGGGGTTGGTGCGTGAAGGCATAGTACTTTGTCACAGTGAAAATGTGGAGTGAAAATTCAACTCGAACGCTGAACATTGAACATCGAACTTTGAACGTTGAAATTTCCACATGCAAT
>JBBDRC010000284.1:0-15044 GCA_040905625.1 Kiritimatiellia bacterium
CTGATTTTCCCTCCGCCGACTGGGATGTGGTGGTCCGCGCGTTTGTGATGGCCGGCAAGTCCCGTCGCTGGGTGTTTCATTCCCACGGGTATTCCCACATGGAGAATCTTGATCTGGAACATGCGCTTGGTGACTGCGATGCCGCTGTTCTTCTCCCGGGTGCCGAACCCTTTCCCGATCATCTGGTGAAGGCGTTGCGCCGACCCTCCCGTCCGGTGGTAGTCCTCGCCCAGGATTCCGGTCAGCCCGAGGCCAGCCATGTGTTCATGAACGACCGCCGCATCGGCCGTATGGCCGCCGGGCATTTACTGGAACTGGGCCACCGCCGCATCGGCGTGCTCATTGACCAGCCCCCCACCACCACCACCCTGCAGCGCATGGAGGGATGGCGCGACGCCATGCGGGATGCCGGAATCGAGGATCTCTTCCCTCTGATTCTGGACGCGGGGGTGCAACCGTATCAGGATCCTCTGAAGGCCTGTCACCGCTTTCTGGAGCGCGAGTTCGGTCAACGCACACCGGACCTCACCGCCATCTTTACCACCTCGTCCGTCGGCGCGATCTCCACTCTCTCCTGGCTGCGCACACAGGGCATCCGGGTTCCCGGGGACCTCAGTGTGCTCGCCTACTGCGGCGAGGCGGGTATCGCTCCTTTCCTGGCACCGGCGCTTAGCGGGATCGAAATCGATATCACCGAATTCGGCAACGCGGTGGCCGATCTGCTGGACGACTATCTCGAAGACCCGGCCCGGCCCGCACGTCAGGTGGAGCTTCATCCGCATATGGTCAAACGTCAATCCGTGGCCGGTCCTGCGGCTCATATGGCGGAGGCACGATGACTGTTCACAGAGACTGGGACGTGGTAGTGGCCGGCGCGGGTGTCGGTGGCGTTTCGGCTGCGGTAAACGCAGCCCGCCAGGGGGCCCGCACCCTTTTGATTGAACGTATGAGCGATATCGGCGGTACCGGGGTTCATTCGAACGTTGCCCTGATCAGTCGATATTGGGACGCGAAAGGCCGCGTCATCAATGACGGTTTTCATCGGGAGTTGTTTCCCTCCACTATTCCATGCGATCACCAGATCCGCACGTATGATCCGGGGGAATTGGCGGAACGCTATCGCATTTTGACAGCCGCGGAACCGACTCTGACAATATACACTGGCACCTCTGTAGAGCACGTCCATCGGTCAAATACGACCGTGGAATCGGCACGGCTGACCGGGGATCACACCGGAGACATCACCTCCAAAGTCTGGATCGACTCCACCGCCGACGGAATTTTTTCATTTCTCGCGGGTTGTGCGTATGAAATGGGACGCAAAGGCGACCACGCTATGCAGCCCTCCACTCTCACCTTTACTGTGGATGGAATTGATTTTGAAAAGCTCCCACATGGAAGCATTGCCCATAACGCCGCTCTCAATGCCCTATGGGAAGAATTGACCACCCTTTACCTCGAATGGAAAGAAGCCGGAAAACTCGACAACCCGCGCGAGAACGTCCTCTGCTTTCCCTACCCCGACAATAAACGGCTGCTGTTCAACCAGACCCGCATCACCGGGGTCGACCCCACTGATCCGCACAGCCTGGCCCGGGCCCGGAAAGAGGGCGAACGCCAGATCCTGGAGTACATGCCTTGTCTGAAAGAGCATCCCGCCTTCCGGAACGCATTCATCGAGTCTATCTCCCCCATGCTCGGTGTGCGCGAGGGACGCCGCATTCTGGGAGATCATGTGCTGAACGAAGAGGAGTGCCTGGGCGAAGCGAGATTCGATGATATGATTGCCGCCTGTGGCTCTTCCATTGACATCCACAATCCGATTGGTACCGGAACGGTAATGAAGCATATTCCCGGTTCCGGGTACTTCCATATCCCCTACCGTTCGATTATCCCCCGCGACACCGATAACCTGCTTTTGAGTTCCCGCTGTCTCAGCGGCACCCACGAAGCCCATTCGGCCTACCGGGTGATGTGCGTGATCAGTTGCGTGGGCCAGGCCGCGGGTATCGCCGCCGGTTTGGCCGCGCGGCTCACCGGCGGACGGGTGCGGGACGTGAACCCCGCCTGGATCCGATATGAACTTCATCGCGCGGGAGCCTTCACCGAAGGCGAACGAATCCCTCCTCCATCCTTCACAACATAAGCTAACCATGTCCGTAAACAAATTAAATCCCCGCATTGGGGTCTGTACCCATTTCGAACGTCGCGAATACGGCTGGAAGGTTGAAGAACTTTTGCCCCGCATCGTCGAGGCCGGTATCGGGGTGGTGAGGCAGGAAATCAAATGGGAGGACGTGGAACAGCAAAAAGGAACCTATGCCTTACCGAACGTGGCGATCGAGTGGCTGGATCACTGTGAAAAAGCGGGCATTCGCGTGATTTTGCTGCTCTGTTACGGGAATCCGCTTTATGATAACCCGTTGGATCCTAATGGTTTCGCGGCCTACGCACGCTTTCTGGCCGAAACGCTTCGCGACCGAAACCTGATCATCGGATATGAAATCTGGAACGAACCTACAAATTTTCAATTTTATCGACAGTACGGTGGCACCTGGAGCGGTGCCGATCCGGCTCCGTGGAGGGAACATTTCTGCGAGTTGCTGAGCCGAACCGCCGACGCTATTCGGGAAGTGGATGCGGATACACCTATCCTCACCAATACCGGCGATCCCCAGGCGGTGCACATGTTGAAGCATCATCCCGAGGCTTTCGCCCGGATCGACGGTATCAGCACCCACCCCTACTCGGTCCGCTTTCCGCCCGAGACCGTGCCCTTCGGCGGCGGTCGCATTTCAACCGAGGACGGTGCCCGGGTCGCGGACGACGATCACGACGTGCGGTCCCTTTACCGCCTGCTCGGGGAACACGCCCGAAATGCCACCGGCCGCAAACTGAATGTGTACGCAACCGAATTCGGATTTCCCAGCTACGATCCCAGCCGACAGAAAGGCTGGTTCGACGGTTACAGCGAACGGACCCAGGCCGCCTACAGTGTGCGTGCACTGCTGCTCGCCCTGCACAGCGGAGTGGTCGCCCCTTGCCTGTACGACTTCATGAACGACGGGGCGGATCCTTTCGAAGCGGAAATGAACTTCGGCCTGATCCGCCACGAAACCGAGGACTGGGAGCCGAAACCCGTCTTCCACGCAGTGCGACGGCTCTGCGAATGGCTGCCCGCCGATGCCGAACCCGTCAGCCACACCCCGTTCCATCTTTCGCATGGCCGGGAGGCGCCGGCACAGCGCTATTTCTGGCAGGAGCGGCCGGAGGAGCCCTTCCTGCGCGTGGACGGGCCGCAACATCTGGTGTTCCGCTCCGGGGGACGGTTTTTAAGTGTTCTGTGGCGGGCGGGCCGACTCAACGGCGAAACCGGCCCTCTCCACACCTCGATTTTCCAGACCCGCGCCCGCAGCGAACCCGCCGAGGTCGTCTGCCTGAACCTGATCACCGGCGAAACCCGCCGCCTTCACCTTCGGGCACCGACCCGTAGCGGCATGGACGGCGAAGGCCTCATGCTCGACGATCTCTCCCTCACCGGAGAGCCACTGTTGCTTCGCTGGCCTCTAACCTCTGACCTCTCAAGAAATGCTCTTCCATAAATTCCCCCACGCAGATAATTTTGCCTACCCTGACCGGATTCACGCGACCACCCGTCGATTCACCTGTAACACCATCACTTATGCCGCCGATCTTGAAGCCCTGGCTCCCGGCGTGCAGCGCTTCACCGTGAAAGGCGGTCCCTGGAAACAAAATTTCTCACATGCCAAGCTTTTCCCTGGGCGGGTGCCGGAAGAAACGGGGGATGACATCACCGGAACCCTCTACTCGTCCCCCCTGGAACTGGAATGGCGCGACTCAAAAGGGAGGCTGCGCCTACGTACCGCCCCGGGCCGCACGCTGGGAATTGCCGGAGAAAAATTTGTTATGGGATTCGAACTGGACGGCACGGAATTTTTCTACGGTATGGGCGAAAAATACCTCGGCATGGAATTGTCCAAAAAACGTACCCAGTTTTGGAACACCGATGCCGCAGGAGATTTCCCACACGACCTGTTCATAAAGGGAAAGGTTGATCCCGCCTACGTGTCCATTCCTTGGGTTATCATCCGAAACCACACCGGCTGGGTCGGCATCCTGGTGAACAATCCGGGCAGAGTGTTCATGGACACCGGCGCTCCCATGCGGGTGGAAGGACTTATGGACGTTTCCTCGGGTAATTCCTATCTGCAGATCGGCGCGTGGAACGGACAACCGGACCTGTATGTCCTCTTCGCCGACACTCTTCCCGGGCTGATCCGTAAATTTCAACATCTGGTCGGCACCACCCCTCTCCCCCCGGCATGGTCTCTGGGGTACCACCAATGTCGCTGGGGCTATCGGTCCGCGTCCGATCTGAAGGAACTGAAGGCGCGATTTCGCCGTGAAGGTATTCCGGTAGACGGCCTATGGCTGGATATCGACTACATGCGGGGCTACCGCGTTTTCACATTTAACGATCAACATTTTCCCCGCCTTGAAACCGATTTGGCGGAACTGCAATCCGACGGTCAAAAAGTGGTGCCCATTCTCGATCCTGGAGTGAAAATAGATCCGGATTGGAATATCTACCGCAGTGGCAAGGATCAAAACGCTTTTTGCCAAAACCAAACGGGACGCACATTTTGCGGACAGGTCTGGCCGGGTGACTCCGCGTTTGTGGATTATCCGCAGGAACACGCCTCGAACTGGTGGACACAACAAGTTGAAACCTTCGCCCGCCTGGGGATCGAAGGATGTTGGAACGACATGAATGACCCGTCCGTGGGATTCGTCGATTACGAGGATATGCTCTGGAACGGCGGAAAGGAACCTCACTGGACCTATCATAACCAGTTCGCCAATGGCATGGTCGAAGCCACCCGGGAAGGATTTCTGAGTGCGCATCCGGACCGCAGACCCTTTCTGCTCAGCCGGTCCGGCTATATCGGAATCGGCCGTCACGCCGCCATCTGGCACGGGGACAGCTGCTCCAATGATCACTGGTTGCGTCTCGCCATTCCCACCGCCCTCAACCTCTCTCTGTCCGGCGTACCGTTTAACGGACCCGATCTCGGAGGCTTTGCGCTGGACACCAACGCCAGGCTGTTTGAAGATTATCACAAGGCCTGCTTTCTTTTTCCCTTCTGCCGCAATCACACCGCCAGTGAAACGGCCCAACAGGAACCCTGGGCATTCGGGAATGAGGTAACCGCGCGGATCCGCTCCTACATTCGTGCCCGCTACTTTCTCAGACCCTATTTATATCAGCTTTTCATTCGTCAAGAAGAGCAAGGGGATCCCATACTGCGCCCTCTATTCTACGACTTTCCCGATTCCGGGCACACGGACATGATGACACTTAATGACCAGTTCATGATCGGTTCCTCGCTCATGCAAGCCCCCCTGGTGGACACACCCCGTACGCGCCGTGTGGTTCTCCCCCCCGGTCGCTGGTGGAATTTCATGACCGGCCGCTGGATCAACGGTGGACGCAGCCACATGGTCACACCCGCTCCGGAGGCTACTCCGTTATATGGACGCGGGGGTCACGCCTTTATATCCACTCGCGACATTCCCGTATCCAATGAATGGGTGACTCAAAACCTGGATGTACATCTGTTACTGGAACCCGAAACCGCGTCCACCATAACCGGGGATCTTTATACAGACGACGGTGCCTCTTTCGCATATCAAAAAGGAAAGCGTTTCCATATTCGCTACCGGGCCTCTGTGAAAAACAAATCACTTGATATCCACGTGGAACATATTCGGGAAGAATACGACCCCATTTGCATGGGCATTGTACTCTACAGTTCATTCAGTCATATCCGTCTAAACGGCCAACCCGTAAAGGCACGTCGACACCTCTTCCAACTGGCGGGTCGGGAACAGAAGGTCTGGCGGCTGTGAGGGGTGTAAGCCTGTGGTCCCCGTTGGGGCACACCGACCTGGATAAAACCTGCGGGGTGATCGCCCTGTTGAGAGAATTCATGCGCCCGGCCCCTTTCTCCGCGTGCCTTAGAGCCTACAAGGGCGAACTGACGTTTCGGCTTTGGAACGTGACTATGAGCGCCTCGAATCGCAGGTTTGCTCGTCCACGAGCACGAAGGCACCGCAATCAGCTTTACCTTTGCCGAAATCTCACGCCCGGTGGCCGCCCGGAGTCCGACCCTCAAAGGTATGTTTCGGATACACATGCCGGAAAGAGGAGTGGTGGACATTGACACACAATCACCCTTGCAAAAAAAGACTGAATCCGGTAGTTTCCCACATGTTCACTCAACCACATTTCGGAATGTCCATATGATCACCCCACCGCGATTGACTTTTTTTCTTCTTCTGTTCACGTCAGCCTCCCTGTATGCGGCTGAAAGCGGAGTCCCGGCCCCGGGAATGCTGGGTGTCAATCTGCATGAAATCCTCGGGGACGACGTGCGGGACCTGAGTCTGCCGGGCGAATACGGAGCCAAGGTGCAGGCGGTGGGTCCCGACAGTCCGGCTGCGGAAGCCGGACTCCGGGAAAACGACGTGATTGTGCAATACAATGGTCAGCATGTGGAAAGTGCCCGCGCCCTGCGGCGCATGGTGCTGGAAAGCCCCGCCGGACGTCTGGCCGAATTGCGCATTATCCGCGGGGGTTCGCCCATGCTCACACAGGTCACCCTCGGGGTGGGTCAACTCCCCGCCACTTACGCCCCCGCCCCCCGCAGTCTGGGCGTGTGGGTTGAACCCATCGCCCCGGCTGTCGCCCAATATCTGGAGGTTCCCGAGGGCGTCGGCATGATTGTGCGCGAAGTCAAAGAAGGCTCCCCGGCCGCCAACGCCGGCCTGCAGCCCCGCGACGTGCTCATCCGCATAGGAGAAACAGATATAGAATCCGCCGAAGGGCTGCAGTCCACCATCCAACAACTCCCCCTCTCCTCCGCCGAAATCACCTTTATTCGCGGGCTGGACAGCCAACAAGTCACGGTTCAATTCTGAATCTCCGCCCCCGCCCTCTCTCATTTACGAACCTTCAGTCTTGAAACAATTCGATTCGTCAGTTATTTAACGAATACATGAATGACTCCTTTATAGCCTGTTCCTTGGATATTCCCGATCCACAACACAGGGAACGGTTTGCCCGAAACCTCCGTCAGCAACGGTCCCGCCCTCTGATGGTCCTCAACACCTGCCAGCGACTGGAAACCTTCGGCTGGCATTCTCCCTCCACCCTCCACGCGGATATTCAGACAACGTGCAGTTCAGAGGAGGCGGCGATTCGCCATTTGGCCCGGATTGCGGCGGGTCTGGAAAGCCGTATTATCGGGGAACTCGAAGTCATGGGGCAGGTTCGGCAGGCCTACAGGGAGTTCCACAGCGTCTTCGGAAAACAGGATGCCCGACTGGACCGCATTTTCCAGAAAGCCATCGCCCTGGCCCGCAAAGCCCGTCGCGAAAGCGGGGTGGATGCCAATTTGACCGGATTATCCGCTCTCACCGCCCGCCGCATCATCGAAACCGTGCCGGAGACGGCCGCAGTGACCATCGTGGGGTCGGGAAGCATTGCCAAGGGGGTGGCCCGCTATCTGGGCAAACGAACCAAAATGCCGGTTCGGGTCAGCTCCCGCTGTCCGGAAAACGCCATGCGGCTGGCCATGGAAATCGGAGGTTTCTCCTCAGGCCTGAATGAACTGATTCCCATGTTGGAACACGCGGACGTGGTGGTCACCGCCACCGCCGCTCCCCATCCACTGATTTACAATCACCATCTGCCCGAATCCGCACACAAAAAACTGGTGATTGACCTCGGTGAACCCCCGGATTGTGCGGATGAAATCCACCTGCGCAAAGACATTGAGTATGTGGGGCTGCTGGACATGGAATCGCATGCAAACACCAATACCCGCGAGCGGCAGGAACGCGCCCGGGCGGCCGCCGATCTTATTGAAAATTACCCTCTGTAAATCAACCCCGGTTTTGGGCGCTCGACATGTCAAATCTTCCTGAACCTCCCGCTTCTAAAAAATCCTCAAAGAAAAAAGGCTGTTTCATTGCCTTTACCATCCTGGGGTGCATTTTTGTTCTGCTGGTGGGACTTCATTTCGCAGCCCCCTCCATTCTCACGTCGGTGGCGAATAAACAGCTCCCCGGGCAACTCGAAACCGAATCAAGCCTCGGGAGCACCAGGGTGAATCTGTTCACCGGCAACTTCGGTCTCAGCGATTTATCGATCTCCCAACCGGAAGGCTTCGGGGAGGGAGAGATGCTGCGTATGGGATCCCTCTCAGTGTCGGCTCCGGTGAGCAAGGCGCTTCGCCGGAATCCGGTGGTGGTGCGAAGAGTCCATCTCGACGGTTTGGATCTCCACCTGATCAGCAACGGGGAGCAGGTGCTGAATGTGACCCGTCTCGGCATCCGGACTCCCGAAGAGGAGGAAGACAAGGCAGGGGAAACCGCACCGCCGCCCGTCTGGGTCGAAGAAATTCTGCTCGAAAACCTTAATCTCCTGTTTACCGATCTGGCGCTGGATTGGAAAATCGAACTCTCGGACATCCGTTTTGAACTGCATAATCTTCAGATGGAATACGATTCCGCAAAAGGTCCGGGCCGCATTCAGGGGGAAATCGGCTTGAAAAGCCCCAAAGCTGACGGTCAATTGCGTCTGCACGGAAAAGTGGGCACAATAACCCCCACCAACCCCGAACAGGTTCCGCCCCTCCAATTGGCGATTGCACTGATTGGATTCGATCTGGACCTGATCTCACCCTTCCTCGATCCCTCCCCGACGGTGGCGAAAACCGCGTTTGGCGGAAGTGGATTTGATTTAATTCTTTTTATGGAGATTTCGCCGGGCGAATCCCCCGAATCCCAAGTGATCGCGGGAACCTACATGTTGGAAACCGATGGCGGACACATTATCGCCAATCCTGTGGGCGGCACTTTGGCAAAACCGGATCTGCCGTTTATGGGGATTTTCGCCGATATTCTGGGCAACCAACTGGGCCGGGTCACCCAACTGGGGGAGAATATCGCCCGGGGAGGCCTGGAGGCCGGTAAAGCGGTGACCGACACCGGAACCGCCGCTGTGAAGGGAGCCGGTAAAGCGGTGACCGGACTGGCCGGCGGCGCGTTCCGCACCCTGAAAGGGGTCGCCACTCTGGACAAAGATGAAGCCGTCGGGGGCATGAAGGATGCCACGGTGGGCACGGCGGGCAATGTGGCCGGCACCGTCACCGACACCGTGGGCGCGGCGGGCAGAGGACTGGGCTCCACTATCAAGGTGGTTCGGGGAAAAGATCAGATTGAAAAATGGTGGGCGGAGGTCGATGAGCGCAAATCGGCGTTTGACCAACAGGCCAAAGCGTGGTTTACTGAAAATCCGTTTCCGGAAAGTCACAACTAACCAGGATCACTATGTCTACTTCTTTTATCCCGCTTCTCGGTGTCGTTTGTGCAGTCTGTGCATTGGTTTTCGCGGGATGGAAGAGTCGATGGATTCTCGCGCAAAATCAGGGAAACGAGAGCATTCAGGAAATCGGGTCCGCCATTCGGGAAGGGGCCATGGCCTTTCTGCGGCGGGAGTACCAAATTCTCTCCATTTTCGTGGTGGTCGTGGCCGTACTGCTGGCACTCTGCAATCGGGGTCCGCTTCGTCTGGTCGCCCTGTCTTTCGTGGTCGGAGCCCTCTGCAGCGGAATCGCGGGTTTTATCGGCATGCGCATCGCCACCCAGTCCAACACCCGCACCACCCACGCGGCCTCCACCGGATTGAACGATGCCCTGCAAATCGCTTTTTCCGGGGGGACCGTCATGGGGGTGAGCGTGGTCGGACTCGGCCTGTTGGGCATCTCCGTTCTTTTCCTGATTTATACCGCGATCTACGGAAATGAAATAGCCGATCTCCGCGGATCCGTTCTGCCCATCCTCAACGGCTTTGCCATGGGAGCCAGCAGCATCGCCCTCTTCGCCCGCGTGGGCGGCGGCATTTTCACTAAAGCCGCCGATGTGGGAGCCGACCTGGTGGGGAAAGTCGAAGCGGGCATTCCCGAGGACGACCCCCGCAATCCGGCCACCATCGCCGACAACGTGGGGGATAATGTCGGGGATGTCGCGGGAATGGGGGCCGATTTGTTTGAATCCTACGTGGGCTGCATCCTCGGAGCCATGGTGCTGGGAGCGGTCAGCGGCGATCTCAACCGAATCTTTCTTCCGCTGGCACTGGCATCGGTGGGCATTCTTGTTTCCATCGGGGGCACCTTTCTGGTGCGGACCCGCGAGGGGGGGGACCCCCAGCGAGCCCTCAATCTCGGCACCTTTGGTTCCAGCGCCGTGATGCTGCTGCTGACTCTGCCCATCTGCCGATGGCTGGTTCCTGAACACTGGCTGCAGCTCTTCGCCGCCACCGCCGGGGGCCTGATCGCGGGCGTGGCCATCGGCATGATCACGGAATACTACACCTCCGACGCCCGCAAACCCGTGCATCAAATTGCGAAGGCCAGCCTCACCGGAACCGCCACCAATATCATCGCCGGCCTCGGAGTCGGCATGGCCTCCACCGCGCTCCCCGTCCTGTTCATCGCCGCCGGTATCATTTGTGCCAACGCCTTCGCCGGACTCTACGGCATCGCCATCGGCGCTCTGGGCATGCTGGTCACCACCGGCATTCAACTGGCCGTCGACGCGTACGGTCCCATCGCGGACAACGCGGGCGGCATCGCACAGATGGCCGATCTGGATAAAGAGGTCCGGGAGCGAACCGACAAACTCGACGCGGTCGGCAACACCACCGCCGCCATCGGCAAAGGCTTCGCCATCGGCTCCGCCGCCCTCACCGCCCTCGCCCTCTTCGCCGCCTTCCGGGCCACTGTGGGAATCGACACTATTTCGATCACCGATCCGCTGGTGATGGTGGGCCTGTTCCTGGGCGCGATGCTGCCCTATCTCTTCACTTCCATGGCCATGGGCGCGGTGGGACGCGCCGCGTTCACCATGATCGAGGAGGTCCGACGCCAGTTCCGGGAAATCCCCGGACTGCTGGAGGGAACCGGCAAGGCGGATTATGCCCGCTGTGTGGACATTTCCACGCAGGCCGCCATCCGTGAAATGGTTCTCCCCGCCCTGCTGGGGGTGGTCACCCCGGTGCTGGTGGGCTTCCTGGGCGGACCCCACATGCTCGGCGGACTGCTGGCGGGTGTCACCGTCTCCGGAGTAATGTTGGCCCTTTTTATGTCCAATTCGGGCGGTGCCTGGGACAACGCCAAAAAATACATCGAAAGCGGAAACCACGGAGGCAAAGGCAGCGCGGCCCATCATGCCGCCGTGAACGGAGACACCGTGGGGGATCCTTTCAAGGACACCGCCGGGCCCGCCCTGAATATCCTCATCAAATTGATGAGCGTTGTTGCGCTTGTCATCGCTCCCATGTTATAAAAGACATCCTATGATAGAAGATACCCTGCACAAACTGGAACACCGCCTCGAAACCTCGGAAAACCTCACCCCGGAGTCCCGACAGGCTCTGCAGGATCTGGTCAGGGAACTGCGACGCGAAATTGACACCCTCGACGACAACGAGCGCGCCGAAAGCATTGCCGGATTCACCGACACCAGTGCCCGGGAGGCCCTGCGCAGCGAACAGGACGAGGATCTGCTCGACCTCTCCCTGCAGGGACTGAAATCCTCCACCCGCGAATTCGAGGTCAGCCACCCCAGCCTCACCGCAGTGGTGAATTCCATCTGTCATCAACTCAGCAACCTCGGGATTTGACCGTGCCCGCCCCCGTCCGCATCGGCATCATCGGTGCCGGAGACAATACCCGCAAAAAACACCTTCCCCGCCTGCAGGCCATTGACGGGGTATCCGTGGATGTGGTCTGCAACCGGCAGGAGGAAAGCCGTCGGCGCAGTGAGGGACGCATCGGGGAGCTGCTGGCAATCGATGTCTTCGCCAACTGCGGCGCATTCCTTGATACCGACCGCCCGTTCTCTTGGAGGGATGATATCGAACTCAGCGGACTCAACACCATGGCACTCGGCATTTACTACGAGGCCATGGCCCGCTGGGTCGGGCATGCCGCCACCGTGAATGCTAACGGACACCGTTTCGTCACCGAACGCAAAGATGCCGATGCTCTTAAGGCATGCCCCTGATCCCCTCCCACGACCCGTTCTGGTTCATGCCCGCTCTGGTCGCCTATCTCGTTCTGCATCTGCTCGCCCTCGCGGCCTGGCCCTGGTGGACCCGCCTTTTTCGCTTCCTGCCTGACCGGGGCGCCGGTTCGGCCCTGGGCGGGGGCATCTTCGTTTTCCTGTTCAGCAGTCAACTGCTTTGGCGAACCGGTCTTCTGCCCCTAAACCCCCTCGCTTTGGGGGGAATGATGCTTCTCATCGGATTGGGCGGATACCTGCTGTTCACCCGGGAACGCGGGCATCCTGCCCGCATCCAAAGAGGCAGGCAGGGATGCCTGCGTTCCCACATCCGCTCCGCCGCCCTTCAGGGCTGGCTGGTGTTCACAATACTCTTTGCCTGTTGGGCCCTCATCCGTTCCTCCGATCCCGGAGTCACCCGCACCGAACAACCCATGGATGTGATGTGGATGCGGGCCGCCATGGCCGCGCAGTCGCCCCCCGTTCGCGATGCCTGGTTCGGCGGGGCCCCCGCCACCTACTACGCCGATGGTCATCAATTCCTGGCCTTTCTGGGAACCCTCTTCGGCCAGTCCACTCCCGTCAGTGTCAACACCGCCCAAATCACTCTTTTCGCCCTCACCGGACTGATGGCCTTTCAGGTCGGAAAATCCTTGATGCAACTGAACTGCAGGCGATCCGGCACTCCGGCGGGCATTCTGTCCGTACTTTTTATTTGTGTCGTCTCGACGCCCCGCGGCGCAATTGACGCCCTGCAATCCGACGGCTGGTTCTGGTGGTGGCGTGCCAGCCGGGTCATTCGGGACGAATCCGTCGAACTGATCACCGAATTTCCCTTTTTCAGTTTTTGGCTCGGCGACAACCACGCCCATGTCATCGGCCTGCCTATTCTACTGCTTTCCGTACTGTCCGGGATCCAACTTCTTCGCAGCCGAACTCTCCACTTCAGCACCGTGCTGCCCGCCGCCCTGGCCGTGGTCTGGAGTTGGCGCATCAATCCCTGGCAGACCCCTGCCGCTCTCGCCATCCCTTTCCTCTGCCTGCTGCTTCGCAAACGACGTCCGAACCAGGCCGAATATAAAAACATCCTCCTCGGAATTCTCCCCGCCCTGCTCCTCCTCTATCCCGCCAGCGCCCCCGGACCCGACCTTGCCATCGCCTTCAACACCTCCGGTCACAGCAGCCTGGTGGATCTGTTCCGCGTATTCGGCTTTCTACTGCCCGGACTCTTCCTGCTTTGGACCCACAAACCGCACCGGCTCTGGATCGCGCTTTTGGCGCTGTGTATCGCCATGGGACTCTGCGTGGAGATTGTCTATCTCCGTGACGCCTTTCAACACCGCATGAACACCGTGTTCAAAGTGTATTATCAGCTCTGGATCCTCATCGGACTTCTCTCCGCCGTTTCCTGGACCCGAGTGATCACCCGTCCCGGACCCTTTCGCATTCCCTCCCGCATCAGCCTCGCCCTGGTGCTGCTGCCCGGACTGCTCTACGCCGCCAGACTCGGTTGGAGCACCCGCGATTCGACCCGATCCCTCCACGCCTGGAGCGCCTACGATCCAGACATCCAACACCTCCTCACCGAGGCCGACCGCCTGATTCAACCCGGCGACCGCATTGCCGAAGCTCACGGGGACAGCTATCAGCCCCTGCACAGCCTCCTCGGCACCTGGACCGCCGGCGACACCCTCATCGGCTGGACCGGACACCAACAGCAATGGCGCCCCGGCGTCCCCCATCCCAATCTCGCCCCCCTCTACACCGCCTCCTCCCCCGACGAACTCCAAGCCGCCCTGCGTCGACTCAATGTCGACTGGGTCCTCCTCGGCCCCCGCGAAAAAGCGCTTTACACTCCCGACCCCGACTGGCTCACCTGGATGGAGTCTGATGCCTCCCAAATTCATCACCTTCCGCCATATCTTCTTTTCCACATCGACCGTTAAAACCGATATATAAACCGTTGGATTCCTCCCCGTCCGTCAATGGATTTGCAAAAGGGATCGTCAATCCTTCCGCTTTCGCGAACACCCCGTTCATTCGGTCGATAAACTCATCTTCAGGCGGATCGTTCGACCAGAGACCAAACAGACCGCCCGGTTTGAGAAAGCGGACGAGCCGTCGCAGTCCCTCCACGGTGTAAAAATCGTCATGCGCTGGGGAAAGGGTGTGTCGCGGACTGTGATCGATATCCAGCAGCACCGCATCAAATTGTCGTCCGGGTCTGGCTGGATCGAATCCCTCCCCCCCCGCCATGGCGAAAAAATCACCTTCCTGATATCGGCAGCGCGGATCGGAGGTCAGAAATTCCCCGTTCGGCACCAGGTTCCTCTCGTGCCAGTCAATCACCGGCGCCAGTGCCTCCACCACGACCAGTTCACGCACCTCCGGTCTCCGCAACGCTTCCGCCGCCGTGTAGCCAAGCCCCAGGCCGCCGACCACCACATCCCACTGTTCGCCGTTCAAACGCGACAACACCCGCTCGGCCAGCGCATCCTCCGCGTCGTGGAACAGACTGGACATAAGGTACGCATCACCCAGTTTCACTTCATAGGTTTCCCGGTCCCCCAGCGCCGCCACCCGCCGCCGTTGCAGAATCAACTCCCCTATGGCCGTGTGCGCGTACTCCAGTTCTTCAAAAAAAGGTGTCTTCATGTCCTCCCCCTACCATATGTTCTCTAAAACCGCGAATCTTTATCCGGTTATGGGTTTCAGAGAGGAAGAAGAAAGTGGTGTAAAACTGCCGATTTGAAAATACCGAATATATGCAGGTTTTATGTCCGGGATCCAAACTCTGAGCTTGCTCAGGGTGCGGAGTAATTCAATAACGGTAATTGTCCCGTCCAAAACCCTCCCCACCCGTCCCGCCGCCGTTCGGGTCCCGCGAGCGGGAC
>JBBDRC010000285.1:0-14928 GCA_040905625.1 Kiritimatiellia bacterium
GCCGAGATCCGCCGCATAAAATGCCGCCGGGTAGCCGCCGGGGCCACCGCCAATTACCACGAGTTCGCAGGTGTCAGTACTCATATATGTTATCCTTCTAATGAAATGAGGAGGGGTTGTTCAATGGCTTCCACGATCCAGCGCATAAAACGGGTGCCGTCGGCCCCGTCGATGAGTCGGTGATCGTAGGAGAGTGAGAGGGGCATCATCAGCCGGGGCACAAACTCCCCGTTTTCCCACACGGGTTTCATGGCCGCGCGGCCCACGCCGAGAATGGCGACTTCGGGTCCGTTGACGATGGGGGTGAAATGTTTGCCGCTGAGGCCGCCCAGATTGGACAGGGTGATGCAGCCGCCCTGGAGCACGGAGGGATTGATCTTTCCTTCGCGCATTTGGCCCGCGAGATCCCCGAGATCCTTGCTGATCTCGATCATGTTCTTTCCGTCCACCCCGCGAATCACCGGCACCACCAGTCCTTTGGGGGTTTCGACGGCGCAGCCGACGTTGCAATACTTCTTGAAGATGATTTCTTCTTTTTCAGGATCAAGCGAGGCGTTGAAATTCGGGAAGGCCTTGAGGGCGGATCCAAGAATTTTGATCAGCATGGCGGTCATGGTGAGTTTGGTGCCCGCTTTTTCGGCCTTGGGCTGGAAACTCTTGCGCAGAGACTCCAGATCGGTCACATCCGCGTCATCAAACTGGGTCACATGCGGGATGGTGCTCCAGCAGTTGTCCATGTGCTCGACGGTCATGCGGCGAATCGAAGACATTTTTTCGGTTTCGATCTCACCGAATTTGGAGAAGTCGGGCAGAGGAACCTTTTTCGCCGGAGCCGCCGCGGCCGCCGCGGGGGTGCCGCCCTGTTGATGCAACTGCTTGGACCAGGCTTTGACGTCCTCCATCTGAATGCGTCCGCGGGGACCGTTTCCGGGAACCTGATTGATATCGACACCAATTTCCCTGGCGAACTTGCGCACGGAGGGGGAGGCGGGGATCGGGGAATGCTCCGGACGTTCGGCCGCGGCCCGAAGGGGGGCGGCGGCTGCGGGTGCCGGAGCGGACTCCGGTTTTTTCTGTTCCGGGGCCGGTTTAGGGGAGCCTTTCGCGGGGGCTTTCCTGTCGGAGGATTTTTTGGAGGGTTTGCCGCCGCCACCGGAGGTGGTGAGTGTACCCACAGCATCGCCGACTTTGAGGTCGTCGCCTTCGGAGACGGTCAGGGAGGAGAGGGTTCCGGCCGCGGGCGCGGGGACCTCCACGGTGGCCTTGCCGGTCTCCAGTTCGAAGAGGGTCTGGCCTTCTTTCACCTCGTCTCCCTCGGCAACCGCGATACTGACCACAGTGCCGCCCTCGACCCCTTCGCCCAGGGCGGGGATTTCGATGGAGCGTTCGGAGGGCTGTTCAGACGGATCCGTCTGATCGGCCTGATCCGTCTGATCCGTCTGATCTGCCGGATCCGTCTGATCCGTCTGATCGGTCTGATCCGTCTGATCGGTCTGATCCGTCTGATCCGTCTGATCTGCCGGATCCGTCTGATCTGCCTCATCGTCTGCAGCACCCGCCAGGGTGCCGATCCGATCGCCCACGGAGAGGTCGTCCCCTTCGCTGACGCTCAGGGATTCGAGGGTGCCGCCGGCGGGGGCGGGGACCTCCACGGTGGCCTTGCCGGTTTCCAGTTCCAGAAGGGTTTGGCCCTCGGTGATCGCGTCGCCGACCGCGACCCCGATGCTGAGGACTTTTCCGCCTTCCACTCCTTCGCCCAATGCGGGCACGTTGATATCGGTTGCCATAAAAATGTCTCCTTCGTCTTAGGCCTGATGGGGGTTGAGTTTGTCCGCGTCGATTTTCAGGTCCTTGACGGCCTTGGTCAACACGTCTTTTTTCAGTTCGCCCTTCTTCACCAGTTGGCGGAGGGTGGCCAGGACCACATATTTGTGGTCGACCTCAAAGAAATCGCGGAGGGCGGCGCGGCTTTCGCTGCGTCCGAATCCGTTGGTTCCCAGGGAGTGCAGGCTGCCGGGCAGCCAGCGGGCGAGAGTGTCGGACAGGGATTTCATGTAATCGCTGCTGGTCACAAACACACCGGGTTCCCCGTCGAACAGGCTGTGCACGTGGGGAACCTGTTCCTCCTGATCCGGATGCAGCAGGTTCCAGCGGTCGCATTCCAGCGCCTCGTCGGTGAGGGTTTTGTAGCTGGTGACCGAATATACATTGGTGGCGATGCCGTAGCTTTCGCTGAGGATGTCCGCCGCTTTCACCACTTCATTGAGGATGGCTCCCGAGCCCATGAGGTTGGCCTGCGGTTTTTTGCGCCCGTCTTTGGGACCGCGGAATTTGTAACAGCCCTTGATAATGCCTTCTTTGATTCTGTCGCCTTCGGGGATGGGGGGCATGACATAATTTTCGTTCATGGCGGTGATGTAGTAGAAGACGTCTTTGCCCTCGTGGTACATTTCGCGGATGCCCTCCTCGATGATGACCGCCATTTCGTAGGCGTAGGCGGGGTCGTAGCTTTTGCAGTTCGGGACGGTGGAGGAGATGACGTGACTGTGTCCGTCCTCGTGCTGGAGACCTTCGCCGTTGAGGGTGGTGCGTCCGGCGGTTCCCCCGATGAGAAAGCCTTTGGTCCGACTGTCGGCGGCGGCCCAGATCAGATCGCCGATGCGCTGGAATCCGAACATGGAGTAGAAGATGTAGAACGGAATCATGTTCAACTCATACACGGAATAGGAGGTTCCCGCAGCCACCCAACTGGCCCCGGCACCGGCTTCGTTGATGCCTTCCTGCAGCAACTGGCCGTCCTTGGCTTCCTTGTAATACATAAGCTGGTCGCGGTCCACCGGGGTGTAGAGCTGGCCGGTGGGGGCGTAGATGCCGCACTGGCTGAACAGGGACTCCATACCGAAGGTGCGCGACTCATCGGGGATGATGGGGACAATCAGTTCGCCCACGTTCTTGTCCTTGAGCAGTTTGCTGATGATGCGGCCGACCACCATGGTGGTGGAGGCTTCACGGTCGCCGGTTCCCTCGTAAAATTCGTCGTAGAGACCTTTTTTGGGCAGATCGAGGGTTTTGGTCACCGACACCCGGCTGGGGATGTGTCCGCCCAGAGCGGCGCGGCGTTCGCGCAGGTATTCCATTTCAATACTGTCATCGGCGGGTCGATAGAAGGGAGCGGTTTTGACATCCTCGTCGCTGAGGGGAATTCCGAAGCGGGTGCGGAAATTCAGCAATTCGTCTTCATTCAGTTTTTTCTGGTTGTGGGCGATATTTTTGCCTTCGCCCGCCTCGCCCAAACCGTATCCTTTGACGGTTTTGGCTATGACGATGGTGGGCCGCCCCTCGGTGTCCATGGCCATCTTGTAGGCGTTGTACACTTTGGCGGGATCGTGACCGCCGCGTTTAAGTTTTTTCAATTCCTGATCGGCCATGTTGGAAACCAGTTTTTTCAGTTCCTCACTTTTGCCGAAGAAGTTCTCCCGGACGTACGCCCCGTCCGAAACCGAGTATTTCTGGAATTCACCGTCCACGGTTTCCTCAAAGCGCCGGACCAGGGCACCGGTGGTGTCGCGGTCGAGCAGGGTGTCCCATTCGGAGCCCCACAAACATTTGACCACATTCCAGTTGGCGGAGCGGAAGCGGGCCTCCATTTCGCGCACGATGCTGCCGTTGCCGCGCACCGGACCGTCCAGCCGCTGCAGATTGCAGTTGAGGACAAACACCAGGTTATCGAGTTTTTCCCGTCCGGCAATGCTGATGCAGCCGGTGGTTTCCGGTTCGTCGCATTCGCCGTCCCCGATGAAACACCAGACCTTCTGGTTGGTTTTCGGGATCAGGCCGCGGTTTTCCAAATACTTCATGAAGCGGGCCTGATAAATGGCCATCAGGGGGCCGAGCCCCATGGAGACGGTGGGAAATTTCCAGAAGTCCTTCATCAACCAGGGATGGGGATAGGAACTGAGTCCGCCACCGGGAGCGAGTTCGCGGCGGAAATTGTTCAGTTGTTGTTCACTCAGGCGGCCCTCCACGAAGGCGCGGGAGTAGATGCCGGGGGAGGCGTGGCCCTGAAAGAACACCAGATCACCGGGATGATCGTCCGATTTGCCGTGCCAAAAATGATTAAAACCCACTTCGTAAAGGGTGGCCGCAGAGGCGAAGGTGGAAATATGCCCGCCAATGCCTTCGAGTTGTCTGTTGGCCCGGGTGACCATGGCCATGGCGTTCCAGCGAATGATGCTTTTGATGCGGCGTTCCACTTCGCGGCTGCCGGGATAGGGGGTCTGTTGGGTGGCGGGAATGGTATTGATGTAAGGAGTGTTCAGGGGGTGCTCAAAGGTAAGTCCCGCTTTCTGGGCCTCCGCCTGGAGAGCCAGGAAAATATTCTTGGCCTGTTCGGGGCCGGAGAGAGTCAGCACATCCCGCAGGGACTGTTGCCATTCCTGAAGTTCAATCTGGTCGTGGGCGTCGCTCATACATCCTCGTGTTCAACTTAAAAAAATCTGCGTTGTTGCCTCCCGTTTTGTGATAGGCACATCGGAATCGCTTCTCATTCAGCGAATCTCGCAATCCTATACCTTCGATCTCCCCTTTTGGAAGCAAAAAAAGGAAGGATTCGACCAAACACGGGTTTTTGCAGGATGAGCGGGAGGGGGAAATTGTGGAAATGGCGCAATACAGGTCCGGGGGGAGAATGGAAATCGAAGGTTGAACATCGAACTCCCTGACCTCTTCCCTCTGACCTCTGCCCTCCGCCCTATCCCTCCCGATTCAACAACCAGCGGGTGAGGGCCTTCAGGGCGGCTGTGGGGTGATTGAATTGGTCGAGGGTGTCCAGGGCCTGTCGGGTGTAGAGGGCGGCCCGCTCCCGGCTTCCCTCCAGGCCCCAGAGGGAAACGGAGGTGAGTTTTCCGCGTTCCTGATCGCTTTTAGCGGGTTTGCCCAATTTCTCGCTGCTTTGGGTACAATCGAGAATATCGTCGAGAATCTGGAAGGCCAGGCCCAGGTGGAGTCCAAAGCTTCCGGCACGTTCCACTTTGAAGGCGCAGGCACCGCCGCAGATGGCGCCTGTCCTGCAGGCGCAGGCGATGAGGCGGGCGGTTTTCTCGGTGTGGATGTAGATCAGTTTGCCTTCATCTCCGGGCACGGTTTCGGCCTCCAGATCCTCGATTTGTCCGCCGATCACCCCCTCGCTTCCTCCGGCCCGGGCCAATTCGGTGGCGAGTATGCCGGGAGGATGCGGCGGAGGAACCGGGGTTTCGGCCATCCAACCCAGGGCCAGGGTGAGCAGTCCATTTCCCGCAAGCAGGGCATTGGCCTCGCCGAACTGGATGTGGGTGGAGGGTTTGCCCCGGCGGAGATCGTCATCATCCATACAGGGCAGATCGTCGTGCACCAGAGTGGAGGCGTGAAAAGCCTCCAGAGCCGCGGCCGGTTTGAGGGCCCGTTGACGCGGGGCGCCAAACAGTTCGCAGAACCCCAGTACCAGAAGCCCGCGGAGACGTTTCCCTCCGTTCATGCAGGCGTAGCGCATGGCTTCATGCACCACCCGGGGGCGGGTATCGGCGGGGGGGAGCCGTTCGGAGAGGGTGCGCTCGATTTCAAATCGCCGCGTTTCCATCCATTCCGTGAGATTCACATCTGCTGACACCTCTCCTTTCGAATCGTTGACATTCATGCGTCCTTCGATATAGATTAAAAATTAATTATCAATCATCGAACGGAACCAAGGAGTTCTTTATGCCGACTTACGATTATGAATGTCAGGAGTGTATGCACCGACTGGAGGCGTTTCACGCCATGAGCGCCCCGCCGCTGACGGAGTGTCCGGCCTGTGGCAAACCGGCCCTGAAACGGAAAATCGGAACCGGTGCCGGTCTGATTTTCAAGGGAAGCGGCTTTTATCAGACCGACTACCGGAGCGATGGGTATAAGAAATCGGCTGAGGCGGAATCCGGAAAAAGCAAACCGGCATCCGAACCGAAAAAAGAAGCCAAAACCGAATCCAAAACCGAATCCAAACCCACCACAACCGGGAAAGACGCATGAGCCCTCGATCAAAGAAAGAAGTAATGGTTTCCTGTCCGGGTTGCGGCGCCGAAAACCGGATTGCCTCCGCATTTTGTAAAGCCTGTGGCGGTCGGATTTACAAGGATGGCGCGGTTCCGCCACCCGCCACTTCCAAAAAAAACACCGGGGCGGGTCTGGCGATTCGAAATGCCTTCAAGTCTCTGCTGTTTATCTGTATCGTGGCCGCGGTCGGCCTGGCGTTCTGGCCCTATTCGGCCCTGTCGGTTCCACAGGGCACGGACGACTCCAAACAAGTGGAACGGTATTTGGCTATTGCCGAGGATGCGCTGGACAAAGAGACGCCCATCGCGGAGGCCCGCTTTTCGGAACGGAATCTCAATGCCTATCTGGGACGGAATTCCGATCCGGATGCCAGCTTGTTACTGGGGGCCATTCTCAATTCCCCCCGGGTGCTGGTGATTGCGAACGAGCCGGTGGGACCCTTCCATTTAAGTACCCGGGTGGTGTTGGATCCCGCAGAGGACGGGGCCGGATATGAAGTCACCGACCTGTGGGTGGGGCATTTACCTTTGCCCACACTCTGGGCGAAACCCTGGACGATTTCGCTGGCCAAGCGTTTCGAACTGAAAGTGGACCCGCGCATGTGGGACCATTTGCGCATTCTGCGGGTTGAATCCTCACATGTGACAGTGGAACTCGACCTGTAACCGCCATGCGAATTGTGCTCCAGCGTGTTCGGGTCGCCCGGGTGGAGGTGGAGGGACGCTGTGTGGGGGAAATCGGATGTGGATTCCTGTTGCTGGTGGGGGTGGGCAAACAGGACACCCCGGAGGATGCCCGGTGGCTTGCGCGTAAAATTGCCGGTCTGCGGGTGTTTCCCGATGCGGAGGGTAAAATGAATGTGGCCCTGGCGGAGGTGGGCGGATCCTGTCTGGCGGTGAGCCAGTTCACCTTGTACGGCGATTGCCGGAAAGGATTTCGTCCGGGATTCACGGATGCGGCTCCACCGGAGCAGGGTCGGGCCGGTTTCAACCGGTTTGTGACGGACTTGCGTGAACAGGGTGTGGACGTGGAAACCGGAGTGTTTCAGGCGGACATGCGGGTGACGCTCGAAAATGAGGGGCCGGTGACCCTGATTCTGGAACGGGAAAACGGGCAGTGACATGATCCGTGGCTCGTTTTGGATACAGGCCGCGCTGATCGCTCTCGCATGGGGGGGGGGGGCGCTCCGGGCCGAACCCGAAGAGGATCAGTGGACGCGAAGTCACACTGCCGGTGGGCGGATTCGGGTGGTGGCGAAGGATGCGGTGTTGATGCAAACCGTAAGTGTGTGGGCCACCCGCGGTTTAGCGGAGCTTGAGCGGGAGTGGGGGCTGCCGATTCCCTTTCAGGCGGATCAGCCCCTGACCGTGTTGGGGTCCGATCAGGCACAGCAGGTGACCTTGCAACAGGAGCTGAGCCGGGGAGTGTTGCGGCAGCGGATTCTGATCCCCGAACGCATGGAAGCCCTGGATTCGAGGGAGTTGGCCCGGGTCTTTACCCGCGCTCTGGCCCTGCGGATACTATTGGCGGCTCTGCCGGAGGAGGCGAAGGGGAGCAACGTGCGGGTGCCCGCCTGGCTGGAAACAGGGTCCGCCGTCCGGTTGATGGGAGAGCGTCAGGGAGACCTCCTCGGCGAAGTGGTGGGTTCCACTCACGTCCGGGGTCCCGCCTATCCGGAACAAACAGTGCGCAGACCCCGCGGAGAATTGTCCCCGTCAGTGGAGGCGGAGGCGGCGCTTTTCTGCCGCTGGCTGTTCGGGCGGCCCGGAGTCACGCCGGCAAAGCAAAAAGAACTATGGGCCTCATTTGCGACCCGTGACCCCTTGGAAGTGACCACCCTCCGGCACCTGAGCGGGGGAAGCCGGGATTTGCGGGAGCTTCATCAGCACTGGGACCTTTGGTGGCAACAGGAACGGGTCAAACTGATGGCGGAATTCAGATTGAGCGGCCCGGTGCTGGAGGCCTTGCGCACGGAACTGCGTTTTGTGCCCGGGTTCTATGGATTGTACAGAGATGACCGCGACCGCACCCGCTCCATTCGATTCGATGAACTGGAAGAGTATCTCGACGATCCGGCTTTTGCCTCTGCCATGGCGCAGTGGTCGCTGCGCCTCCAATCCTTGCGTTTCCGGCAGGAGTCGGACCTCAACGACCTTATTGCTCACTACCAGCAGGCGATATCCACCCTTGCCGCCGCCTCCCGGGAGAAAAAAAAGAAGAACCGCGAGGTATTGTTGGGTGAAGCTCTGGATCAGTGGCGTCAGGCGCAGCTTCTCAAAGACAAAGGGTGTAAAATCAGATGATCATATACTTGAGCACAAAGAAAAAAACCCTGCTGCACCTGTCTGATTACAGATACCATATCTGAAAATGTTCAAGGATCGCATATAAAAAAAACGGCCCCACTGATGTGGAGCCGTTTTGAGGTTTCAGGAGGGAACAAATCAGTCGTCCGATCCTTCCGGTTCCGCAGCCTCGGCCAGAGCGGCTTTGAGGCTGAGGGAGACGCGTCCGTTGTCGCTGACATCGAGGCATTTGACCGTGATGACATCGCCGACTTTGACGATGTCCTCGGTTTGGTTGACCCGGTAATCGGCCAGTTGGCTGATGTGGACGAGGCCTTCCAGTCCGGGGAGAATCTCCACGAACGCACCGAATTCTTTGGTGCCGGTGACTTTGCCGGTGTAGAGTTTGCCGATTTCGGCTTCGCCGGTGCTGGCTTCGATGTCATGAATGGCGGCTTTGAGGGCATCGCCATCGGGACTGAAGATAGTGACAGTTCCGTCATCATCGATATCGATTTTGACATTGAACTCATCCTGAATACGGCGGATGTTTTTGCCGCCGGGTCCGATGAGGGCCCCGATTTTTTCGGGATCGATGCGAATGCTTTCCAGACGGGGGGCGTACACGCTGAGTTCCTCGCGGGGGGCGGGAAGCACGGTTTCCATGAAGTCCAGAATATCCAAGCGGCCCTGACGGGCCAGTTTGAAGGAATCCTCAACCTGTTCCCAGGAGAGACCCTTGATTTTCAGGTCCACCTGGAAGGAGGTGATGCCCTTGCGGGTGCCGCAGACTTTGAAGTCCATATCTCCGCAGTGATCTTCGGATCCGAGGATATCCATCACCAGTTGGCTCTGCTCGCCGCGGGTGAACAGACCCACGGAGATGCCGGCCACGGGCGCTTTGATGGGGACACCCGCATCCATGAGGGCGAGAGTGCCCACGCAGGCGGAGGCCATGGAGCTGGAACCGTTGGATCCCATAATTTCGGACACCAGACGGATGCTGTAGGGGTAGTCGTCGGGAATAATGTTTTTCAGTGCGCGTTCTGCAAGATTTCCGTGTCCGATTTCGCGGCGGCTGGTCATACCCAGACGTCCGGCTTCACCCACGCAGTAGGGGGGGAAGTTGTAGTGGAGCATGAATTTTTTCTCGCGAACTCCACCGGAGATGCCGTCCAGAGACTGTGAGTCGCTGCTGGTGCCCAGGGTGACGACCGCCACGGCCTGGGTTTCACCGCGCTGGAAGACACCACTGCCGTGGGTGCGGGGAAGGAAGCCCACCTGGGCGTCCAGGGGACGCAATTCGTCCCAGGCCCGTCCGTCAATGCGGCGGTTGTTATCGAGCACATTGTTGCGGACAACTTCGATTTCGAGATCGTCGAAAAGGTGGAAGTATTCGTCCTCGGTCATTTCCGGGAACTTTTCGGTCATGAGGGTTTTGAGTTCCTCACGGATTTCCGCCACTTTATCCTGACGTTCGAGTTTGGCGGCGATGCAGAGGGCATCGCCCAGTTCGGATCCTTTCAATTCGACGGCGGCCGACATGAGGGTGGCATCGGTGGGATTGGTTTCGATCACCTTGTCGGGCAGGCCCAGGGTTTTGCGCAATTCGAGCTGTGCGTCAATAATGGGCACGATGGCGGCATGAGCGGTTTTGAGTGCGGTGACCATGTCCTCATCGGAAATTTCTTTGGCTTCGCCCTCCATCATCAGCAATTTGTCCCGGGTGCCGGCGAAGATCAGTTCAAGATCGCTTTCCAGCATCTGGTCATTGGTGGGTTCAATAATGATTTCACCCTTCACCCGGCCGACCAACACGGCACCGATGGGGCCCTGGAAGGGAATTTCGGAAAGGGTGAGGGCGGTGCTGGCGGAATTGATGGCCATGGACATGGTTTCGTGCTGTCCGTCGGAACTCATGAGCATCATGTTGATTTGCACTTCGTTGTGGTAGCCTTCCGGGAAGAGAGGGCGGATGGGGCGGTCGGTGACGCGCATGGTGAGCACTTCTTTTTCAGAGGGCTTGGCTTCGCGTTTGAAGTAGCCGCCCGGAAAACGACCGGCGGCGTAAAATTTTTCGCGGTATTCGACCTGCATGGGAAAGAAATCAATTCCTTCGCGCGCGGTTTTGGATCCGGTGACGGCACAGAAGAGAACAGTGTCTCCGATACGGGCCATGATGGAGCCCGCCGCCTGACCGGCGAGAGCGCCGGTTTCGAGGGACAGGATTTTTTCGCCCACCTTAATTTCGGTGGCGGTGGCATTTTTCAACATTTTCATAGGTTTTTCTTTTGGCTTCCTGCTTCTTCTCAGCTTGCTTCGCTTCTTGGTCTTCTTGGAAAATCCCCGGGAAGAATTCGGCCTCGGAAAGGAGGGCGGCAACGGGGAGGGGCCCGGGATGGGCCGGATACATCAAAAAACCCACCTGAGGGCGGGTTTTTGAAAAGGGTTATCGACGCAGACCCAGTTTCTGGATGATGCCCTGATAGCGGGCGACATCGCGGTCATGCAGGTAGTTCAACAGGCGGCGGCGGCGGCTGACCATGTTCTGCAGTCCGCGGCGGGTGCTGTTGTCTTTTTTGTGGATCTTCATGTGCTCGGTCAATTCCTTGATACGGGCGGTGAGGATCGCAACTTGAACTTCCACGGAACCGGTGTCGGATTCGTGGGTGGCAAATTCGTTCTTGATTTCTTCTTTTGTGGCAGTGTCCATAATGTTCCGATAGTGAAAGGTGGCGTTGGGTACGCGGGTTAGAGTTATAAAAATCAGTGGCACACTATAGAGACCGTCCGCCGGTTTGGCAACCTAAAGTTGACTGAAAATAGGCCTAATTTTCGGGGTGAACTCCCCAGACCCGGTTGCGCATCCCTTTCGGGGGAGGCTGCAGACGTTTCCAGTCGGTCACCGGATTCCAGATGGAGGGGAGTTCGTCGTGGGGAACCAACAGATAAAACAGCAGGATTCCGTGAATGAAAACAGCGGGACTGCGGAGAGGAATGTCGATTTGGCTGTCCGCCAGCAGGATCAACAGCCCCCAGAAGGCACAGATCCGCAGGGGGTTGGCCCAGACGCTTTGATCCAGCAGTGGTCTCCGGAAGACGTTTCGAATGTGCTGTAGAAGTGTCGGCAGAAAAACCCCTGTCAGCAGGGAGAATCCGATAAGGCCGAATTCGACCAGAAACTGCATGAGGTCATGGTGGACATTGGCTTTTCCCTTGCCCATCATCAGGCGCCAGCTTTCCATTGGGAGGTACTCGGCCAGGAGGTAGCGGTATCCCCAGCCTCCGACTCCGTACCAGGGGTGGTCCAGCCACATGAGCCAGGCGGCCTCGACCTGGAAAAAGCGTGCGGAAAATTCGGTGTAGACATTCAGGTCAACCGTGGCTTTACGAAGTTCCCGAAGGTGGACCGGTTGCGTGAACAGAATAAACACGGCGGCCATTCCCGCGAAGAGGATGCCCGCCGCCAAAAAGGTGTAGAGCCGCTGAACCGGATGTATGCGCGGCCAGGCGATGCACATGATACTGACTACTGCGAGGAGCAACACCAGCCAACTGCCCAGAATGCCCGCCCGGCTGGTGCTGAGATTCGCGGCCATGAAAAACAGCGGGGTCCACACGGCGGCGAAACAGAGGGTGGGAAGGTCCCGTTCCGAGGATTCCACCAACAATTCGCGCAGGAGCAGGCCGAGGGCCAGGGCAAACAGCAGAATAAAAAAAACGGCTCCGTGGTTGGGATAGCCGAAACTGCCGTACACATCCTTTCCGAACTGTTGGATGTTGTACATTTTCTCCCAGCCCAGGTGGCTGTGCACAAACGACAGCAGGGCGTTCAGGAACCCGTTCAGACACACGATCCAGAGGAGGATACGGGGGGAGAGGCGTTTCCACGAATGCCGCAGGATCAAAAAAGCGCTGAGAATGGGTGCGAACCAACGGATCATCTCAAATGCTTCCGCCCGGGCGATGGACCAGGGAAGGAAAGGATGCTGCGGAGGGGAATAGGCCCATTGATTCAAATCAAAGTCAAAAAACCGAATACGTCCGGAGTTGAAGTATTGCAGGCAGAGAAAGCCCATAAACAGGATGGCGAGCCAGATCAGTGGATCCCGGACCATCTGGTTGAGGCGCTTTCCTCTGCTTCTGTGAATGTTGTGAGGGGCGGCCGCAAAAAAACAAATCCAGGCAAACAGAGTGATCCACAGGAAGGAACCCTGCCAGGGTTTAAAGGTGCCGCCCGCCGCCCAGACCGGAACGACGAATAAAGGAGTCAATCCAAGATAAAGCGGCCAGGTTTTGGTATGCATAAGAAGTCAGACACTCAAAAAAAATCCGGAACGGGGTCCGTTCCGGATTAGAACATTCTTTCAGAGAGGATCAGCCCTGTCCATCGTAGGTTTCTGCCACGGGGGGTTGAGAGGTGCCCGTTGCACTCGGTGAGGTCCCATCGCCTGTGGGGACCGGAGGCGGAAGCGCGTTGATCACGGCGGGGGGAAGGGACTGAGACGTGCTGAGATTGGAAACCAGCAGGTTATACACCGGGTTGGTCAGGGTGATATTCGGCGTTTGCACGGCCCGGGTCCAGGATGCATTGTTTTCGGCAATCTCCATAAGTTGGGCGATTAAACTTTCAGAGGTTCCCCCGCCAACGACCAGGCCGGACAGGACAATCGGAACCAGATGACGCGGAACCGCGGCCACGAGGTCCCTCGCGAAAATGTTCATCTCGGTGTCGGGGAGGAGGGCGACCGCGCTGGACACGTAATAGGCGATCAGGTAGTTTCTTTGCGCGGAACCTAAGGTGCTGTCCGATATTTTGGCAATGATTCGGGCCAGTACTTGTGCGGCCTCGGCGCCATTCGCCCCCTCGACCAACGTATTGATCATTTTGGGGTTGGCCAGCAACTGATCTATAGCTTCATCTGTGGGGGCCTCGTACGCAAACAGAGGTGTCGCGCTCAACAGGAGAGCGGAAATAAAGAGCAGGGGGATTTTTTTCATGAGTTGGTTCCTATTTTGGTGAAAAATTGTGTTTAATATCTCAGTCGTGCGCCGATCCGTCCAGCGGTTTCGGTATAGCTGTCCCCGGGGATTTTACTGCTGCCGTCCTCGAAGCTCACCCAACCGAAGAAACTTAACCAGGGGCGTACGGTCTGGTAATCGACGGAATATTTGTATTGGATGGTTTCTTTTTTTTCGTCAATCAGATCCTCTCCGGCCGGAATAGGATTTAAATAGTCATCCTCACGCCAGGAAACGCCAATACTCTGGTTGAACTGGTTGGTGGTTTGGTGACGGATATTGAGCGCCATCATGATCTCTTCGCGGGAACTGCTTCCGGGACTGGCAACGGAATTATATCCATTTTTTGCACGAAAATTGATGCGGGTCTTTTGAGTCGCCGCATAGCCGAGGGTGAAGGTATACTTTAATCTGGAATCCTCCAGCTCTTCACCCACCAGAGGAGTCCCGTCCTGATCGAAAGCTCCGATGGGGGTGCGGGTGTAGCGTTCATAGCCCACGCCCGCATCCATTCGAAGTTTTGAGGTGGGGTTGTAGCGGGTACCAATCAGAATAAAGGGTTTCTCCGCTTGCCCATCCAACCCGTCATCGTCATCGAAGGCGATACCCGCCCGGGTATAGGGTTGGGTTTTGGGGGAATACTGGTAATTCAATTCCCCGATATACTCCGTACGGGTACGGTCATTAAAGCGTTCGATTTCATAGTCGGTATCATCATAGCTGAAAACGAAAACCCCTCTGACATCTGTCATCAGCGCCTGACTGAGATTGGTGGTGAATTTCATGATATCGCGTTCCACGCGCTCGGACACGTTCACCAATTCCGCCGCAATATCGGAGTCCTCCGATAATTCCTGGCTGCTCATGGAATGGTCAACCGCCTTCTGATAGCTGAAGTCCGCTTTGAAGGTGGTCCTTTCATTCGGTCTTGCCCAAAACCATCCCGTGTTCGCACCGTAGCGCTCACCATCCAGTTGGGATTCATCCTGATAAGTTTCGCGGCCATACCAGGTATGTGCGGTATACCGACTGTTGTTGCTTAGATGGGTCAGGTACAACGCGGCCTCGTTGCCGAAGTACATATCCGATTCATTCCGGGACAACGGAGCACTCGAGCCTCTCAAGGAACGTGCCCGTATATTGTTGTTGTCGTTATAATTGACGGATGTCGTGAATTCCGGAGTGAGAACGGTCATGGGACCCAGGCGGATCCCGCTGCCCGGCTGGGCAATACTTGTCGCACAGAAGCTTAGCAGGCTTGCGGATAGAGAAAGAATTTTCCAGGAAGTTTTCATAGGCTGTACACTGTTTGTTCGAATATTCATGATGCTGAACCTCTAACAGGGAAATTGCAAGAATAATATCAAGGTGATTTCATGAATGTTTGGGACGGAGAAAATTGTATAAACCAGAAGGTTGTGGGGTTTTGCATTCACAATTGACGGCAACCCCCATTGAAATTCGCGTTACTAGGGTACTAGTACTCTGTCACAGTGAAAATGTCGGGTGAAGATTGTTGTTTGTTGATTTTGGATGTTTGTTTGTTGCAGTTCGA
>JBBDRC010000286.1:0-13512 GCA_040905625.1 Kiritimatiellia bacterium
TTTGTAGTTTGAACTCCGGCGTACTTGTTTTCCGGCTTGTACGCCGTTTTTTTATTGATTGGATTTGATTACGAGGTTTTATGGATCATTTGAAGGACACACACGAGAACCACTCCCTGCATTTCCTGGATTACTGGCGGGTGATCCAATCCCGAAAAGAAATCATCCTGATTGTAACGGTCATCGTGCTGTTGACCGGGTTGTTTGTGACCAACCTGATGGAAAAGAAGTTCAAAGCCACGTGCCGAATCAAGGTGTATCAGGATTCACAGAACATGCAGGTGTTCACGCAGAACATGCCCGGCCAAAATTACAATCCGTATTTTTTGTTGACCGAACTGGAAGTGTTGAAATCGGAACTGATTCTGGACCGGGTTCTGGAAAACCTGGAACTGGCGAAAAAGTGGGGTGCGGAATTTTATGAGGTGGGAGTTGTGCTTCCCCGCGAGCAGGCGATGAAACTGCTGAAAAACCGGATTTCGATTCAGCAGCAACGCAACACCAGCAATATTGATATTACCGCGGTGGCATCCACCCCCGCGCAAGCTGCGCACATCGCCAATGAAGTGGCGAGGGTTTATCGTCAACAACGGGTTGAAGACAGTGTGGAGGAGGTTCGAAACGGGTTGGATACGCTTGAGTCCCTGATGGATGAGCAGAATGAAAAAGTCATCGAAGCCGAGGATCATTTGGAGGAAATTCGCGAAAAGCTGGGGCTGAGCACGTTTATGATGGGAGTGCGGATCACGGCGGAGTCCGATCGTGTTCGCCAACTGCAGGCCGATTTAATGTCGTATCGAGTGGATATGCTGACCCGTAAAGCCCGATTGGATGAATTGGAGAAACTGCAGGGGGAGGGATTGATCAATTCCCTGTTGATGACGGTTCCGGATCAAAGTTTGGAGATGTTGCGTCGACAGGAAACGGATTTTGAAATTCAATTAGCTATGCAATTGCAGAATCTGGGGGAGAATCACCCGGATGTTCGCCAGGTGCGGGAAGGATTGCGGGAAACCAAAGAACGGCTTCAATCCGCGATCAACGGGATCAAATCCGGTTTGCGCACGGATTATCTGGTGGCTAAAAGCCGGGTGGAGGCTCTGGAGGGTGAATTGGAGAAGGTTGAATCCGCTGAGCGTCAGGCGCAGAGCATGAAACTGCTTCCGTTCGAGAGGGCGGAGCGGGAGGTGAGAGTGAAGCGTTCGATTCTGGCCTCGTTACAGGCACGGGCGGCCCAGGAGGGGGTGGATGTGGCACTGCCGCGGATACCCATTAAGATTTTTGAAGAAGCAAGACCCCCGAACGAAGACGATTATTACACGCCGAATTACCTCCTGAATATTGTTCTTTCCCTGTTTGTCGGCGGTTTCTGCGGGGTGGGGCTGGCCTTCTTTATTGAATATCTGGACACCTCCGTGAAAACCGTGGACGATGTGGAGCGGTACTTGAACGCGTCCGTGATTGGCGTGATCCCGCAAAAAGTGAAAACTTTGAATATTGAGGGTGTTGAAAGTCCCCATGCCGAAGCCTATCGGGTATTGCGCACGAATCTGCAGTTCTCACGCAAGGGCAAATCCGGAGGCGCGTTCGCGGTGGCTTCCGGGGGGGTGGGCGAGGGCAAATCGACCACGTTGTTTAATCTGGCCTTTGTCTGTGCGGCGATGGGAGACAAGGTGCTGATTGTGGATGCGGATATGCGACGTCCGGTTCAGCACAAAATCATGGGTATCTCCAACCGCTATGGATTGGTGAATGTGCTGATGAGGGACAAACCCCTGGAGGATGCAATCAAAACCACGGATTTCCCGAATTTACATTTCCTTCCCAGCGGGCAATTACCCAAGCATTCGATTGGAATGTTGGACTCACAACGGGTGAGGGACCTGATCAGCAACTTGAAGGCCCGCTATGATTATGTGTTTTTTGATTCGCCCCCCATTATGGGAATCAGCGATTCCTCGATCATCGCCAGCGAGGTGGATGGAGTCATGCTGGTGGTTCAGTACCGGAAATATCCGCGGCAGATGTCGGCACGCGCGAAACGGCTGATTGAAAATGTGGGAGGCGAAATCTCCGGAGTGGTCTTGAACAATATCAATATTATGAGGGACGATTATTATTATTATAACTCCTACTACTCCCACTATTCGGACCCTGTCCGGGAAGACGAGGATTTGGACGCGGGAACGTCAACGCCCGCACAGGAGAAATTTTAGATGAGAATTCGACATATGAAACTTCTATGGATTATTTGTGTCTTTATCGGAGGCCTCTTGCTCACGGCCTGCAAATCTTCGCAACCCGTGTTCGAACGTTCACGATCGGAATACGAATATGTGCCTCCGATGTTGCGTCCCACTCCGATGCCCACTCCCGCGCCTGTGATGGAACCGGAAGAACCGGAAATGTCGGCGCCTGAAGCCGAAACGGCCCCCGAACCTGAAGAAGCGAAAGAGAAGGAAAAACCCTCGTTTTTCGGCAGGATTTTCGGCCGTAACCGATCCGATGATGTGCCGACGATCAGTCGGGTGGGAGACGGGGCGGCGGCTGTGAATGTGGAGGGGGATGTCCCCCAGGCGGAACCGGATCAACCCACGGAAAATGTGTATCGCCTGCGGGTGGGGGATTCCTTGTTTGTCACCCTTTCAGGGTCCGCCGGATTGAATGAGCAAATCGAAACCAAAATCGATGCGGACGGGAACATCAAATTGAGATTTATCGGAACCGTGAAGGCCAAAGATCTGAGTACCACGGAATTGGAAAGGGAAATAAAGGCCGAGTATACAGAACGACAGAAAATTTACCGGGATATCACGGTCAGGGTGGTGGTGCCCAACACGTTTTATTTTATCGGGGGCGAAGTCCGTCAACCGGGTCGCTTCCCGATGATGGGGCGGGTCACCCTGAGCCAGGCGGTCGTCGCGGCGGGAAATTTCACGGAATGGGCGAATAACCGTCGCATTGTGCTGGTTCGAAATAACGAGCGCGCGGTGATTAACTTCCGGGAAATCATGCGTGATCCCACCCGGGATGTCGAGTTGTTGGCCGGGGATGTGATAACGGTCGAACGGTCCACATTCTGATCCGATGAGAAAGCGTCGATCCGCCAGATCCTCTTCCAGAGTGAAGAATCAGGCTCCCGGCCATGATGCTGCCGGCTGGCGCATGACGGTGCTGATGGTGTTGGTATCGGGGCTTTTGGGGATGGTCTTTCTGTTTGGCGGAACGGCCTTTTGGGCCTCGGCTCCTTTTTTAGGGGTGATGTTGAGTACGCTGGCGGCCTACCAGATTTTCAATTTTCGAAAATCACTTCAGAACGGTAAAAGTATTTTGGCGCCGCCGGGGACTTTGCTGTGGGGGCTTGTGGTGATCTATGCGGTGATTCGGGCTTTTGGATCCCCCGTCCCCTACGAAACCTGGTCGGAGGCCTATCTGCTCACCTGCGGTCTACTGTTGTATGTGACCTTTGCGGATTTGGGCAACCAACGAAAGATGTTGAACCGGGTCGCGTATCCGGTTTTGGGAGCGGCGGTGGCTTTGTCCATGTGGTCGCTCAGTCTGCACTGGCATGAATCAACCATGGTGCTGTGGTTGCCCCGCCCGGAACATTACGGGATGCGGGCCAGCGGCACCTTTATTTGTCCCAACCACTTCGCCCATTTCCTGCAAATGGGGATTATTCTGGCGGTATCGCTGACCGCGGGTTCGAAACAGCCTCTGCACCTCCGGCTTTTCGCGGGGTATACCCTGGTGATGGCTTTGCCGGCATTGGTGCTGACACTTTCCCGGGCGGGCTGGATCGGAACGATTTGCGGTGTGGGACTGGTGCTGCTTTTACGGGCATTGCGCAAGGGGTGGAAGCGGGTTCTGGTGATCGGTTCCTCACTGCTTGTTGGATTGCCTGTGGCTTTCTTTTTGCTCTGGAAGCTGTATCCTCCGATCCAAACCCGGATCAATGAGCGGACCCTGCGGGATATCCGTATCACCCAAATCTGGCCGGACACCTGGAATATGATTCAGGGAGAGGGCTTTTGGGGTTCGGGACCGGGAACCTATGCGCAGGTGTTCGAACAGTACCGTGAACATTTTTCATCCATGCGTCTCCATTTATTGTATGCGCATAATGACTACCTGCATACCCTCGCGGAATATGGCTGGGCGGTCACGGCGGTGATTTCGGGCCTGTTGATCCGGCTGCTCGTTTATTGGTCGGTGAAAGGAGTGCGTGCCTCTTCTGAAAAGCGTGCGGTGATCCCCGTCACCATGGCGGGTCTGCTGGGCGGCACCATGGTGCATGCGGTGTTCGATTTTAATCTGCACATTACCGCGAACGCACTGCTGTTTGTGTCGCTGCTGGGAGCCTGGTACGGGCAGGGGACGTATTTGAACTGTTGGAAACACCGCCCTCTATCCAACTGGCGGGGTCGAACCCTGATGGCGGGAAGCGCCTTTCTCGGGCTGGTGCTGCTGGTTCCCACCGTGCGCTATGGGATGGGAGGTTTTCATGAGTATCGGATGAGACAGGCATTGGAAGAGTCGGATTCCGAGGCGGCCGATCAACATGCGGCCGCGATGAGGATGTGGACCCCCTCGCAGTGGCGGGGGTGGACCCGTTTGGGGGATTCACTTCGAAATCAGGCCTTTTGGATGAGGGATCCGGATCAGAAAACCCGGATAATTGAACAGAGCCGGGAGGGATATGAGACAGCGTTGCACTGGAACTCATTTGATCGGGATGCGTTGGCGGGACTCATTGAGCTTGCAAATATGGAAGGAAGAGAGGAGGAGGCCCTGGCGCTGTTTGAGGAATTGGAGCGAATCGCCCCTTTTTCACAGCAGGTTCAGATTCGAAAGGCTCTCACCTTACGAAAACTTGGACGGCACGGGGAGGCGTTGGCGGTGTTTGAAAAACTGGTGCGGGAGCAGAAAATTTCCACCCGGCAGGTTCAACTCAATATCCGGCAATTGAAACGATTGATTCAGGAGCAACAGGATCCGGAGTCCGATTAACCACCCGCGATGACTACCTTATTCCTTTCGTTAAGCTGGCAGGCCTGGTTTTCGCTGACAGTGGTCACCGCCACCTTCGGGTTTCTGGTGTTTACCCGATTCCCCCCGGATATGGTGTTTTTGGGCGGTCTGTCTCTGTTGTTTGTTTCAGGCGTTCTGGATGTGGAAACCGCATTCAGCGGCTTCAGCTCTCAAGGAGTGATCACCGTTGGTGTCTTGTATGTGGTGGTGGCCGGGTTGCAGGAGACGGGCGGGCTCCTGTGGATTTCCAATCGGGTATTGGGCGCCCCTAAAACTCATGTGGCCGCACAGATACGTTTGACGGCCCCAGTCGCCTTGTTAAGCGCTTTCCTGAACAACACCCCGGTGGTGGCCCTGTTTATTCCCACGGTGATGGAATGGAGCAGACGAATTCGAATTCAACCCTCGAAACTGTTAATTCCGCTCAGCTACGCCTCCATTTTTGGAGGATTGTGCACGTTGATCGGGACCAGCACCAATTTAGTGGTGAATGGACTGGTCCAGACCCGTTATGGCGGGGAGGGGCTTTCCATGTTCGAAATCACCAAGCTCGGTTTACCCTGCGCGCTGGCGGGGTTGGTGACTCTGTTGCTGTTTCGTCGATTGTTGCCGGATCGAAAGGGTTTTGCCGAGGTTATTGAAAATCCCCGCGAATACACTCTGGAAATGCGGGTCGTGGCGGACAGCGCATTGGTGGGGAAAAGCATAGAGGATGCGGGACTGCGAAATTTGCCCGGCGCCTTTGTGGCGGAGTTGATGCGGGGACGCGATGTTCTCTCGGCGGTTTCGCCCAATGAAGTACTGCAGGCGCAAGACCGCCTGATGTTTGTGGGGAATGTCGATTCGATTCGCTCGGTGTATTTCCAGCAGGGCCTCTCTCCGGCATCCGATCAGGTGTTTAAGCTGGCCGAACCCCGCCATAAACGATGCCTGGTGGAGGCGGTGGTATCAAATACCTGCCCGTTAACGGGACAAAGCATCCGTGAGGGGAAATTCCGTCAGCATTACAACGCGGTGGTGATTGCGCTGGCCCGGAATGGTCAGCGGGTCCAGGGGCGGATCGGCAATATCGTGTTGCGTCCGGGAGACACGCTGTTAATCGAATCCCATGCAGGATTTCTTTCCCGTCAAAAGGACTCCAAAGATTTTTATTTGATCAGTCGCATCGAGGATTCCACCCCCAAGAGGGTGGAAAAAGCACCTTGGGCCTTTGCCATCCTTTTCGGCATGGTGTTGGCGGTTTCCGCGGGGGGTCTGAGTATGCTGAAGGGAGGCGTGTTGGCCGCGGCATTGATGATGTTGACGGGGTGCTGCACACCCGCGGGTGCCCGGCGCAGTATCGAATGGAATGTGCTTCTGACGATCGCGGCGGCCTTGGGGCTGGGGTTGGCCCTGGAGACGACCGGGGCTGCCGCGACTCTGGCGGAAGCTTTATTACGGTTGGCCGGTGACAGTCCCCGGGTTTCGTTGTTTTTGGTGTATGTGATGACGGTGGTCAGTACGGAAATGATGACCAATAATGCCGCGGCGGCCCTGGTGTTTCCGGTGGCGATGAATACAGCGGATACGCTGGGGGTCAGTTATATGCCCTTTGTCATTTGCATCATGATCGCCGCATCCGCCAGTTTTGTAACGCCTATCGGCTATCAAACGAATCTCATGGTCTACGGGCCCGGGGGATACCGCTTCGGGGATTTCGCCCGTATCGGCTTGCCGATCGGACTGATTATTGGCGTGCTTGCGGTATCCCTGGCACCGTTGATCTGGCCTTTTTAGCGGTACAGGCCGCCGTCTGCTGAATTTATTTCTTCCTTTTTTGAGATATGAACTTGCCATGTTGGGTTTAAATAGGATATGAGATGTCTCGTATGAGTTATATTATTCTAAAACCGTTTCAAACATGTTTGAAGCTGAGTCACTTATGACGACGGCATTGATGATAGCGGCGGCGTTTATGGCCGGTTTGGGGGTGGTGTTGGGGCTGGTGCTGGCGATGGCGTCCAAAAAGCTGGCGGTGGAGGAGGATCCGCGAATTGACACGGTGGAGGAGATGTTGCCGCACGCGAATTGCGGGGCCTGCGGGTATCCGGGCTGCCGTCCCTTTGCGGAGGCGCTGGTGAGCGGAAAGGAGCCGCCTTCGAAGTGTACGGTGAGTTCGAAGGAGGGGGTGGCGGAGATCGCGGCCTTTCTGGGGGTGGATGCGGGAAGTTCTGAAAAACGGGTGGCGCGTCTGGCCTGTGCGGGTGGAAAAAATGTGGCACGGTTCAAGGCCTCTTATCAGGGTCAGCCCTCCTGCCGGGCGGCGGTGGCGGCGGGTGGAGGCGGAAAAGCCTGCTCCTGGGGTTGTCTGGGCCTGGCGGATTGCGAGGTCTCCTGCACCTTTGACGCGATCCACATGAATGAGCAGGGATTGCCGGTGGTGGACGAGGACAAATGCGTGGCCTGCAACGACTGCGTGCTGGCCTGTCCGCTGGATCTGTTTTCATTGCACCCGGTGAGCCACAAATTGTTTGTGGCCTGCAAAAGTCTGGCGGAGGGGCAGCAGGCGCTGGCGGAATGCGAAGTGGCCTGCACCGGCTGTGCCCGCTGCGCGGCGGATGCGCCGGGGGGGTTGATTTCCATTCAGAACAATCTGGCGGTGGTGGATTACTCGAAAAACAAACTGGCCACCCGCTTTCCCATCGAACGTTGTCCCACCGGCGCGATTGTATGGCTGGACCACAAAAATATTCACAAGGGCGCGGCGGCCAAAAAAATCATCCGCAAAGAGCCGCTCCCCATCCTTTCAGAAGACTAACCCCCCAATGGTACCACGATATGAGTAAACAGACAGAATCCAAAGTCAAATACCCCGGCATCCCCGAAGCCATGGACGGCAACACCGCCGTGATTATGTGCGAACGCGAATCCAGCGACGCGGCTGGCGCGTATCCCATAACCCCCTCCACGCAAATGGGGGAATACTGGGCGGAGGAAACCGCGGCCGGGCATGTGAATGTGTCGGGCCGTCCCCTGATTTTTGTGGAGCCCGAAGGGGAACACGCAGCGGCGGGGGTGACCGCCGGCATGTCGATGACGGGGCTGCGGGCCTCGAATTTTTCGTCGGGGCAGGGGATCGCCTATATGCATGAATCCCTCTATGCGGCGGTGGGGAAACGCCTGCCCTACATCCTGAATGTGGGCTGTCGCGCCATCACCAAATCCACCCTGAATGTGCATGCGGGGCATGATGATTATCATTTGATGGACGACACCGGATTTTTTCAGGTGATGGCCAAGAGCGCCCAGGAGGCGGCGGACCTGAATTTGATCGCCCGCAAGATCGCGGAATTGTCGCTCACCCCCGGGGCGGTGGGGCAGGACGGATTTTTGACCACGCATCTGATTGAAACGCTGAAGGTCCCGGAGCGGGAGTTGATCGAGGAGTTTCTGGGTCATCCTGATGATTTGATTGACACTCCGACCGCGGCGCAGCGGATGATGTACGGTCCCAAACGGCGTCGGGTGCCGGAATTGTGGGACGTGGACAATCCGGTGGTGGCGGGTTGCGTGCAGAATCAGGACGCGTATATGCAGTCGGTGGCGGCGCAGCGTCCGTACTTCTTTGATCATATCCGCGCGTTCACGGATCAGTGCATGGCCGAATACGGCGAATTGACCGGGCGCAAATACGCGCGGGTCAGCGGATACCGACTGGAGGATGCGGAGTACCTGATTCTGGGCCAGGGCTCGGTGGTGGGCACCTCCGAGGCGGTGGTGGATTATCTGCGGGAAACCCGCGGACTCAAAATCGGGGTGGTGAATCTGACCATGTGGCGTCCGTTTCCCAGTGATCTGGTGGGCCGGATCATTCAGGGCCGCAAGGGGGTGGTGGTGCTGGAACGCACGGATCAGCCCCTGGCGGAAGACCTGCCGGTGATTCGCGAAATCCGCGCCACCATCAGCAAATGTCTGGAAAACGGCATGCAGAAAGAGCCGACCTATCCGACCTATCCCACTTACAAAAAGCTGTCAGACGCGCCGGTGCTGTATTCGGGTTGTTTCGGCATGGGCAGCCGCGATCTGCAGCCGGAGGGCGTGATCGGCGCGGTGGAAAACATGCTCCCCGACGGGGCGCACCGTAAATTCTTCTATCTGTCCATCGATTTCGTGCGCGACCAGGGGGCGACCCCCAAGCAGGAAATTCACATGCAGCAAATCCGGGAAGGCTATCCGGAAGTGAAGCATCTGGCCATTAAAGGCAGCGAAAATCCGAACCTGCTCCCCAAGGGCGCAATCACCGTGCGCATGCACTCGGTGGGCGGCTGGGGTGCGATCACCACCGGAAAAAATCTGGCGATCACTCTGAACAGCCTGTTGGGATACGACATTAAGGCCAATCCCAAATACGGCTCGGAAAAGAAGGGGCAGCCGACGACCTATTACCTGTCCGCCGCTCCGGAGCCGATCAAGATCAACTGCGAGTACAATTATGTGGACGTGGTGTTAAGTCCCGACCCCAATGTGTTCGGTCACTCCAATCCGCTGTTCGGACTGAAAGAGGGCGGGGTGTTTATTATTCAGAGCGACCTTGACACGCCGGAGGCGATGTGGGCGACCATTCCGATTCAGTATCAGCGCTACATCAAAGAAAAGAACATCAAGGTGTTTTATGTGGACGCGTTCAAAGTGGCCCGCGAAGAGGCGAGCGATCAGGAACTGCAGTTGCGCATGCAGGGAAATGCCTTCCAGGGAGCGTTCTTCAAAGCCTCCTCGGTGATGGCGTCAGTGAATATGACCGAGGAGACCTTATTCGAAGCCATTCGGGAGCAGTTGACCCACAAATTCGGGGGCAAAGGCGCCCGGGTGGTGGAAAACAACATGAAGGTGGTGCGCCGCGGATACGACGAACTGAATGAGCTGCCGGTGTTTGAAATCAGCAAAGCCTCCGAAGGCGAGATTAAAAAAGCGGTGAATATGCCGATCACCCTCAAGCGGATGAACGCCAGTTCGGATGCCAAGACCGACATTCATCGCTTCTGGGAACAGACCGGCAGCTTTTATGCCGGAGGCAAACCCAATGACAACCTGGCGGACCCCTTCAACGCGGTGAGCCTGATTCCGGCGGCCAGCGGGGTGTTCCGGGACATGACTTCGATTCGGTTTAATCATCCGGTGTGGGTGCCGGAAAATTGTACCGCCTGCAGTGACTGCTTCACGGTGTGTCCGGACTCGGCCATTCCGGGTCTGGCCTGCACCATGCAGGATGCCTTCCAAACCGCGGTCAAAGGCATGCGGAAAGCCGGATTGGAAACCGGCAGACTTCCCGCGGCCCTGCGCACGGTGGAAAAGAAAATGCGCAACGCCACCTCCGGTGCCAACGGATCCTCGGTGAATGTGGAACCGTTGATGGACGAGGCGATCACCGCGCTGCTGGCGGAAACCGATGCCGGCGAACGCGAGGGATTGCGCGGGGAATTCGACGGATTCCGCAAACACATGGGCGGATTTAAATTCTCGCTGACCAAACCGTATTGGAATCAGAAGGAAAAACAGCGGGAGGGAAGCGGCGGGCTGTTTGCCATCACCGTGAATCCGTATACCTGCAAGGGCTGCATGCTCTGCGTGGATGTGTGTGATGACGATGCCTTGCGGGTGGCCCCCCAGACCACGGAATCGGTGGACACCCTGCGCAAGGACTGGAATTTCTGGCTGGATCTGCCCAACACCTCCTCCGATTTTATTCGGGTGGATGATATGGACGAAAAGATCGGAGCCATGGAAACCATGCTGCTGGACAAAACCGTCTATCAGTCCATGGCCTGCGGCGACGGCGCCTGCACGGGCTGCGGCGAAAAGACGGTGCTGCACCTGTTCACCGCGACCATGACCGCGCTTATGCAGCCCAGGGTGAAAAAGCACCTGCAGGAACTCAACGAGCTGATTGCGGGACTGGAAAAGCAGATTCGCTCCAAACTTGCGGACACCGTGGATGTGAGCAATCTGGAGGCGATTCAAAAATCCCTGGACAGTCATGCCCAGGGCGATCTGAAGTTGTCGGATCTGGCCAAGGAACTCGACGAGGGCCGTGCGGGCAGTCCGCTGGATCAGGACTGGCTGAAATCCATGACCCGGTTGATCGTCAAACTCAAGGATTTGAAATGGCGCTATGAGGAGGGCCCCGGCAAAAACGGGCGCTCGAATCTGGGCTTCATCAACTCCACCGGCTGTTCCTCCGTGTACGGGTCTTCCTGGCCCTACAATCCCTATCCCTTCCCCTGGGCGAATCATTTGTTCCAGGATTCCCCGTCGGTGGCAATGGGAATTTTTGAAGGGCATATGTGCAAGATGGCGGACGGATTCAAGGTGTTGCGCACGGCCAGAGCCGCACTGAAGGGCAAAGTTGATTTCGAGGCCATGGCGAAGGATCTTCAGTACTTCAACTGGAATCAGTTCACCGATGCGGAATACCTGCTGTGTCCGCCGGTGTGCGCGGTGGGCGGAGACGGGGCGATGTACGACATCGGGTTCCAGAACCTGTCCCGAATGCTGATGGCGGGCCGTCCGATCAAAGTGATGGTGCTGGACACCCAGGTGTATTCCAACACCGGCGGGCAGGCATGCACCTCGGGCTTTATCGGACAGGTCTCGGATATGGCGCCCTACGGCAAAGCCTGGAAGGGCAAGAAAGAGATCCGCAAAGAGATGAGTCTGATCGGTGCGGCGCACCGCAGCGCGTTTATCTTCCAGGGCAACACCTCCAATTACACGCACTTGATCGAAGGTTTTATCGACGGGATCAACGCCCGCCGTCCGGCCCTGTTCAATGTGTATGCGGTCTGTCAGCCCGAACACGGGGTGCCGGACGATTCCTCAGTGTCGCGCAGCCGCATGGCGCTGGAGTCGCGGGCGTATCCGTTGTTCCGCTTCGATCCGGACGCGGGCAAGGACTGGCAGGAGTGCATCAGCCTCGATGGCAATCCCTCCCTCGACACCGACTGGCCCAGTTATACCCTGGACTACGAGGAAGAGGACGGCACCAAACAGAAACTGGAGTTGCCGATGACCTTTGCCGACTTCGCGGTGTCCGAGGCCCGCTTCCGGAAGCACTTCCGGGTGGCCCCGCAGGATACCTGGAACGACAAGATGGTGATGCTGGCCGACTTCCTGGAGTTATCCGAGGAGGACCGGAAAGACAAATTCCCCTTCATCTGGACCCTGGACAAGCACAATCATTTGATGCGGGTGCTGGTGTCCGAAGAGATCGTGCGGTCCACGGAGGAGCGGATCGACTTCTGGCGGACCCTCAAATCGCTGGCGGGGCTGACCCGGAAAGTGGATCCGGAGGAGATCGCCAACCGGGTGCGTTCCGAAACCGCGCAGAAGCTGGCGCAGGGACTGATGTCCATGCTCGGCGGAGAGGGCTCGGCTCTGAAAACCCTGGTGGCCCCAAACTCTGAACTTCCATCTTCTAACTCCGGGAGCGAAGCGACCTCTTTCGAACCCGCCTGGATTGACCAGAGTCAGTGCACCAGTTGCGACGAATGCGTGACCATCAATCCCAAGATCTTCGAATACGACGGCGACAAAAAAGCCTTCGTCAAAGATCCCAAAGGCGGGCCGTTCAAAGACATCGTGCGGTCGGCCGAAAAATGCACCGGACAATGTATTCACCCCGGAACCCCCGCGGATCCCAAAGAGAAGGATGTGGAGAAACTGGTGAAGCGGGCGGAGAAGTATAACTGAGAAGTCAGAGGGGAGAGGTCAGAGGTCAGGCAGTTTGTTTTGAAACTAGTATGAATCATCCTAATCTTAATCCTAATCGTAATCTTAATCGAACTTGGTTCATCGATTACGAGTCTCTTCCTCTGAACTCTAACCTCTGACCTCCAACCCTGACCTCTCACTTCTGACATCTGACCTCTATATTCATGAGCCATTCAGTATTCAACATCAGCCATCTCCTCCGCGGAAGTTTCCGTCACGGGATTCATCCGCCGGACAATAAGCACTTCACGGCCTCGAAAAAAATTGAGCGACTGCCGTTTCCGCCGCGGTTGGTGCTGCCGCTGTCGCAGCATGCCGGCAAGCCATCGGTGGCGTTGGTGCGGAAGGGGCAGGAAGTGGCGCGGGGGGAACCGATTGCCCGGGCGGACGGTTTTGTCTCGGTGCCGCTGCACGCCGCCGCCAGCGGGGTGGTGAAGGACATTTGTCTGATGCCCTCCGCCAAGGGACCGATGGTGGAGAGTATTGTGCTGGACGTGTATGCGGGCGACCCCCAGGAAGTGCTGTATGGCATGGATGTGGACGTGGCGGCCATGCCGACCGGTGATTTTGTGCAGGCGGTGCAGGACACCGGCCTGGTCGGTCTGGGCGGAGCGGCCTTTCCCACGCATGTGAAACTGGCGGTGCCCGAAGGTCATACCATTGACACCATTTTGATTAATGGCTGCGAGTGTGAGCCTTTTTTGACCACGGATCATCGGTTGATGGTGGAGCAGG
>JBBDRC010000286.1:13612-14882 GCA_040905625.1 Kiritimatiellia bacterium
GGCTGCGAGTGTGAGCCTTTTTTGACCACGGATCATCGGTTGATGGTGGAGCAGGCGGCGGAACTGGTGGAGGGCACCCGGATTCTGATGCGGGCGATGGGGGCCAGCCGGGGTATTATCGGGACCGAGGACAACAAGCTCGACGCGGTGGAGGCCATCCAAAACGTGCTGAAGCCGAACGACACGGTGTCGGTGAAGGCGGTGCAGACCAAGTATCCGCAGGGAGCGGAAAAAATGCTGGCCAAGGCGCTGGTGAACCGGGAAATTCCGTCGGGCGGTCTGCCCTTTGCGGTGGGGCTGGGGGTGTTTAACGTGGCCACCGCCACCCAGATCGGACAGTTGTTGCCACACAAACAGGGGGTGGTGGAACGGGTGGTGACGGTGACCGGACCGGGGATTGGCCGTCCGGGGAATTACATTGTGCCGATTGGCACCCCGATCCGGTTTATTCTGGATCAGTTGGGATTTGAGGGAACGGCGCGGCATTTGATTATGGGCGGGCCCATGATGGGCGGCACTGTGGCCTCGCTGGATGTGCCCATCACCAAGGGATGCGGGGGACTGCTGATTTTGAACGAGCATCAGCTCACCAACGAAGAGCAGATGAAACGCTATCCCTGCATCAACTGCGCGGCTTGTGTGGATGCCTGTCCGATGATGCTCAACCCCTGTGAACTGGGGCGGCTGGCGCACAAGGCCCGCTATCAGGAAATGGCGGACAACTATCATTTGAACGATTGTTTCGAGTGTGGCAGTTGCAGTTATGTGTGCCCGGCGGCGATTCCTCTGGTGCAGTATTTTCGTGTGGCCAAATCAGTGAATCGAACCCGGGCGGCGGCATCATGAGTGAAGCAGTGCAATTAAAAACCTCACCGCATTTGCGGGGGATGCATTCGGTGGAAAAAATCATGCGGCATGTGGTGTATGCCCTGATTCCGGTCTGTCTGTTTTCCATTGTCCAGTTCGGTTTGAGCGCCTTGGCTCTGCTGATGGTATGCACGGTGGTGTGTATGGGCACGGAACATTTTTTCTGCGCCCGCTCCAAACGTCTGTCCACCATTCATGACTGGAGCGCGGTGATTACCGGGGTGCTGATGGCCCTGATTCTGCCGCCGGGCTTTCCGCTGTGGATGGCGGCGGTGGCCTCGTTCATCGCCATTGCCCTGGGTAAGTTTTTCTTCGGCGGACTCGGCTACAATGTGTTTAATCCCGCCCTGGTGGGACGGGCCTTCGCTCAGGCCGCCTTTACGGTTCCGATCACCACCTGGAC
>JBBDRC010000287.1:0-14875 GCA_040905625.1 Kiritimatiellia bacterium
AGGCTGCTGCCGAAGACATTGCAGATGGCCAGGATGGGGGAGCCCGCCTCCTTGGCCATTTTGACCGAGGCGAGGGTGTCGGCGGTTTCACCGGACTGCGAGACCGTGGCCACCAGGGTGCCGTGACTGATTTTGGGAGAGCGGTAGCGGAATTCGCTTCCCAGATCGGTTTCCACCGCGATGGAGGTGAATTTTTCAATCAGCAGCCGTCCATACATGGCGGCGTAATAGGCGGTGCCGCAACTCACGATCATGATGCGCTCCAGTTCCCGGATCTGCTGAGCGGACATGTTGAGGTCGGGCAGCACGATTTTCTCCCCCACCAGGTAGGTGTCCAGAAGTCCGCGCAGCACCCGGGTCTGCTCGTGGATTTCCTTGAGCATGAAGGTTTCGAAGCCGCCGGAATCCACCGCGGTGTCCTCCATCTCCACTTTCACCCATTTGGGAGAGACTTCTTCACCGGCCAGATTCCATACTTCCACCCCTTCCGGAGTGAGACGTGCGATTTCCCCGTCCTCCAGATAAATCACTTCGTCCACCTGGGGAAGGATGGCGGGAACATCGCTGGCGATGAACAGGCCGTGTTCGCCTTTGCCCACGATCAGGGGAGACCCCAGCCGGGCCGCGTAGAGGGTGTCGGGCTGATCGGTGCAAAGCATGCCGATGGCATAGGCGCCGCGGGCCTGCTTCAGGGCGGTGCGGAGTCCGCTGACAAAATCGCCTTCGGCAGTACAGTCCGCAACAAACTGGGCCAAGACCTCGGTATCGGTCTCGGAGGAAAACGTGACCCCCTTTTTGACCAATCCGGCTTTGAGTTCCTGATAATTTTCGATGATGCCGTTGTGGACCAGGGCCAGGCGGCCGTCCTGTCCGAGGTGTGGATGGCAATTGCGCTCGGATGCGACCCCGTGAGTGGCCCAGCGGGTGTGGCCGATACCCAGGGTGGAGTCGAGGGGATGGGCCGCGAGTTTTTTCTCCAGTTCGGCCAGTCGGCCCACCGCCCGGCGGGTTTCCAGGCCGGTCGATTGAAACACCGCCACCCCCGCCGAGTCATAGCCGCGGTATTCAAGACGTTTGAGTCCTTCAATTAAAACAGGTACCGCGTTGCGGGACCCCAGCATGCCAACAATTCCACACATAGATTGCTCCGGTTCAGATACGTTTTTCCAAGTGACGCTCTCTACATAGCAAACCTGTTCTCCAAACGAAAAGAGCAAAGCGGAGATGATTTTGAATGGAGGATGGCCTTTCCAGGCCGTCACCGGAGCCAATGGACCTAAGGTATCGGGCTAAAAGCCCCCCCTTGGATTTGCCCGCAGCTAGCCACAGGTTCCGTTCACCCGTCCGACAAGCGGAAGGGGGTCTGAAATCCTGTGAACAGATCCAGAACATGGATAATTTTCTGGCGATGACCTGCATTCCCATGCGTTCGGGGTTGAACCGGACAGGCATGGAATGATAAAAAAATCAAAATTAGGCTATTGTATTCACCGAATTTAGTATAAATTAGGCGATTATGTACGAGAGAATGATAAAAAATGACATGCAAAGCAAGCTTTTCCAAGGGCGTGCGTTGATATTGTACGGGGCGCGACAAACCGGGAAAACCACCTTGGCCAAGCAAATCATGAGCGAATGTTCCGGAAAGAAATTGTACATGAATTGTGACGAGCCGGACGTGCGGCTGGCCTTGGAAGGGCGCAGTTCGTCCGAATTGAAGGCCTGGGTGGGGGATGCGCGGCTGCTGGTCATTGACGAGGCGCAGCGGGTGGAAAACATCGGATTGACCCTGAAGCTGATGGTGGATGAAATTCCGGAATTACAGGTTTTTGCGACGGGATCATCCTCTTTTGCCCTGGCAAACCGAATACAGGAACCGCTGACCGGACGGAAATTCGTATTCCATCTGCACCCTCTTTCCACTGGCGAGGTGCTGCAAAAAGACGGTGAGATTGAAACGCGTCGATTGCTTCAGAGGCGCATGGTCTTTGGTCAATACCCGGATGTGGTGCAATCCGGGGAGAAAGAGGCCGTGGATATTCTGCGGGAACTCACCGGCAGTTATCTTTACCAGGATGTGCTGATGAGGAAAGGCATCCGCAAACCGGATTTACTGGACCGGCTGCTTCGGGCCCTGGCTTTGCAGATTGGCAGTGAAGTCTCCTATAACGAATTGTCGCAAACGCTGGGCGTGGATAAGAACACGGTTTCCACCTATCTTGACGTATTGGAGCAGGCGTTTGTGGTGTTTCGAATGAGTCCCTACAGCCGCAACCTCCGCACCGAGTTGCGGAAAAGCCGTAAGGTGTACTTTTGGGACAATGGAATCCGTAACGCGCTGTTGAATAATCTGAATCCGCTGGAACTGCGTAACGATACCGGCGCGCTTTGGGAAAATTTTCTGGTGGTGGAGCGGATCAAGGGACAGCAGAACAAGCGCCGGGTTTTCCATCCCTACTTCTGGCGAACCCATCAGCAACAGGAAATTGACTATCTGGAAGAAGAAAACGGCAGATTGCTTGCCGCGGAATTCAAGTGGAAGAGGGGCCGTGCGTCCCGTCCTCCCAAGGCCTTTACCGATGCCTATCCCGAAGCCGATTTTCTGGGCGTGAATCCGGACAATTGGATCCCGTTTGTGGGATAACATTTTGTGTTCGATCTCCGAACTTCGTCTTTCCGCGCGTTCGTGGTTGCACCGAACAGGTGTGGCCCGTATATTCACGTTTGTGAAAACCTTCTTACAATCTATTGCTCCTGCCACGTGTTTTTTCCTGTTGCTGACCGCCTGTGGACGGAATCCGGAATCGCTGGCCCGCAAGGGAATTGAAGCCCTGAACGAAGGCCGGACAGAAAAAGCCGCCCGCTGGCTGAGCCGGGCGGCGGAAAAATCCCCGCAGGAGCCGGAAACGGCGGATTTGTGGAATTACGCGGGCCTGGCGGCGTATCGGAACGGTCAGGTGGAGAAGGCGGAAGCGGCTTTTGGCCGGGCCATCGAGCTGAATCCGCAGCATTTTGAGGCGTTGTACAATTACGGAGATTTGTTGCTTCGCGAAAATCGGGAGGAGGAGGCGCGACCCCTGCTCCAGAACGCGGCCGCCGCGGATACGACAAGAAGCGAGCCTTTGGAGGTGCTGGCGGGAATCGCACTGCGAAACGGAGAGTTTGACAGCGCCTTTGATTTGCTTTCCCGGGCACTGTCACGGGAGGAGAACGCCAGGGTGTTCACCTCATTGGCGGTGGCGGGGGGTGGATTACTTCCGTTATCGGAAACCCTGGATTTGCTGCAGCGGGCGGTGACGATGGATCCCTCCTATGCGCCCGCGCAATTGAATTTGGCCTCGATTTTGGATCAGAACCGCTTGGATCCCGAACAGGCGATTGCGCATTATGAGGCTTTTTTGCGATCGGAACCGGATGATGTCAAGACGGCTCAGGTGCGGCAGCGGATTCAGATTATGAACACGCGGCATGCTTCCGGTGATTTTGCCCGTCCCGATCCGGTTCGGGTGGAGGTGGAGGACCTGTTGGCGCAGGCCACCGCCGCTTCGCGGAGGGGCGCGGATGCGGCCGTGTTGCAATTTTGTCTGCGGGCGAACGCGGCCGCCGCCCGTGCGCAACGGTCCGATTTGCGTGAACGCGCGTTGCGGGCGGCGACCACTCTGTCACCCGAATCCGCCCGTGCGCATCTGGGATTGGCGAATTTCCTGAAGGATCAGGGGCGGGGCCGGGAAGCCTTCACTCATTTTCGGTTGGCGCATACGCTGGCTCCCGCCTGGCCGTTGGCTCTGGACTCCGCAGTCACTGCGGCGGCTGAAACCGGGGAGCAGAATTTAGTGCGGAGCCTGTTGGAGACCTCGCAGAAGGCGGGCTCGGACAACGCATCGCTGCTGTTGCGGGTGGGGGATTTGTATGCGGCGGAATTGAACGACCCCCGACAGGCTCGAAGGGTGTATCAAATGATTTTGGACCGATTCCCCGATGCCCCGGAAGTGGCGGAGGTTCAGGATCGGATGGCGCGGTAGAGTGACTGAAGCTAAAACGGCCCCAGCACAATCACAAATTCTCCTTTGGAACTGTGGCTTTCGAGGAAAAGCGAGAGTTCCGCCGCAGTTCCCTGCTGCAGGGTTTCGAATTTTTTGGTCAGTTCCCGGGCCATGAAAACCGGGCGGTCTCCGAGCAGTTCGGTGATGTCGGCGAGCAGTTTGTTGATGCGGTGGGTGGATTCGTAGAGCACGACGGTGCGGGATTCGTCGCGCAGGCTTTCGAGGAGACGGCGGCGTCCGGCGCTTTTGTTGGGAGGAAAACCGAGGAAGATGAATCCGTCCTGTCCCCAGCCGCTGAGGGCGAGGGCGGTGGTGAGGGCGGTGGGGCCGGGAATGGAGGTGGTGAAGAATCCGGCTTCACGCACCGCCCGCACCAGCCGGGAGCCGGGATCGGAGATCAGGGGCATGCCGGCATCGCTGACCAGTGCCACCGCCCGGCCGGAGTCGATTTCGTGCAGGACGCGCTCCACCCGCGAGCGTTCGTTGAATTCGTGGCAGGAGAGCATGGGTTTGCTGATGTCATAGCGTTGCAGCAGGATCCCGGTTTTGCGGGTGTCTTCGGCGAGAATCAGATCCACTTCGGTCAGGGTGCGCACGGCCCGATAGCTCATGTCCTCGAGGTTGCCGATGGGGGTGCCGACGATGTAGAGTCCCGCGTCCATGGCGGGGATTACGTCCCACTCCGCTGTTGTTGCGGATCGAGCTGCGCGGGGTGTCCGGTGAAAATGCGGCAGATTTTGTCCAGGAGGGCGGAGGTGGAGACTCCGTCGAGCATGGGGGCGAGGCGGACTTCGCCGCCGTTGGCTTCGACCGCTTCGCGTCCGCTGACGTAATGACTCCAATCCGATGCTTTCACCAGGATGTCCGGGAGCAGGGAGGCGATCAGATCTTTCGGTTCATCCTCGTCGAAGAGCACCACCGCGTCCACGCATTCCAGGGCGGCGAGCAGAACAGCCCGGTGGGATTCTTCGACCAGCGGACGTTTTTCCCCCTTGATACGTCGGATGGAGGCATCTGTGTTGAGCCCCACGATCAGGCGGTCGCCCTGACGCCGGGACCATTCCAGATAGCCGACGTGTCCCGCATGCAGTAAATCAAAGGTCCCGTTGGTCATCACCACACAGTCGCCGTCGGTCTTCCACTGATCGCGAAGCACCTTGGCGGCACGGCGAGAAAGAAGTTTGTCAGAGGCGTTTCGCATGACTGTTTCTTACCGATGAAGTGCTTAAATGCAACGGCATAGTTCAGGACAGGTTAGCGGAAGAGTATAACGGAGATGTTCAGAAAGAGCCCAATGAAAAATAATGAGAAACCCTTCTCCGTCGATTCGCTGACGCAAAAAGTCCGCGACATCCTCGATCACTGAAAGAAAAAAAGGCTTTCAGCCCGACACATCTATCCCCTATTCACCGCGGCCTTTTGCCGCTTTCACCCCTTTTTTAGCTGCACGTTTTTCTTTCAGCGTTTTCACAGGCGCTTTTTTTTCAGTTTTTTGGGAATTTTTACCTTTAGCCATACACGTCACCTTTTTGGATGTATTGTTCTCAGTTCTTTTCCGGCCACAAAGCCTGTAGCCACGCATTCAGAATTGTACCATACTTTCCCTGAAAGCTCCAGCTATATCAATATGGATAAGTATGGTGTAGTGACCATGGATATCGTCCGATAATTGCTGAATATCAGAACTCAATATAAAACAGATCATTCTGCCCTAAATTATTCTGACATTTGGATTTGCGGTCAAACTCACCCAAATTATCGTCTAAATTGAGTTCTGAGGCACACCCTGTACGAAGGGGTTGAGGAAGTCGATGGTTTGAGGGATAAAATCTCTTCAGTAAAATAGTTCACGAAGTGCTTGGAAAACAGCCCTGAGCCGTTAAGCGGGACGAATGTGGATGATATACATTGAACCAGGGCCGCGAGCCCTCCGCCTGCGGGCGAACGATTAAACCGATGCCGAAGCTGACGGAGCTTGGATCGACGTTTTTTCATTTGAATCGGTTTCGACCGGTTTTATTTCTGAAAAGCCTGTTGGTGGGACTTCTGACAGGGTTGGTGGTGGTGGCGTTTCGACTGCTGCTCAACGCTTCGGTGGGCTGGCGTCACGGGGTGATGGGTTCTCTGAAGCAGGCGGGTCCTGAAACATTTGTGTTTTGGACGGGTGTCCTGGTGGCGGCGGGACTTTTGCTGGGGCTCGCGGTCCGATATTTCCCGCATGCTCGGGGAAGCGGGATTCCGGAGGTGAAGGGTGTGGTGCTGCGTCAATTGGAAATCAAGTGGTTCCCGGAAATTCTGGTGAAGTTTTTCGGAGGGCTGACAGCGCAGGCCCTGGGGATGTCGCTGGGCCGGGAAGGCCCGAGCATTCAGTTGGGGGCGTTTGTGGGAGAAGGGGTGTTGCAGGGATCGCGCCGACCGCATTTGGAGCGGAAGTTTTTGATTTCCAGCGGGGCGGCCGCGGGGGTGGCGGCCGCGTTCAACGCCCCGTTGGCGGGAGTGATGTTCGTACTGGAGGAAATTCACAAAACTCTGTCGCCCATGATGCTGATGTGCGCCATGGGCGCGTCGGTGGTCGCGAATCTGGTGGCGGGACAGTTTTTCGGATTGCAACCGGTCTTCACCTTCGTGGATGTGGAACCGCTGCCGCTGCGGCTTTTTCCGTATATCCTGTTGCTGGGGGTGGTCATCGCCTTTTGCGCCGACCTGTTCAAGCGTTTGTTGTACGCGGGGCAACACCTGTATGTATTGTTGCGGATCCCGCGGGTGTTGCGTCCGATTCCGCCGCTGCTGGTCTCCTTTTTCGCGGGCATCCATTTTTTTGAAATCACCGGCGGTGGCCATGAGATGATCGAGTCGCTGGTGGATCTGGACGCGCCGTTGGGCACGCTGCTGCTTTTGCTGGGCCTGAAGGTGTTGTTGACGGTGTTTTGCTACGGATCGGGCACGCCAGGCGGGATTTTTCTGCCGTTGTTGCTGACGGGTGCGCTCATCGGCCATATTTTCGGGTACGTGCTGTTGCAGGTTGATCTGATCGCGCAGCACCACATGCTGAATTTCATGATTCTGGGGATGGCGGCCCAATTCACCGGCGTGGTGGGAGCGCCGATCACGGGGAGTATCCTGGTGCTCGAAATGTCGGGCAACCTGAACCATCTTTCCGGTTTGTTGGGCGTGTGTATGGTGTCCTACGTGATGGCGGACTGGCTGAACTCCCGCCCGGTGTACGACGTGCTGCTGCAGGGGATGGTGCGCCGGAATCCGGAACTGGCCGGGGAGGATGAACGAAAAGCCATCCTGGAGGTCCCGGTGTGCGCGGGCTCGTTTCTGGACCAAAAGCAGGTTCGGGAGGTTGAATGGCCCGAAGGGACGCTGGTGGTGGGGATCCACCGCGGCGGCATGGAAATCCTGCCGGCGGGGGAGAGCGAAATCTGCTTTGGAGATCTGGTGTCGGTGCTGGTGTCCGAGAGGCGGGCCGCAGAGGTGATGAGCCCCCTGCTGGCGCTCGGTGAGGAAACACGCGGGTAGCAGAGCCCATGTCATCTGGGCTATGCCTCCAACCCGGCGGCGGCGAAGACGGCGCTGATTTCAGGGGGCACGTTCGGAGGGCTGAGCGCACTCTGGGGGTTTTGGATGCTGAGGGGAGGTCGGCGGCTGCCCATGATTGAGGCGGCCGTGACGACTCTGATGCTCTGTGCGGCGTTCATCTGGCGCGCGATCGTGAGTTGGCAGGCGGTGGTCCGCAGAGAACCCATTGGAAAACATGCGGGGGTTTTTCTCCACGAAGGCCTGGATGGCGTCGTCAAACCAGGACCGCTTCCCGTCGCGGAGATACCACCATCCCAGGATACTGATGATGCCGGCACCGAGGGTGTCCACGATAAGATCCCACATGGTGTCGGTCAGACCGGAAGGATCTCCGAGCATGGGTTTCTGCATGTTCATCCCGAACTGCTGGTCCATGATGAATTCGAAAATTTCCCAGATTGCACCCATAGACACGGCGAACAGAAAAGCGAAAAAAGCCACGAAACGAGGTTTCATGCTGAGCTCGATACTCGCGTTTTCGTTCAGCATGTATACCAGCAGAAAGCCGAAAATTCCCAATAAGAGTCCGGACCAGGTATGCAGAAACATATCCCACCACCAAAACCGGGTGTAGAATCCCCGGATTTCTCCTAAGAAAAGCGACGCGAACACGAATACGGCGGACAGGATCTGGAATTCAGGAGGAATGTACACGTTGAAGCGTTTCCGCAGTAAATCAGGCAGTGCGGTGGCGACCATGATGGCCAAGATCAAGAAGGAAAGGAGCCAACGCTGGTTGAACAGGGCAAACACAAGTTCGACGCCCATAATAATTTGCAGTACCAGCATCACGTAGCCGTGGACCCTCCCGGAGGCGGTTTTGATTTCAGGTGGGGAATCGTTCAAAAGAAAAAATCCTCCAGCATCAGGCAGAGGCAGTGGTAGACGGGGAGGTGGTATTCCTGGATGCGGAAGGTTTCGCGGGAGGGAACCCGGATGCAGATGTTGCAGTGCTCCCGCATGGCACCTCCGGTTTCTCCGGTGAGCCCGAGGGTGTGCACGCCCCGGCTTTTGGCCACACGCAGGGCGTGAGCGACATTTTTCGCATTGCCCGAGGTGGAGATGCCCAACAGCACGTCCCCGGATGTACCCAGCCCCAGCACCAGCTGGGCGTAAATGTATTCCGCGCTGACATCGTTGGTGTAGGCGGTGGAGAGGGCGTTGAAGGCGGTGAGGGGAATGGCGGGCAGGGACTGCTGCAGATTTGACGCGAGTTTCGGCCCGAGGGCGTGGTGGTCGGCTTCACTCAGCGGGCGCGCAGACTGAAATCCTTTGAGCAATTCACCGGAGATGTGGTCGGCGTCCGACGCGCTGCCGCCGTTTCCGCAGAGGAGAAGTTTTCCGCCGGAGGCGTAACTGTCGCGCAGGCACTCATACGCGGCCAGAATATCCGGCACGCAGGGTTCCAGTTGCGGGTAATTGGAGAGGAGGAGATCTGTACGGGTGTTCATTTTGTCAGGTGTCAGAGGTCAGGAGTCAGAGGTCAGGAGTCAGAGGTCAATAGTCACTGGTCAATAGTCAGAAGTCAATAGGCAGTAGTCATAAGTTACCCCTAACTTCTGACCTCTGACTTCTGACCTCTGACTTATGCCCCCCCCCCCTGACCCCTGACTATTGACTCCTCACGGCTTCCCGAATTTTGTTCCTGGCGGTTTCGGCGCGGGTGGCCGGGGTGCCGGAGCTTCCGTAGAGGATGGAGCGTGAGGAGTTGATGAGCAGGGGAGCCTGGCGGGAGGCGGGGCGGAGTCGGCTGAGGTCGCCGCCCTGCGCGCCCAGGCCGGGAACCAGCAGGGGGAGATCCTCCACCTTGGCCAGCACCTCGTCGGAGACGTTGGTGAGGCCGATGACCAGGCCGACTTGACCGGGCAGGTGTTGGCAGCGGGTTGCATAATCCTGAATGAGTTCGAACACGTGTCGGTCTCCCACCTTTTGCAGTTCGAGGTCGGCTGCGCCGGGGTTGGAGGTGACCGCGAGTAGATACACCCCGCGCTCAGGGTCCTGAAGAAAAGGTTCGATGCTGTCGCAGCCCATCAGCCCGTTGAGGGTCACCGCATCCACGTTCCAGCGTCCGAAGTAGGCTTCGGCGTAGTATTTCATGGTTTCGGGAATGTCACTCCGCTTCGCGTCCAGCACCACGGGAATGTCCGCGGGCACTTCTTTCAGACATCGTTCCAGAACCGCGACGCCCTCGGCCCCGAAGGCTTCGAAGTAAGCAATGTTGGGTTTGAATGCGGCGGCAAAGGGGGAGGTCTCCTCGATCACCTTGCGCACAAAATACTCCGGATCGCCATCGATGAGTTCAGCGCGTGGATCAATGCCCACACAAAGGTTGCTGTTGACGGATTGAATGCGGCGGGTGAGTTTTTGAAGGTAGGTCATGGTCGGAGATGGGGGATGGGAGAAGTCAGAGGTTAGAAGTCAGGGTCACTAGATTGTGAGGCAGGCATTCCTGCCTGTCGCACTGGGAGGATATATGGGACTGAAGTTGGGAGTTTGAAGGTCAGAGTTTGGAGAAGTCAGAGCTTAGCCCCCCCCAACGACGGAGTCGAAATTTGAGGAAAGAAACTCAACCTCATTATCGTAATCGTTCTCGTAATCATAATCGATGTACCAGGTTCGATTAAGATTAAGATTAGGATTAGAATTAAGAAAATTCATATTACGTCTCACGCAAGTTGTCAGTTGATCGTTATCCCGACTTCGATCTCCAAACTCCAAACTCCAAACTCCGATCTCCGATCTCCGAACTCCGAACTTCGATCTTCATACATCAATCTCCGTTTCGCCGAGAAAGACGTGGGTGACGGAGCCTTTGAGGGTTTGGCCGAGCCAGGGGGAGTTGAAGCTGCGTGATTTGAGGGTGGGGCGGTCGATGGTGGTTTCGGCGGCGGGGTCGAAGAGGACGGCTTCGAAGGGGCTTCCGACGGAGAAGGAGAGGGGGGGGAGTTTGAGCAATTGGCGGGGGGCGGCGGACATAGCCTGAATGAGTTGGGCCCAGTTTAGTTTGCCGGGAGCGATGAGGTCGGTATAGAGGCTGAGCAGGGCAGTCTGCAATCCGATGACTCCGAAGGGAGCGTGACTGAAATCGAGATTTTTTTCAAAATCGGTATGCGGGGCGTGACCGGTGGCGATCATATCAAGGGTGCCGTCTTTTACGCCTTCCAGCAGGGCCTCCTGATCGGCTTCGGTGCGCAGAGGAGGCAGCATTTTGAAGCGGGTGTGGTACCCCTCCAATGCGTGGTGGTTCAGGAGAAGGTGGTGGGGTGTGGTTTCGGCGGTCACCTGGAGCCCGCGTTCTTTGAAGCGGCGGATGGAGGCGACGCCCTCGGCGGTGGAAACGTTTTGAATGTGGATACGTCCGCCGACCGCGTGGGCGACCCTGAGGTCGCGCTCAATACCGATTTCCTCGGCCATGGCGGGGATTCCCTGCAGGCCCAGGCGGAAAGAGACCTCGCCTTCGTGCATGACTCCCTCGCCGCTGAGGGCGGGTGTGTCGGGATAGACACCGACGATCACGTCGAAGTGGCGGGTATATTCCAGGGCGCGGCGGAGGATATATTCGTCCTGAAGGGCGTGAGTGCAGTCGGTCACCATCAGGGCTCCCTGCGCGGCCATGTCGGCGATTTCAGCCAGCTTGTCGCCGCGTCGTCCGCAGGTGAGGCAGCCGGCGACCGACACCGGAATCCGGCTCTGTTTTTTGGCCATGCTCCGGACGTAGGTGACCATTCCTCCGGTGTCGATGGGGGGATCGGTGTTGGGCATGGCCAGAATGTGGGTGAACCCGCCGGCGATGGCGGCTTCGGTGCCGCTGACGATGGTTTCGGCGTCCTCGCGTCCGGGTTCGCGCAAATGCACGTGGGGATCACAGAGTCCCGGCAGCAGGATCCGCCCGGTTCCGTCCACGAGGGCCGCTCCGGGGGGCGGTTGTATGGAGGTCGCGATTTCCTGAATCAGACCCTCTTCGACCCGAATGTCCCGGAGGACGAGGTCGGTTTCGCCGGGGAGGAGAAGGTGCGCCTGTTGTATCAGCATCGTACTCATGCCCGTATCTCCTCGGGTAGTGGAAGACGTTTGGGTTCCTGCGGAGTCAGGTGATAGAGAATCGCCATGCGGGTGGCGATGCCGTTTTCCACCTGGTGATTGATCAGGGTGCGCTCGTAAGTCATGACGTCGTCCACCAGTTCCACGCCGCGGTTTACGGGACCGGGATGCATCACCCAGGTGCCGCGTTCGCGCAGGGTTTTGAAGCGTTCGGTGGTGACTCCGTAGCGGTTGTGGTATTCGCGCATACTGGGAAAGAAGTTGGCTTTCTGCCGTTCGAGCTGGAGCCTAAGCAGATAAAGGACGTGGGGATCGAATTCAAACACCTCCTCAAAGCTGTGGAGGATGCGCACATACGAGGGAATGGTGCGGGGGACCAGAGTGGCGGGCCCGAAGGTGGCCACTTCGACTCCAAGCAGATGCATAATTTCAAAGACGGAGCGGGCGACCCGGGAGTGGAGAATGTCGCCGGCCACCACGATGCGTTTACCGGTCATGTCGGGATACACTTCGCGGAAAGTGAAGGCGTCCAGCAGTGCCTGGGTGGGGTGGGCGTGATGGCCGTCGCCGGCGTTGAGCACCGAGGCGTGGGTGTGGCGGGCGATATATTCGGGCACCCCGCTGACCGAATGGCGGACGATGATGTAATCCACCTGCATGGCCTGCAGGGTATCGATGGTGTCGAGAATGGACTCGCCCTTGACCACGCTGGAGGTGGAGACGGCGAAATTGGTGACATCGGCGGAGAGGCGTTTGGCCGCGATCTCAAAGCTGGTGCGGGTGCGGGTGGAGGGTTCGTAGAACAGATTGAGCACGGTTTTGCCCCGGAGGGTGGGTACTTTTTTAACCGAGCGGGTGAACAGATCCTTGAAGGGCTTGGCGTTGTCGAGGATATGCAGGATCTCCTCCCGGTCGAGGTCTCCGATGGTGAGCAGATCCTTGCGGTGGTAGGGGGACACGTCCGTGGTCATGAAGTCTCCGATTGGTAATGAATGACCCGGTCCTCACCGTCGGTTTCCTTGAAATGCACCCGCAGGTAATCCTCTTTGCGGGTGGGAACGGTGATGCCGGCGTAGGTGGCGGCAATGGGGAGTTCGCGGTGTCCGCGGTCGGCGAGCACCGCCAGTTCGATGCGTTCCGGGCGTCCGTAATCCAGCAGCACATTGATGGCGGCGCGGATGGTGCGTCCGGTGAAGAGGACATCGTCGCAGAGAAGGATGGAGGCTCCCTCCACTTCAAAAGGAATATCGGAACCCTCTATGGTGGGGAGGGCGGCCAGATTGTCCAGATCATCGCGATAAAGGGAAATATCCAGAGTGCCCTGTTCGATGTGATCCCGGCGGTACCGTAATTCGCGCACCAGCCGGTCCGCCAGCGGCACGCCCCGGGTGTGAATACCCACAAAAGCCAGCGGACGATCCCCGTGGGCGGCATGTATTTCCGCCGCCAGCGATTGAATGGCCGACTTCACCGCACCCGCATCCATGACTTTCTTTTCGTGCATCATGGCTCCTGACTAACGAACCCGCTGATTTTTGCAATCCGATTCATGCCGGGTATTTCAGGTTAGAGTTGACTTTGAGGAAAAAAAGATTCTTTTGCCATCATGCCCGACTCAATTGGAACGAAAATGCGAAATACATGGAGACATCTTCTCCGGTTCCTTGTTTTCATTTGCATTGGCCTGGTGATTGCCGGCATTGGTGAAACGCAATTTTCGGTGTTCATTCGGTCGGATATCCCCAACCTGATCGGATCAATTGCCTTTAATACCGTTTACCTCATCCTGGCAGGGTTCGTGTCCTGGTTGGTGGTAAGAGGTCTCGGGGATGGATGGGTCACGATCCTCTTGCAGGTCGCGATATTCGGCACGACCGGTCTGATGATCGAATGGTTTCTCATTGGCAATTCTCCATGGGGAAATCCCCTGGCGAGCCAGACCGGGATGTTTGCCTTCTGGAGTGCGATGGTGGTGGTTCCGTTTGTTTACCTGCGTCCCGACCCCCGTCTGGCCCCGCTGAAGAAAAGGATTTTTGTGGCTGTCCTGGTCTACGCGTACGCCGCGGCCCTCATCCAACTCATTCCCAATCCAACGGTGCAGTTTGTGTATCACATTTGGTCGGTAATTCTCGGGTATACCGCGCTTGTGTTGTTCACCACTGTCGGATATATTCGGGTGGTGCCGGACCCGGACAAGGCCAGACAGGAATTGTAGCCTTACAGGGGGAGTGGCGCATTCGGGTGTCCGGCGCGCGTTGATTTTGCCCTGCCTTTGGCGCTTTCGGGGAGAGTCAGAATCAAAAGATTACATTCCCTCCCCGAAAACACCAAACTCAGGGCAAACTGAACACCCGCCGTCCACAGCTCCAAAAGGGACAGGAATGTGACTGGCCGAATGCGCCACTCACACGCACGCGGCGCCCCCGCCGCAATACCCTTGGAGGGTGATATCCTCTGGATAACTGAGGAAGATGTGGAATTTAAAGCGGACTTCGCGTTTACCACGATGGCCGCGTTGCCGCGTTGCCGCGGTACGTGGCTCACGCGGCGGGGAGATCGGTACGATTCATCTTACTTCCAACTTTGAACGTCGATATTGCGTTACCACGATGACCAAGTTGCTCCGGTATGTGTCTCACGCGGAGGATCAACGTTCCGCTCACAGATAGTGGAGAGCTTACCAACACTTCGACGTTCGATGTTCAAAGTTGGAAGTTCAAAGTTCGAATTCAAAAAATCCGGACAACCCAAAGACTCAATGAGTTCCCTTCACTCGACAATTTCACTGTGACAGAATACTGTTCACCCGTGGAAAAAGACCACGTAGACATATCCGAGGGTCATCAGGATGAAAAAGGCCATGCCCATGGCGCTGAGCGTTTTCAGGAAGGGGCCGGGGCGTTCGGATGCGGGCACATTCGATCCATTCATCACTTTATAATTGATCCAGGCGAGTATGGGAGAGGTGAGGAAGGAGATCACAGCGGCAAAGGTGAGCAGTTGCAGCAGATTTTTCACATAATAATGAATGACAACCGCAGCCAGGAGAACGGATGTCAGGATCCACAGGTTGTGAATCTGGGTGAAGCGTTTGGCGGGGAGGTCCTTGATCAGGGTGCAGCAGGCCGCCAGTGAGCGGGGGTACCCGTCGACACAGGTCAGGGTGGTGCTGAACATGGTGACGAAGGCGGCGGTGAGAATAAGCC
>JBBDRC010000288.1:0-14850 GCA_040905625.1 Kiritimatiellia bacterium
CAACCGGGGGCTGAATGAAGGCTTCTCCGGCGGCGAAAAGAAGCGGATGGAAATTCTGCAGATGATGATGTTCAAGCCCGGAATCGCCATTATGGACGAAACCGATTCGGGTTTGGATATTGACGCGTTGCAGGTGGTGGCCAAAGGCGTGAACAAAATGCGGGGTCCGGATCTGGGACTTTTGGTCATCACCCATTACGAACGCATCCTGAATTACATTGAACCTGAACACCTGCACGTCCTCATGGAGGGACGGGTGGTGATGTCCGGCGGACCCGAACTGGTCAAAAAGCTCGAAGAGCACGGGTACGACTGGGTTCGGGAACAAACGACGGCCACGGCCTAACCCCATACCCGGAGCACCCTATGCCCGAATTTGATACTGACAGCGATCTGATTAAAGAATACAAATACGGTTTTTTCACCGATATTGAAACGGACACCATCCCCAAAGGCCTGAACGAGGAAGTCATCGCCATGATTTCCGGTAAAAAAAACGAGCCGGTCTGGATGTTGGAGTGGCGGCTGAAAGCCTACCGCCGCTGGTTGAAAATGAAATCCCCGCGCTGGGCTTATCTGGATTATCCTGAAATTGATTTTCAGAATATTCACTATTATTCCGCGCCCAAGCAGAATGTGGACAGCACCGAGCTGGATCCCGAGTTGATGAAAACCTTTGAGCGGCTGGGCATTCCCATGAACGAGCGCGACGCGCTTTCGGGAGTGGCCATGGATGTGGTGTTCGATTCCGTTTCGGTGGGCACCACCCATAAGGAACTGCTGGAGGAGCAGGGGATCATCTTCTGCTCCATTTCGGAGGCGATTCAAAAGCATCCGGAGCTGGTGAAGAAATATTTGGGCACTGTGGTGCCTCCCGGTGACAATTATTATGCGGCCCTCAACTCGGCGGTGTTCACGGATGGCTCGTTCTGTTATATTCCCAAGGGCGTGACCTGCCCTGTGGAACTGTCCACCTATTTCCGCATCAACGCGGCGGATACCGGTCAGTTCGAACGGACGCTGATTGTGTGCGATGATCACGCCACCTGCTCGTATCTGGAGGGATGCACCGCTCCCTCGCGCGACACCAATCAGCTTCACGCCGCCGTGGTGGAAATCGTGGCGCTGGATCATGCGGAAGTGAAATACTCCACGGTTCAGAACTGGTATGCCGGCGACAAGGAGGGCAAGGGGGGGATCTACAACTTCGTCACCAAGCGCGGACATTGCCGGGGCATCAAAAGCAAAATTTCCTGGACCCAGGTCGAGGTGGGCGCGGCCATCACCTGGAAGTATCCCGGTTGCGTGCTGGAGGGCGACGGCAGTTCGGGTGAGTTCTACAGCGTGGCGTTCACCAACAATAAAATGCAGGCGGACACCGGCACCAAGATGATCCATCTGGGAAAAAACACCACCAGCACCATTGTGTCCAAGGGAATTTCGGCGGGTCAGTCCAGCAACAATTACCGCGGACTGGTTAGAGTTTATCCGGGCGCCACCCACGCCCGCAATCACTCCGCCTGCGACTCGCTGCTCATCGGTCGCGAGTGCAGCGCCAACACTTTTCCCTACATCGAATCCGAGGACGATACCGCGGTGCTCGCGCACGAGGCGACCACGTCCACGATCAGCGAGGAGCAACTTTTCTACCTGAAGAGCCGCGGGATCTCCGAAGAGGATGCCGCCTCCATGGTGGTGCGCGGATTCTGCAAGGATGTCTTTAAACACCTGCCGCTCGAATTTTCGGTCGAGGCGGTCAAACTTCTCGAAATCAAACTCGAAGGCAGCATTGGCTGACCCGGAGATTTACATGCCTACTCTCAATTTACCCTTAACCGACGAACCCGCCGTGCTGGGCGGCTTTACCGAAACTCTGCTGGAGCACGCCCGCAAAGGCGAGCACGCCCTGTTGCAGGCCAAGCGCACCGCCTCGTACGAATCCTATGCGCATATTCCGAATCCGGACCGGTTTCATGAGGAATACCGGCGGATGGATCCCGATTTATTTAAAATCGACAATTTTCAGCGCCTCGACATCCCCCTGGAAGACATTCCCTATGAAGAGGCGGAGGAGGATGCGCACTACGATTTGATTATTTCGGTGACTCCGAACGGCTTTTGTATTCAGGACCGGAACGGGATCACCGCGGACGACGCCATCACCGTGTTGCCTCTGCAGGAGGCCGCCCAATCGCGCACCACCCTGCTGGAGCAGGCCATGGGCTCCGCGATGGTGGCGGAGGAGCAGCGAAAGTTTCTCGATCTCAACGGCGCCTTCTGGAATGTGGGTTTTCTCATTCATGTTAAAAAGAAAGCTGAGATCAAAGGCGGGATACTCATCCGCTATCACAACGACCGACCGGACAGCATCCTGCTTCCGCGGTTGGTGGTGGTGGCCGAACAGGAATCGGTTTTTTCCATTGCCGAGCAGTTCACTTCCCCGGACGGAGTGTCCACCCTGTGCATCAGCGGACGCGAATTCCTGCTGGAGGCGGCGGCGGACGTGAAACTGGTGTCGCTGCAGGGCTGGGGGGATCAGGGGATTCACATCGGGGAGGACTGGGCCCGGGTAAAACGTGACGCCCGGGTCAACCTTTTCAGCATGACCGTGGGCGGAAAGGTCAGTAAAATGACCGTGGGCTGTGATGTCTGTGAACCCAATGCGAACGCCTACCTGGGCGGGGTGTTTTTCGCGGACCGCAAACAGCACTTCGACCAGAAAACCCTTCAATATCACTCGGCCCCCGATACCTACTCCAACATGTTGTACAAAGGCGCGGTGAAGGACGAGGGTTACTCGGTGTATCAGGGAATTATCCGGGCGCTGAAAAACTGTGTGGGAGTGGATTCGTATCAGACCAACAACAACCTGGTGCTTGATCCCACCGCCCGCGCGGACTCCATTCCCAGTCTGATTATTGATGCCGACGAACTGGCATGCAGTCACGGAGCCACCTTCGGGAATATCGATGAGGAGCAACTGTATTATTTGCGGTCCAGAGGCATCCCCGAGGGAGAGGCCCGCCGGATGCTGGTGCTGGGCTTTTTTGATGAGGTGATCGACCGCATCCCCTTCGAGAACATGCGGGACCACCTGCACGAAGTGATCGCCCGTAAATTCGGAGCGCTTTAAATCGGTATTTGTTACCCTTGAAGGGAGGGTGCCCCCCACGCATCTTTTCGTCCCTTATGCCCGGAAAGGATATACACGGGACGGCGGGAGCGCGGTCACTCCGAAATTCAGCACGGTCGGCTGTGAACATCCGGAATGTGACCTTGGGAGCACCAACGGCCCCTGACCCCGAAAATCCGCAACATCTAGGATTGTCATCGCCTGAATCACCCTGTACGAAGGGTGATTCTTTTTATACGGATGAAGGCGTTTCCGATGGCCGGATACCGATTTTATAGCCGAGAGACTGACTGACATGTATCTGAAAAAAGTTGAATTTATTGGGTTTAAGAGCTTTGCGGACCGCACGGTGATGAATTTTGTGCCGGGGATGACCGCGATTGTGGGGCCGAACGGCTGCGGAAAGAGCAATATTGCGGATGCCGTGCGCTGGGTGCTGGGGGAGCAGAGCGCAAAGGCATTGCGGGGCGGTAAAATGATGGATGTGATTTTCAACGGGGCCGACGGCTTCAAACCCACCAATATGGCCGAGGTGAGTCTGACCATGGCAGAGTGTGAGAACGTCCTGAAAATGGATTATCATGAGGTGACGATCACCCGTCGGCTGTTCAGGAGCGGGGACAGTGAGTACTATTTGAACAAGCAGCCCTGCCGATTGCGGGACATTCACCGCCTGTTTATGGACACCGGGGTGGGGCGGAACAGCTATTCGATTCTGGAGCAGGGGAAAATCGACCAGGTGCTGAGTTCGCGTCCGGAGGATCGGCGCATGGTGTTTGAGGAGGCCAGCGGGATCACCAAATTCAAGGCGGACCGGCGGGAGGCCCTGCGCAAACTGGAGCATACCCAGCAGAATTTGCTGCGTTTGGACGATGTGATCCGGGAGGTGAAACGGCGGATGGTGTCGCTGCAGCGTCAGGCCGGAAAGGCGAAGCGGTATCAGGAGATTCAATCCCGTCTGCGGGGACAGGATTTGTGGCTGACGAAGCATCGTCTGCGGGAAATGCAGGAGGCGATCGGGGACCGGGAGGTGAAGCTGGATGAATTGCATCAGTCAGCGGAGAAAAACCGGCGGGAGGTGGAGAATGAAGAGCGGACGATCGGGGAACTGCGCATGGAACTGGAGGCGGTTGACAAGGTGATTGCGGACCGGATGGAGGCCGCGGTGGGATTGCGGAATGAATTGCACAAAAACAAAGAATCGGTGCGGGTGAACGGGGAACGCATTGAGGAGATGAAGTCCTACGCGAACCGGGACAGCCGGGATGCGGAAGAGGCGCAGTCCCGCCTGGAGCAGCACCATCAGAATTTGAGTGAGAGCGGCGAGGCGCTGGCGGAGGCGGGGCGATTACGGGACGACGCGGAAGCGGCCCTGCTGGAGCGTCAGAAAGAAATCAAACGGCTGGAGGACGCCAGTGCGGGTTTGCGTAATGAACTGCGGGAGAAGCGGAATCAACTGAATCAATTTGAGCAGACCGGGAATCGGGCGCAGAGTAAAATCCGGGATTTTGAACAGCGGGAACGGGGGAGGTTGGTGCAGCAGGAGCGTCTGCGGGAGGGTATTGCGGAATTGGAAAATGCGGAGGCGGCCAGGGAGGAGCGGGTGCAAAGCCTGACCGGCAGCGTGGAAACGCTGCAGGAGCGGGAAAAGGCCTTGAAAGTACGGGTGGAGCAGGGGATTTCACAGCAGCAGGAACAGGGGAACAGCCTCAAAGAGAAACGTCAGGCGTTGGGGGAACTGGACAAAACCGTGGCGGGCCTGAAGGCGCGGCTGGATGTGTTGCGGGCCCAGGAGGCGGAGCAGGAACAATTCCCGGCGGGGGCGCGGGTGCTGTTGTCGAAGGAGGAGATTGCGGGTCTGGATCGATCCTGCATTGTGGGCGCGTTGGCGCGGAAGGTGCGGACGGACAAAAAATCCCAAAAGGCGCTGGAGTCGCTGTTGCGGAGCACCATTGACGCGGTGCTGGTGAAGGATGTCTCGAACCTGCAGACGATTTTGGAGGTGCTGGCCGGACAGGATCTGGGCGCGGCGAGGATTTGGGCGGTGAACGGGAGTGTGGAGTCCGCTGCAAACGATGAAGGCCCGGGAGAACCGTTTGTGGACAGGGTGAAATCGGATGCCTCGGTGAAGCCGCTGGTGGAACGCCTGTTTGCGGGGGTGCGCTGGGTGGAGAATTTGGCGGATGCGGGCCGGCCTCAGCCGGGTCAGGTGTTTGTGAGCCCGGAGGGACACATTTTGCGGGGAGACGGGTCGCTGGAGGTGTATGCGGCGGATCAGGACGGGGGGAATCCGATCGCGCTGCAGGCCAAGATCACCGAAACCGAACAGTCTCTGGCGGCGGAGCAGGAAAACGCGGAGGATCTGCGGGCCCGCCTGGAGGCGGCACAGGGAGAGGAGGCCCGGTTGCAGGAGCGTCTGCGGGCGATGCGGGAGGAATTGCAGGGGGTGAACCGTGAATTGGCGGGTCAGGAGGCGGAACTGCGCAATGCGACCCTGGAGTTGGATCAGGGAACTGCGCGTCTGAAGCAGTTGACGAATCAGTTGAACACCCTCAACGAGACCCATCAGGCCTCCGACCAGGAACGGCACGTGATGGTGGAGGAACTGGAGACGGCCCGCGCAAACCAGGAGTCCCTGCGCTCGGAAATCGAATCGATGGCTCAGGCCTTCGACGCGGCGGAGGAGGAACGGAATCTGGCCATGCGTTCGACCACGGATCAGCGGATCAAATGTGCGGAACACCGTCAGAAGGTTGAATTGTTGGAGCGTCAGCGGCAGAATCTCAGGGAGCGCATTCACGAGTTGGAATCGACAGTGAAAGAGCGAAGCGAGGGGGTGAACACTTACGAGCAGAGGGTGCTGAAACTGCGGGAGGAGATGCAGTCTGCTCAGGCGAAAATCGCGCCGCTGGAAGAAAAATTGACGGCCCGGAACGCGGAGATCGAAAAGGAGCGGGAGACCCGCTCCGCCCGGCAGGAAACACTGAGGGAACTGGAAAAGGGGTTGCGGGAAAAACGGGTGGTGATCGAGAATTTGACTGCGGAGGGCGGGAATCTGGATGTGGATCTGGCCCAGCGCCGGGTGCGGCTGGAGAATCTGATGCAGCGGGTGACCGAGGCGTATCACGTCACCCTGCCGGAGATTCAGCGGGCGGAGGAGCCGGAGTGGGACAAGGAGGAGGCTCCCGACTGGCCCGAGTTGGAGCGGAATGTGGAGTCCATGAAAGACAAGCTGGAGCAGATGGGTCCGGTGAACATGGTGGCGATCGAGGAATATCAGGAGCAGGAGGACCGCTATCAGTTCCTGATGGCCCAGCAGGAGGATTTGGTGCAGGCGAAGCAGAAACTGCTGGAAAGCATTGAGCACATCAACGAAACCACCACCGGGATGTTCAATGAGACTTTTAACCTGGTGAACACCCATTTCCAGGAAATGTTCAAGAAGCTGTTCGGGGGAGGGGAGGCGTATCTGGAACTGGTGGATGCCGAGGACGTGTTGGAGTCGGGCATTGACATCGTGGCCAAACCACCGGGCAAAAAGCCGCAGGTGATCAGCCTGCTTTCGGGTGGAGAGCGGACCATGACCGCAGTGGCGCTGCTGTTCGCGCTGTACACGGTGAAGCCCAGTCCGTTCTGTATTCTGGACGAACTGGACGCGGCCCTGGACGATGCCAATATCGGGCGCTTTGTCAGCCTGGTGCAGTCGTTTGTGGAAGATTCACAGTTTATTGTGATCACCCACAATCAGAAAACCATTCAGGCGGCGGATGTGCTCTACGGCATCACCCAGGAACGCAAAGGGATTTCGAAAGTGGTGTCGGTCAAACTGACCGATCACGACAAGCGTTCCCCGGATGCGGAGGCGGAACGGCAGACTGTTGAGGTGTAACCGGTTTTTATCCTTTGGAACAAATCCGCTGAAAATCTCCCCCTTCGCCCCGCCAATGCGGAGATTGGCGCTCCTGTAAATGGAAATCCGCTTTCTGCTTTACAGAGCGGGCAGCAATCCTTATAGACACGAAATAACATTAACTGACTATCAGGTAAGATCCGACTTGTATGGAGAGGTGGCAGAGTGGTCGAATGCGGCGGTCTTGAAAACCGTTGAGGCGCAAGCCTCCGGGGGTTCGAATCCCTCCCTCTCCGCCATTTTCACGCGAAATCTCTCCCATTCCATTCGATTGTCATGTGTTACGTCTATGTCCTCCAAAATAGCGAAGGCCGCTTGTACATTGGCAGCAGCGCTTCGCCTGATCAACGCTTGGTTTCTCACAAAGCAGGCAGGGTGCGTTCAACCAAAGCTCATCGTCCTTGGACTCGTGTGCTGCTTGAGGAGCACCGGGACCGGAATACCGCTGAGAAACGAGAGCGGTATTTAAAATCAGGATGGGGGCGTACGGAATTGAAAAACCTGCTGACCTCCAAAGGTTTAGCCACGTGATGCGAGGACCATCCGTCTGCCCGCCGAAATGCCCGGCTTGCCGAGAAGAAGAGACATATGCCCTTCACCGCATACGAATGGGGCGATGATTCCACCAGAGGGCGGCCAGCATGACAGCGGTGCCGGAGCTGAATCGGAGCCAGTTTTCCACCGCGCTTTGCTGACCGAAAAGGAGCAGGACGATAATCAGGGCGACGGGAATTTTCAGGTTGTTGAAAATGGCCAGGGTGTGGGGGTCGACTTTCAGGGCCCCGTGATTGAACAGGAAGAAGGCCAGACCGGAGGGCACGAGTCCCAGCCAAAGCACGATACCCCAGGCGGGCAGGGGGAGGGTTTGCAAATGACGCAGGGAGGGCAGGGGATCTCCGAGAATCAGCCATCCCGCCAGGCACACGATCAGCGCTCCGGAATACAGCCATCCGTACACGTGCATGTCCTCCAGCTTCTGAGTGGTGCGCATGAGTTTCCGATAGAGAATCTGCCCCAGCGCGAAACTGAGATTGCAGATCTGCATGATGCCGAACCCGATCCAGAACTCGCTGCTGGCTTCCACCCGTGCGTACCGGATGAGTCCGGCACCGACAATGGCCAGCAGCACGCAGAAAATTGAACGGACCCGAATGCTTTTCCGGATGAGCAGGTGATCGAGGATGCTGACGTACAGGGGGGTGAAAATGGTGACCAGAGCCACCTCGTACCCTTTCATGAATCGGTAGGACATGAACAGGGTGAGATACATCACCCCGAATTGGAGACCGCCCAACAGGGTCAACATCAGACGTTTTCGCGGGAGATATTTGTGTGGACGGAATACGGGCAGAAACAATATCAGGGCGAAAAACATGCGCAACACCGCGAGCGTGTGGGAGTCCATTCCGTAGGTGCCCATAAGGACGGGGACGAGACCAAAGGAGGGGCCCCACAGCAGACAGGCGATCAGCAACCAGATCATAGACGTTTTACTCCGGTTTCGGGTCGCGTGACAGGAGGGAGCGCATGGCTTCGGAGGGGGATCCTCCCTCGTAAATGATGCGGTACACTTCGCGGGTGATGGGCGCATCGACTCCGAGGTGTTCGGCCAGGTCATGGGCGGTGCGGGCGTTGAACACGCCTTCCGCGACCATGGTCATGCCGGCTTCGATCTCCCGCATGGTTTCGCCCCTGCCCAGGCGTTCACCCACGCCCCGGTTCCGGCTGAGCCTGCTGCCGCAGGTGACCATCAAATCGCCCACGCCGCTGAGGCCGGCAAAGGTGTCGGGTTTCCCCCCGGCGGCGGTGCCCAGGCGCACCAGTTCCGCCAGTCCGCGGGTGACCAGCGCCGCCTTGGAGTTGTCCCCGAAACCGAGTCCGTCACTGACACCGGCCGCGATGGCGATCACATTTTTCAGGGCACCCCCCAGTTCCACTCCCACAATATCGTCGGAGGTGTAGACCCGGAACAGGGGCTGATTGAACAGTTCCTGAAAGAAGCGTGCCAGTTCCTCATCTTCAGACGCAATGGTCACGGCGGTGGGGGCCTGCAGGGCGACCTCCTCCGCGTGGCTGGGGCCGGAAAGGGCGGCGACGCGGGTGAGCCCCAACAGCTTCCGGGCCCAATCGCTCAAACGGCGGTCCTCCAGCAGTCCTTTGGACACGCTGACCACGGCGGCGTCGCGGGAGATCAGACCTTGAAAGCCGGACAGGACCGGCTGATAAAACTTGGAGGGGACGGCAATGACATAGGCCTCCGTTCGGGTGGTCACCTCTTCCCGGTCCGCAGACCAGCGAATATCGGGATCAATGGCGACCCCGGGGAGGAAATGGGTATTTTCGTGTTTTTCGGAAACCGTGGCCAGGTAGGCGGCATCATGTCCCCAGATGGTCACGTCATGCCCGTTTCGATGCAGCACCATGGCCAGGGCGGTCCCCCAGCCTCCATCTCCAATTACGGTAATTTTTTTGCTCATATGCGGTCTCCTCAATCAAACGTAAGCTCTTTTTATACCCTCCGGGAGGGGAGGACACAAGCAAAACAGGAGGGTTCTGTCTCAGGACGATCGGTAAATAATTCATGGATTCAGGTGGTATTTACACAGGGGGTTCGTTAGAGGGTCTCCCAATGAAAGTCATCATTCAACTTCCATGTTTTAACGAAGCCGGCACCTTGCCTGACACGCTCAAAGATCTGCCGCGGCAACTGCCGGGCGTGGACACAGTGGAGTGGCTGATTATTGATGACGGCAGCTCGGATCAGACCGCGCAAGTGGCCAACGAAAACGGGGTGGATCATGTGATTCGGCATACGGCCAATCAAGGTTTGGCCAAAGCGTTTATGACCGGGCTCAACGCCTGCCTGGAGCGGAATGCGGATATTATCGTCAACACCGATGCCGACAACCAATACGTTGCCGACGACATTCCCAAACTGATTGCGCCCATTCTTGCCCATGAAGCCGAAATGGTGATTGGAGCCAGGCCCATATCCGATATCGAACATTTTTCTCCTGTCAAACGACGTTTACAGCGGTTTGGCAGCGCGGTGGTGCGATGGGTCAGCGGCACCGACATTGTGGACGCGCCCTCCGGGTTCCGGGCCTTCAGCAGGGATGCCGCCATGCGCTTGAATGTGTTCAGCAATTACACCTATACGCTGGAAACCATTATTCAGGCCGGTCATAAAAATATTTCGGTGGTCTCGGTTCCCATCCGAACCAATCCGCCCACCCGATCCTCCAGGCTGATGCGCTCCATGCCGCAATATCTGATGCGGTCCTTTGAAGTGATTGTCCGGATATTCGCCACCTATCGGCCCTTCCGGTTTTTTATGCTTCTGGGTGTTTTTCCGTTTCTGTCGGGCAGCCTGCTCGGACTCCGGTTTTTGGTTCATTATCTGATGGGGCAGGGAACCGGGATGATCCAGTCGCTGATTCTGGCCGCGCTTTTAATCGGTTCCGCATTGTTAATGTGGGCTCTGGCCTTTCTCGCGGACTTGATCTCCGTGAATCGGAAATTGCATGAACAATCGGTCTACCTCTTGAGAAAGATGTCCTTCGACGCCCGGGGAGGTTCAGGAAAGGATGGAGAGCGGGGCGCATGAAGATCGTGATTCTCGCCGGCACCCTTACCGGCAATCACGGATCGGAGGCCATGGTGACCACCTGTATTCACATGGTGAGGGAGCGTTTCCCGGGCGCGACAATCTGTGTCGCCACGTATTATCCCCGGGAAGACCGCGAAGCCCTCAACGCCCGTGAAAACGGTGCATCCGACATCTATATCTATTCCTGCACTCCCCGGTGTCTGGTGCTGAACTGGTTTCCCGGCGCCTGGTTCGCCAAGGCGTTTCCCGTAACAAAAAAAGGAGGGGTGCGTCATTTCGGGGGTGTGAGGGATCTATTGGGCGCGGACGCGGTGCTGGATGTCGCGGGGGTGTCTTTTATCGACGACCGGGAAAAATTCCTGCCGTTTAATGTGTTGACCCTGTACCCTTTTTTGCTGCACCGGATCCCGGTGTTCAAGCTCTCGCAGGCCGTGGGTCCTTTCGAGTCGTTTTGGAACCGCCGGGCCGCCACGCGCTTCCTGACCCGGGTGGAGACCGTGTACGCCCGCGGATCGAGAACCCTGGCACTGATTAAAAACTCCGGATTACCGATTCCGCATGCGCACGCTCCGGACGTGACCTTTTGTCTGGGTGGCGATCAGACACGTCCCTATACGGAGAGAACGGAGAACACGGTGGCCGTGTTGCCGAGTTCACTGGTCATGTCCAAACATCCCGGTTACGTTGCGGACATGGCCCGGCTGATCGATTCCCTGTGCGCGAACGGCGCTTCAGTCACGCTGATCGCGCATTCCTGGAGGGACTCGGACCACCCCCGGAACAACGATCTCGTGGCCGCCAACGCCATCCGGGCTCTTTTAAAAGAGCCGGTGCCGATCAAAGGCCCGGGAATGGATGCGCTGCGTCTCCGGGAGGAAATTTCAAAACACCGACTGGCCGTCAGTTCGCGGTTTCACGGGATGATCGGCGCGCTGGAGACAGAGACACCGGTGCTGGTGATCGGCTGGAGCCATAAATATCTTGAAGTGCTGGAGGATTTCGGTTTCGATGGGAGTGTCTGCTTTGACTACCGGACGCTGGAGCCGGAGCGTTTGTTGGAGACCGCCCGGTCGCTCCTGGCGGACGGACCGGAGCTTTCCCGACGAATTCAAGACCGGCTGGAGGATGTTCGAAGTGCTTCACGAAGGCAATTTGACGAGATTTTTTCAACGCTAGAAGGGGTTGAAGTGGAATGAGTCTGTTGGTGTCCCTTAAATCAACCGTTCAAAATCTGATGGCGGTTCCCTGGATTCGGGCCGTGCACCAACGGACCGCCTACGGCTTCCTTCGCCTGGCCTCCTGCTCCCGGCTGCTGTCCGCGTTTGTTTCGTCGTTCCTCACCGGCGCATTTCTTCGGGAACAGCACGCGGTAATGAAGGGCCGGGCCCGGTATTACCGAAAAACGATTTCAGGAACGGAGGTGAATTGGACCTTGATCCGCCGCAACACCCATCGATTGGAGAAAGGACTCGTGCTCCGCCCCCGCAAATCCGTGTTCGCCTTGAATTACATCGGGGAGACGGTCGACGAGTTTCTGAAAATCTCCACCGCAGACGCGGGAAGCACCGCCCGCTGGTGTCGGGATGTGCTGCGGGAGTATTTTGCGAACATCGAACCCACCGAACTCACCGCGCGTTTGGAACGGCGCTTTACGGAACATGTGGAGCGAATGTTTTTTCAACAGCAGGTGGCGGACGGCGGGGAGCGTCAATCCGCAGATGAAGTGTTTGCCCCCTATCTGCGCGACCGGCGGACGGACATTTCTTTTGAATCGTTTTTGGAACTTGCCGTCATTCGGCGATCGGTACGGTATTTCGAGGACAAACCGGTGAAGCGAGAACTTTTGGACCGCGCGTTTTCAGCGGCCTCCCAGGCTCCAAGTGCCTGCAACCGTCAGCCGTTCCGTTATCTGGTGTTCGACACACCCGAAGAAGCCGCGGAGATTGCCTCCATTCCTTTCGGCACGCTTGGCTATGGAGACCGCGTGCCCTGTGTGCTGGTTGTGGTGGGGTCGCTGGATCAGTATCCGAGCCCGAGGGACCGACACGTCATTTACATTGACGGGGCACTCTCCTCCATGTCGCTCATGTACGCCCTCGAGACGCTCGAACTCAGTTCCTGTCCCATCAACTGGCCCGACTTCGGTCCGCTGGAGGCGAAAATGGCGCGCCGATTGAAACTCGAACCCTATGAACGTCCCATTATGCTGATCGCGGTTGGTCATCCCGACCGAACGGTCCCGATTGCCTATTCCAGGAAAAAGCCCATTGATGAACTTCGTGAATACCGTTCGAAGGCGTAGCGGCCGGTTGATCCGATTCGGGTGCTCGAGCGTGTGCGTGTTGGCTGTTAAAATCGGCCTGCTCTGGTTGTTTGAGCGATATACCTCCCCGCGCACCGCCTATGGATTGACCCACATCGGTATTTTTCTGGTGTCCTATTTTCTGCACAGTGTCTTCACATTCAAGCAGGATCCCGGATTTCGCGGGCTGATTGCGTTTTTCAAAGCCGTGGCGGTGATTAAACTCCTGGACTACGTTCTGTTCGCGGCCTTGATCACCTACGTGCCCGAGAGCTTGTTAGTTGCGACGGCGGTCACGGGTGTAACCTTTGTCCTCCGGTTTTTCATTATGCGCGCCTCCTTTCAGAAACAGGGCAAAGAAAACGGAAGTCAGAAAGGAAGTCAAGATCCGCCGTCCGCTTCGAGTCGTTTCTGATTTTCGGGGGATCCCGTCAACATCCAGGCTGCAATAAGTAAAGAGAACGTCATCGTAATCGTCAGGCCAAGTGCCGGCAGCATGGCCTTTGGAGAATAGGTAAGCGTGCATAACTCCACCACCAGTCCACGTTCCCTTCGTTTTCCATTCATCCAGACTCCACCAAAGGGTGTATCCGAGGTCAGCCATGCGGTAACGGCTTTGTTTGCGGGGCTGTCCACCCCTTTTATAAACAGCATCGCCTCTCCCCCGATCAATTTCCTCCCTTTTTCAGCGGGGAAATCCACGGTCAGGAGAGCATTATCCATGATAGATTCCACCGCCAGGGTGGTTTGTATCCTCACGTCCCCCTGAACGATCCCCAAGAGGATCTCCCCGTGATTGTCATGTCGTGCATATGTTGCCATATTCACACCCAAAAGTAAAAGGTCCTTTGGACCTGACTCCTGCAACGACCGGATGAGTTCCGGATTAAGCATAACAGGTTGTTGGATGAGCGTTTCCGCCACAATGGGACCGGCAGGGATTGATGATTCCCTTTTGACGGGGCTCTCCAGCAGGGTGGCTTCTTTCACATATGCCATAGAACGTACTCCTTTATGACCGATCCAGAACACCGGAGCGAGCACAACAACGAGGAGGATGATTTTTCTCATAAGCATGGGTTTGAGTTAGAATTGACGGTAGTGGGGAAGAACCTGAAGCAAAAATGTGCCAAGTTCGGCAATGCCGGCGGCCATAACCACCACAATAACGGGCGGGATCCTGCCGCGTATCAGCCGTGTCGCCGGGTACAGAATCCCGATGACACCCAACGGAATGAGAGGGAAGAAATATCGTCCGTGAATCGCGCCGAAACGATGTTGTTGAATATAAACTCCATATAATTTCCACACCGCGACCATCATAAAAAAGGCGGAGGTCACCAGAGAAGCATACACGAGTGTTGTGTGACGGTTTCCAGAGCGGATAATCAATCCTCCCAGAGCGAGAATTCCACAGCTCACGAATAAAGAATAAATGACTCTCAACAGAATTTCATCTGAAAAAACAGGGTTCCAGAGTGTCGAGGCGACGAAAATTCCTGCGGAGGAAACCGCCCACAAAATCCTGAAGGTCTTCCGGGAACCGGCGGGCGGAACTGTTTTTATGTTCGGGGAATCTGAACAGTTCCAACCGGTCATGTCCAGAAACAACCAAACAAACGCCGCCGCCGCCAGTGTGAACAGGATGAGGGTATAGCCCGTTAACGCCTGATTTTGAATCTGAAGTATCCCGGAGCTCAGCCAGCCGAACAATCCGAAAAAGTGTATATGCAGATGCTCAACCAGAGGAAACCGGGTCATATACGTGTATAAGCTTTCTTCGAGCGGAATTTTAAGTTCCCATTGTTTTTTCAATCGGGCCCAGGTCATGAGAGGATGCCCGTAAACCAAATAAGTCCGCAACAACCACAATCCGGGCAGGGCGGAGCATGTTA
>JBBDRC010000289.1:0-2407 GCA_040905625.1 Kiritimatiellia bacterium
CGCCAGGGATTGTCTTCGTTGACTATGCCCAGATCAGCGCGGTTGATTTCCCCGTCGCGGTTGGCATCAACGAGGATCTCCACCGGCAACAACCGCGCCTGCTTGCCGACGGTGTGGTCGGTGGAATCGAAAGATTGGTCGACCCCGCCCAGCAAGCCGTCTTCGTTGTCGAGCAGCCAGGCGTTCTGGACCGACTCAAACCGTTCCGGGCCGCTGTGGGTGTTTCCGCCCGCCAACACCGTCGTGGTCGGGAGGTTGTCCACTTTCGCCTGCCAGTCGTAGTCAGCTCCATTGTCCTGATCAGTGGCCACGTGGCTGAGGGTGATGGTGTAGCTGTTTCCTCGCCGCAGGAGAAAAGTCTGGGTGCCCATCTCTCCGAAATCCGGGCTGACAAATCCAAACTGCCGGGTATCGTCGGGGCCGTCGGCTTGAATGTTCATTTTCCACCTTTCCGAATAACTGCCGCTGGGGTCGCCGACACTGAAGGGGACTTCGACCAGTTCGTTGGCCGGGGGCGGTAGCCCTCCATCGCCGGCATTATTAGGATTGCTGCCCTGCCCAACTTCATCTACGTCGTTGACCCCGTCGCCGTCGGTGTCAGCATTCAACGGATCGGTGCCGTGGATCATTTCCTGCAGATTACTTAGACCGTCCCCGTCGGGATCGCCGTCGGCTCCGTTATCCCCGGTGGCGTCGAGCGGGTCAAGGCCGTACTGCACCTCCCAGCCGTCGGGCAGCAGATCGCCGTCAGTATCCCAGTTGTGGGGATCGGTACCGGCAAGAAATTCCCCCAGGTTGCTGAGCCCGTCGCTGTCGGGGTCGGCAGAGGCATCCACAGAACCGAAGGCTCCGAAATGGGTGATCTCCCACCAGTCGGGGATATCATTTTCAGAAGTGTCCCTCAGGACATCGGTCGGGTCGGAAGGATCAAAGTCATGGGTATATTCCCAAAGATTGTTGAGTCCGTCCCCGTCGAGGTCATCCTCGGCATCGTCCACCAGGGGATTGAGCCCATGGACGACTTCGTACCCGTCGGGCATCCCGTCGCCGTCGGTGTCGGAATTGAGCGGGTCGGTGCCGTGGATCAGAATCTCGTCGCCGTCGCTGAGTCCGTCACCGTCGGTGTCGGGATTAAACAAGTCGGTACCGTGGACTTCAAATTCCGCGAGGTTTGTAAGTCCGTCCCCGTCATGGTCGGCGTTGGGATCGGTGATACCCATAGCTTCGAGCCAGTCGGGAAGTCCGTTGCTGTTTGCATCGTGAAACTGGTCCCATCCAAGATCGGGAGGAGTGGTAACCGGGCGGATTTCGCCATTAATATCAGAAGCGTACACGCCCGGGGCACCAACGGCCCGCGCGGGGGAAGCAGCGGTCATCCAGCCGCCATAAGACAGGGCGGGATCCTGATCCATGGCATCAAACTGCCCGCCGCGGAGGAGACTGGAAACCACCTCCACGCTCTGCGGTGCGCCATGCACTTCAATTTCGTTAACCGCGCCTCCCTCATTCCACAAAATACTGTTCACCACCCGCAGAGATGTGCCCGTATTCCATCCGTTGACGTAAATGCTGCGACCCTGACTGTCGGCGGAATTTCCCGTGATCGTGCAGTGAACCACGTCCAAGCGGGCTTGGTGGTTGTGAATCCCGGCTCCATTTGAAGCCGTGTTGCCCCGAATCAGGCAGTTAACCAAACGAATACGCGGAGCTTCCGGTACATTCCAATGTTTCCCGGTATAGACAGCGCTCCCCGTATTACCGGGAGCATGGGTAATGACAAAGCCGTCCATAACGGTGGTCGCAGACAACTGAACCGTATAGCTGTTGGTAGTTCCTGTCAGGGTCACCGGTCCGTTGGCTCCGGCAAGTTCAGCCAGCCACACCACACGTTTGGTTCCGTTGGCGTTCAATTGGCCTGCGTAGATTCCGCTCTTCACTTCAATAACCGCAAAGTCGGATGCCGCGTTGTATGCCGCCTGCAGGGTGGTGTGGGTGCCGCCAGACGGCGCAACCACTTGGGTTGGCGCCGGTGTGGATTGCGCATCGTTCGGATCGGTGCCATGAACATATTCCCACAGATTGGGCACGCGGTCCCCGTTGGCATCGGCCAATGCGTCCGTTGGATCGAAAGGGTCCAGCCCGTGGGCGATTTCCCATGCGTCCGGCATCCCGTCTCCGTCTGAATCAGCCACAACCGTGACCACAACGTTAGTCGAATCTGTTATATCCCCGTAAACATCCACCGCCCGTGCGAATACGGTATGCTCTCCGGGCGGTGGATTTTGCCAGGTCACTGTATATGCGGGAGAATACCGTTCCCCGATTTTCGTCTCTCCCGCATAAAATTCCACGAAAGAGGGGTCAGCCCACAGAATACAGACTTTTCTCGAGTTTCTTTCGGATTGTT
>JBBDRC010000290.1:0-2372 GCA_040905625.1 Kiritimatiellia bacterium
AGGCGGTGAACGCGCTGTCGGAGTCGTTTACGGTCTGCAGCTATCGGGAGGGGGAATTTTTTGAGGCGACGTTTGAGAGGGGCGATCTGGTGTCGCAGGACAAAGGGAAATCGGAGGAGCCGAACGGGACCCTGGTGAGTTTCTGTCCGGACGAAACGATTTTCAAGAAATTCAAGTATCGCGAGGAGTATATCCTGCGCCGCCTGAAGTTTTACACCTATCTGAACGCGGGGCTGACGCTTCGCTTTAACGGCAAGAGGTTGGAGGCGAAGAACGGCTTATTGGATCTGATTCTGGAGGAGTCGGACAGTGAGGCGATTTATCCTCCGCTGCATTATCAGAGCAAAACCCTGGAAATCGCGATCACGCATGCGCAGTTGTACGGGGAGGAGAACTGGTCGTTTGTGAACGGTCAGTTCACCGCCGACGGCGGCACCCACCTCAGCGCCTTCCGGGAGGGAGTGCTGAAGGCGTTTAACGAGTTTTCGAAGAAGAAGTTCGAAGGGGACGATGTGCGGGAGGGTCTGATCGGGGCGATTGCGATTCGCTTGAAGGAGCCGATTTTCGAGTCCCAGACCAAAAACAAGCTGGGGAACAGTGAAATCCGCTCGGATTTGGTGAATGAGGTGCGGGACGTGATTGTGGATCTGCTGCACAAAAATCCCAAGGCTGCGGAGCGGGCGTTCCTGAAAATTGAGGAAACCCAGAAAATGCGCAAGGAGATCACGGCGGTGCGCAAAATGGCCCGGGAAAAATCGAAGGCGATCTCGATTCGGATTCCGCAGTTGAAGGACTGCAAGATTCATTTGAATAAGGAGAAGGGCACGGGGGAGGAGTCGATGATTTTTATCACCGAAGGTCAGTCGGCGGCGGGGTCGATGGTGTCCTGTCGGGACCCGAATTTCCAGGCGATTTTCACGTTGAAGGGCAAGCCGATGAATGTGGCGGAGTTGAAGCGGGACGCAATTTACAAAAACGACGAATTGTACAATCTGATGCAGGCGTTGCGGGTGGAGGAGTCGTTGGAGAGTCTGCGCTATCAGAAGGTGGTGATGGCGACGGACGCGGACGTGGACGGCATGCATATCCGCAATCTGCTGATCACCTATTTTCTGAAATTTTTCCAGCCGCTGGTGCGGGAGGGTCATTTGTTTGTGTTGGAGACTCCGCTGTTCCGGGTGCGAAACAAGAAGGAGACCCGCTATTGCTACAACGAGGAGGAGCGTGTGGCGGCGTTTGCGGAAATCAAGAATCCCGAAATCACCCGCTTTAAAGGGCTGGGGGAGATTTCGCCCAAGGAATTCCGGGCTTTTATCAGCGAGGGCATGCGGCTGGCACCGGTTCACATTGACGATGTGCACGAGGTGGCGCACATTCTGAAATTTTATATGGGCAAAAACACTCCGGTGCGGCGGGAGTACATTTTGAATCACCTGGAGATTCAGGAGGATGCGGTATGAGTGATCCGAAGGACCCGGATTTGTTTTCGGAAGACGACGCGGGAAAGAAGAATCCGGATCAGACAGATCCGACCGATCCGACTGATCCGAACGAATCGATAGAGGTCGAGGAGTCCGAGGTCAGCACCTGGGAGGGGGACGAGGAGGAGCCGGTGCTCAAGGACATGGTGGACTTCAATTTTCTGGAGTACGCGGCCTATGTGATCAAAGACCGGGCGATTCCGAGTCTGGAGGACGGTCTCAAGCCGGTGCAGCGGCGCATTATGTGGTCGCTGTTCCGGAACGACGACGGCAAATTCATCAAAGTGGCGAATATCGTGGGTTTCACCATGCAGTTCCATCCCCACGGGGACGCGTCGATCGCGGACGCGCTGGTGACGCTGGTGAACAAGCGCTATCTGATTGAGGGGCAGGGGAACTACGGGAACCTGCACACGGGCGATCCGGCGGCGGCCTCGCGGTATATTGAGTGTCGGTTGACCCCGCTGGCGCGGGAGCAGGTGTTCAACAAGAATCTGACTAAATTCATTCCCAGTTACGACGGACGCAATGAGGAACCGGTGCTGCTGCCCTCCAAGATTCCGCTGCTGCTGCTGCTGGGGGCGGAGGGTATCGCGGTGGGGCTGGCCACCCGGATTCTGCCGCACAACTTCGGGGAAGTGCTGGCGGCCCAGATTTCGGTGTTGAAAAAACGGAGTTTCAAGATTCTGCCCGACTTTTTGACCGGGGGCATCATGGATGCGGGCGAATACGATCTGGGCCGGGGAAAAGTGAAGGTGCGGGCGGTGATCGAGAAGAAGGGCAAGGATTTAATTATCCGCGAACTGCCGTTCAACACCACCACCGAGCAACTGATTAAGACGATTGAGGACGCGATCCGCAAAAAGAAGATCAAAATCCGCGCTATTCAGG
>JBBDRC010000291.1:0-14490 GCA_040905625.1 Kiritimatiellia bacterium
ACGGATCACGCGGTCGCGTGATCCGTGCCCGGGCTGGGCTGGTATTGGCTCGGACCTTCGGCCCGACACCATCGTGCGATCCTGAAAAGGTACGCACAACATCTTGCGGTGGGTCCAGTCATTACGGGATCGTCAGCACAGCAGGACAAACGGTCTGCGAGTTTTTTTAGGGGGGCGCATTGCTCGTATCTCTCAAACCGCAATCGAATATTCTCCCGGGAATAACTCACCCGCTTCATCGTCAGACACACATGAAAACGACACTTTTATTTCTCTTTGCCTGCTCAAGTCTGTTTCTGTGCGCCGATCTTCCCCGGGTTCCCGCTGACATTGACCACGCTCCCCTGGACCGCCTGTTGCAGAGGTATGTGGATGATAAAGGGCTGGTGGACTACAAAAGCTGGAAAGAAAGTCCGGAGGATGTGGACGCACTGAAAACGTATCTCGCAGCGTTTGCCCCGGCTCCTGAAACACCCGCGGAAAGAGACGACCTTATCGCTTCGCTCATCAATGCCTACACCGCTGAGAATTGGGAGGCGCAGATGGAGGCTCGTTACCGGACCTGGCTGGCACGTGAAGACCTCAATCAGTTTCAGCCCGACCACGGGCGGAACGGAACCGCCGAAATTTCCAAAATTTTCGACTGGTACAGCGAAGATTACGAGGGTGAAAACACGGTGGAAAAGGTGCTGTCCCGTTTCGCCCCTCCCGAATATCGCGAATGGCTCAATGAAGAGCGGTTCCGGATACGCCACGCATCCTACGATTGGGGCCTGAATGATCAGGGTGACACCGGCGACAACTATCGTCACAGCATACTCAGGAGCTTGTTTTAAGATGTATCAATCGAACCGGCCCCCGAAAGCATGTTTATGGCCATCGCCGGCACCCTGATCGCGGTCACGGTGTTCGCCTGGCCGGTGATGACCTGGCCGGGGCTCTTCCCCGCCGCCTTCCTGTTGAGCAGCTCCGCACTTGGCCAGACGGATCCGCTTGGCTCCAATCCCCTCGTCACGTTTTTCATCCTGATTCTGGGCGGACTGCTGGCGGGCCTGCCTTCCGCCATGGCCGCCAAGCTGGTGCACCCGGACCGAAAGATGCTGGCGGTCTGCGGCGACGGGGGGTTCATGATGAATTCGCAGGATCTGAAAACCGCCGTGCGTCTGAAGATTGATTTGGTCGTCCTCATCCTCAATGATTCCTCCTACGGCATGATCCGATGGAAACAGGCCCATATGGGATTCAAGGATTTCGGACTGCAATTCAACAACCCGGATTTCGTTGCCTATGCCAACAGCTATGGTGCCACCGGACACCGCATTGAACGCTCCCAAGACCTTGTTCCCGTTCTGGATCAGTGTTATGCTCATGGAGGCGTGCATGTCATCGATCTGCCCGTGGACTACAGCTTGAACGGATTCGCTCTCTTCGAGGAAATCCCCCGGGACAGCGCCCAATTTCAAAACCCAACCGGAGAACCCGCATGAAACTCAACCAAACCTATCCCCTCTACTTCGCCTCCAAACCCGAACAGCCCAATACCGATCTGGAAATTCTCAACAAATATTCCGGCGAAGTGGTGACCCGCGCACCCCTGGCTTCGGCTGAAATGATTGACAGGGCCATCGCCGCCGCAGCCAAAGCCGCCGCCCCCATGGCTGCGCTGGCCCCGTATCAGCGGCAGGCGGTGCTGCAACACTGTGTCGACCGTTTCACGGAACGACAGGAGGAACTGGCGCAGGTGCTTTGCATAGAGGCCGGCAAAGCCATCACCGACAGCCGGGGGGAAGTCGGCCGTCTCATCGACACCTTCCGCATCGCCATTCACGAGCTGGCCTGTCCCGGCGGGGAAATGTTGAATCTGGAGATCTCCGAACGCACCCGCGGCTATCGGGGCTGGACCCAACGGGTGCCGATCGGGCCCTGTTCCTTCATCACCCCCTTTAACTTTCCCCTCAATTTGGTGGCTCACAAAGTCGCCCCCGCCATTGCAGCGGGCTGTCCGTTCATTCTCAAACCCGACAGCCGCACGCCCCTGGGCGCATTGATTCTGGGTGAAATTCTGGCCGAGACCGATCTGCCGGAAGGCGCGTTCTCCATTCTGCCCTGCAATGTGGATCAGGCGGACGCCTTCACCACCGACGAACGCCTGAAACTGCTCAGTTTCACCGGCTCCCCCAAGGTGGGCTGGATGCTCAAATCCCGGGCGGGCAAAAAGAAAGTGGTGCTCGAACTCGGCGGCAACGCCGCCTGCATCGTGGATGCGGGGGCGGATCTTGAGGATGCGGTGCCGCGCATTCTCAAAGGCGCCTTTTATCAGTCCGGGCAAAGCTGCATCTCCGTGCAGCGCATTCTGGTGCACGAATCGCTGGCCGAAGAACTCGAAGGCAAACTGGTGGAGGCCACGCGCAAGCTGATTTCAGGGGATCCCGCTGAAGAGGACACCTTCATCGGCCCTATGATCGCTGAAAGCGAAGCCGAACGCATCCACGACTGGATCGACGAAGCCAAAAAAGGCGGAGCCGAAGTGCTTTGCGGCGATACGCATGACCACGCCATGCACCAGGCCACCCTGCTGAAAAATGTGCCCCGCGACTGCACCCTCTACCGCGAGGAGGCCTTCGGCCCCGTGGCCTTTTTCGAGACCTTCTCCAGCTTCGACGAGGCCATTCAACTCGCCAACAACAGCGCCTACGGCATCCACGCCGGGGTGTTCACCCCCCGCATCGATCACGCCATGCGGGCCTGGGATCATCTCGAGGTCGGCGGCGTCCTCATCAACGAAATTCCCTCCTGGCGGGTGGACAATCTCCCCTACGGCGGAGTGAAAGACAGCGGCCTCGGCCGCGAAGGTCTCCGCTACGCCATCGACGACATGACCGAAATCCGCGCCCTGGTGATTCGGGAGATTCCCGGCTCCTGAGGAGCCGTTTAAAAATTCCCCGGTGCCGCTGTGGACTGTTACAGAGAAATGGACACCATCTGATGACAGGTGAACGATTCCACGGTGAACTCCACCCCGTCGTCCGTTTGTCTGAACGACAGTTCTTTTCCCTGCGGCTCCAGAGTGATGCGGCTGACCGGTTGCGGCACCCGCACGCGGATCTGCGTGTCCCGCAAGGGCAGCAATTCCTCCACCACTTCAATCGGCTGCGTATTGCGCACCGTGCCCCCGTGCATCTCCATGGTCCCTCCGCGGAGCACGGTCTGTGCAAACAACAGATGCAGAACCAGCCGGTTTTGTTCGGGTTGCGCGTTCAGATGCAGCCGGGCGGTGGAGGGAAGGGTGGAGGTGACTCCCAGGTCCCCTTCAAGAAAGTCCCGAAGGACCCGGGTGATGTATTGACGATAGGCCACCGCTCCGTAACCGCGGTACTGGGTGAAGACCGAATGCGCAACGTACAGAATCGACCCGTTCACCACTCCGCAGTCGTATCCGCTCGGTTCCGGCCGGTTGGGGGCATGCTGATGCGAACAGAAATGATCATAACGGCGGTTGAAATAGGGATCCAGCACCGCCCCCAGCGAACGGCCGCCGGTGACCCGGATCCGTTGGGATTTGGTGTACATCACCAGGGGGGACTGTACAAAGTCCGGACGCGCGGCCCCGGACGGCAAAATGTAATCCGGCTGAAATTCACTTTCTCCTTCATAAGCGGCACCGATGTCCCACAGGAAGCCGGAACCGTCCGCCTTCAGCCCGCTGGTACCGGACAGGATCAACTTCCCGCCGGCCGCCAGAAAGGTATCGATCCGCGTTTTCAAGGTCTCATCCACCACCACATCATCCGGCAGTAACAGGGCTTTACGCCCGGAAACATCCATGTCCGCGTCCAGCACGTCGAACAGAAAATGTCCCTCCAACAGAATACGCCCCGCGCCCACATCCGCGGCGCTTTCCCGCCCCCGGGAATGATTCACCGCCACCGAGGACAGCAGGCCGATATCCGAAACCGGTTTTGCGTTCACACACCAAGGTTCTTTCGCCTCCACCTCGCGGTACGCCTCTCCAATCACATTGTAGGTGGAGAGATCCAGCACCCCCTGTGGATGTAACTGATCCCCCACGCTGCATTTGGAACCCACCGCCAGCATCTGCGCACATTCGTAGCGGAGAGCATTCGGATGTTTGATTCCCCCGAATTCCCCCCAGGTGGTGTGGAATTTTCCCGTCATTCCCATCACATCATGGGGAAGGTTGGCGCAGTATTTGGCAGACATCGGGAAGTGATCGTATCCCCAGCCGCCTGTGGGCAGAGATTCCAGCTCAAGATGGCTGAAGTACTTCAGAATATCGGTGTCTCCCTGGGTGATATGCCCGCTGTTATGAAAAATCGCATTGTCGGGATTGAGGTGTGTGGCCGCCTCGGTGGTGGCGCGATAGTATTTTTCCAGCACCACCCGGCTGTGTTGTTGGCGATCCTCTTCACACAGCGGATTGAGTCCCAGTTCGCGCATGGAGTCGAGACAGCGGTGGCACACGCATTGCGGCTGGGAAATAATATCCAGAAAGATGCCGTCATTGTCCGGAAAGAGCCCGACCACCTCGCGAATTTGTTCACAGAGAAAGTCCAAATACCCGGTATTGAAGCACATCATAAAAAAGCCGGGGTCGATGTTCGATTTTGCCCAGCCCGTCAACCGCCCGTCCGGACCTGTTTGACGCCACTCGGGATGGGCGGTGGCGGCCATGTTGTTCACACCGGCGGTGAGGTAAATGGGCACATTGATTCCGATTTCTTTGCAGGCATCGAATTGGGCGCGCAACAGGTCGAATGACAAATTCGGATGCATGGGGCCGACCTTGCTCCGATAGTACGACCAGCCATGGTGGCAGGTGGCGAAGGTGGTCACCGAGTTCACCCTCGCCTGTTTCAGGGTCTCCTGATATGGCCCCTTCTCAAAAGCCGTTCCTATGCCGGGGATGTGTTCGGAGGTGTGAAAATCGAGGTGGATCTGTCGGAATCGTAATGGCTGCATATCAGGCGGGGGGTGTGAGTTGACTATTATCGATCAGGCGGGCTCCGGGAAACTGCACAGCCATGGCCGCCAATACGGGCCGTTGGCCGAGACGTTCAACCGGAGCAAGGGTTTCATCGTCGACAAAAGAGAGATAATCCAGGGTGCCCAGGGGGGCCTCGGCCAGTTGTTGTATCACCAGGGAGCGGAGAACCTCGACATCCCGTTCCCCCTTCGCGGCCGCCGATTCCACCGCCTGTAAACTCCGGCGCAGCACCGTGGCCTGGGCCCGTTCTTCGGGTGACAGGTTCGCGTTGCGGGAACTCATGGCCAGTCCGTCGGCTTCGCGCACGATGGGTCCGGGCACAATGTCCACTGGAAAATTGAGATCCCGCACCATGCGGCGGATCAGGCGGAGCTGTTGCGCGTCTTTCTCTCCGAACACCGCCAGATCCGGCTGGGTGAGCAAAAACAGTTTAGCCACCACCGTGAGCACCCCGGAAAAATGACCGGGACGGCTTTCCCCGCACAGCCCCCGCGACAGCGAAACCTCCTCGATGCTCACCGAGGCGTCTTCCGCGTACATGGAACCCGCCTCCGGCATAAACACCACCGACACGCCCTCTTTTTCGCAGAGGTCCAAATCCCGCTCCACACTGCGCGGATAGCGGTCCAGATCCTCCTGCGGCCCGAACTGGGCGGGATTGACAAACAAGCTCAGCACTACCCGTTCCGCCCGGGCGCAGGCCAGGCGCACCAGTGACAGATGTCCTTCGTGTAAACAGCCCATGGTGGGGACCAGGGCCACTTTGCCCTCCCGACATTTCCATTCGAGGGATAATTCCTGCATCCGGATGGGATCGGTGATCACGTCCACGGCTTACTTCTGCAAATCTTTGGGACGCAAATTGAGTTTAAGCTGCCCGCTCGTTTCCGCCACCTGTTTCCACGACTTCACCTCGAAATCCACCTGCAGAAACCCGCAGGGCCGAATGGACTTCATAAATCCCCCTTTTGAATCCACCAATACACTCGCCAAATCGCTTAAACCCGGATTATGCCCGACCATCAGCACAATTTCGACCGAATCCGGCAGAGACTGAATCTGTTCCAGCAGGGAGTCGACTCCGGTCATATACAGATCCTCCGAAAATATCACCGATTTGGCGGAAAGCGGCCAGATTTCCAGAAAATAGTCCAGGGTCTGACGGGTGCGGACGGACGGACTGCACAGAGCCCGCTGCGGGGGAGGAATCAGGGCCGAGAGGTGATCCGAAAGCTGATCCGCCTGAAAATGCCCTTTCTTTTTGAGGGGACGCGCCAAATCCGGCAGGGTTTCATCTTTCCAGGAGGACTTGGCGTGCCGGAGAAGATACAGGGTCTTCATGAATCTTAACGTTTTTTAGATTCAGAGGCCGGCTCGTTCACGTCTTCTTTCAAGTCTTCGCTCACCGTTTTCATTTCATCATCCACTTCCTGGCGGCCGCGGCGGAATTCGCCGATACTTTTGCCGATGGCACGGGAAAGGTCCGGCAGCTTTTTGGGGCCGAACAGCAGGAGAATGACCACCAGAACAATGATCAGTTCAGTGACACCGGGGTTGAATGCGAGATAGAGGGAGTCTTTCATGGATGAAGTTAATGTGGAACTTGCTGGATCATTCCACAAAAATAGATAATTTCAAGAACCATGTATGCGATCTTTTCTCTTTCTTTTTTAGATTTCCTGGGCGGGTCCCCCATGGAGATGGCGGTGGTGCTCATCGCCGTACTCATTCTGTTCGGGGCCAAATCCCTGCCTCAAACCATGCGCACGCTGGGCCGCTGGTCGGAACAATTACGGCAAATTTCCCGCGATATTCAACGCGAAATCAACGACGCGGGGGAACCCTTTCAGCAGGCCCGCAAGGAATGGGAGGAAACCAACCGGCCCCACCGGGTGGAGCGAAGCTCCACCCGCCCGGAAACGCGGGCTTCCAGCCCGCAATCCTCAACCCCTGCCGACTCCAACCCCGCAGCCGACCCCCCGGGAACGCGGGCGTCCCGCCCGCAATCCGAATTCCCCGAACAGGAGAAACCCTCCAATGACTGAAGAAACCTCCATGAGCATTCTCGACCATCTGGAGGATCTCCGCAAAACCATTTTGCGCTCCCTCATGGCTGTTTTTGTCGGCATGATAATCTGCATCCCCTTCATCCGACACATCCTGGCCTTTCTGTTTGAACCGTTGCGCACCATGGGGCTGGATCCGAATGAATTTCTGAAAGTGCCGCAAGTCATGGGCGGATTTAAAGTCGCCATTTCCATCGTTTTTTGGTCCGGCCTGATGCTGGCCTCCCCGTTTGTGGTCTTTTTCGTGGCCCGGTTTATTTTTCCCGGACTGCATTCCAACGAAAAACGGGTGATTCGCAGTTCCTCCTGGGCCGCAGTGCTGCTCTTCTTCGGGGGAGCCGCCATGGGCTATTTCGGGACCATCCACTATGCCCTGCAAAACCTGATATTCACCATTCATGACTGGATGGGAACCTCCGCCGACTGGATTTTTCTTACCGACTACATCGCGTTTGTCCTCAAACTGATCATCGGATTCGGACTGGCCTTTCAATTGCCGTTGGTGCTGCTGATGGCGGGATACGCGGATCTGATCGGAAGCGGCAGCCTGCGCGCGAACCGACGTCAGGTCCTCGTCGGCCTGTTGATCATGGCCATGATCCTCACCCCCCCCGAACCCGTCTCCCAGATCATGATGGGCGCCACCCTCTATATCCTCTACGAAGGCTGCATCCTGCTTATTGCCCGGCACGAGCGAAAGCTGAGGGATTAAGATTCAAACGTCCCTAATGCAGATTTCATCCGCAACCAAAGAGAATACAGGTAAGAGGGAAACGTTCGTCACGACCTCACCGTGAAAACCTTTATGGACACGCTGCGAATCATCGCGCGAAACCTTTTTTGCCAGCATCTGAAGTCCTTTCAGCCCCACTACGACAACCTTCGTGACGACCATGCCGCGCTCCGAAACCTCACGTTGAGCGCGGGGGGCTGGACCTGAACCAGACGGACCCACAATCCATCTGCATCCCGGCATCCTCACCACCCGAAGAAATATGCAAAGCGTCTTTGATGCTTTTTTCACGGAAATACCCCAGCCCCAAACCCCGCACTCCCAGCCGATAACCCTTCAATCCACCCTCTTCGAAACTGCATTTGAATCTGCGGTCCGTTCTGCCAATTTGGGCGCTTAAATTGAGGTCTGAATCCCAACAAACCGCGGGAGGGTATGCCGGGAAATTCGGTGAAACGCAGCAAAAATGAGATCAGCCAGGTTCCATTTTCATGCGGAAATTCGGGTTTTTTGACCCCGTTATATTTCGGTTAGATTCCTTGGGCTGGGAGCGACAAGTCCCAAGTCAAGCCGTTCACATATAAATGCTCTCGGATTTTTCGAGCAGAACGGATTGTGGGTAGGAGTCCTTAATCAGACCTTCTTCACAAAGCAATGAACGAGCTATGCAGGTTCCGACAACTTCCGCCAAAGGAGGGGGGACCGCATTCCCGATTTGACTTCGAATATCGCCGCGTGTCCCGTGAAACTCAAAATGGTCGGGAAACCCCTGCAATCGGGCAGCCTCCCGTGGTGTAAGAGGCCTGTCTGCTTGAGGATGTCCATATCTTCCTCTGGTGAAACTGTCAAAACCACCTGTTATGGTTGGGCACTGACCCTCCCACTTTAATCGACCGAAAACATCCGGCCATCCACCAGAGCTGATATCCACCTTCTGGTGGCAAGCCATACGAAGGTCAAACGGTATGTCCTGCCACCCTCCGCCAGGGGGCACATACGAAAATCTTTTCACGTTCAAATCCGTTACTTTGGCATTTTGATGATTGTGAAAGTCGGGATGACAACTGTAATCAGCGGGCGGTTCAGGTAAATCCCCGATGACATTCTGCAGGGTCCTCCATTCATCCACCACCTTTTCAGGAAGAATAAAAGATGAAGCGATGTCCTCCCGTTTACCCACCACGACAAAGCGTTGTCGGGTCTGGGCCAGCCCGAAATTTGCGGAATTAAGGAAAAAGGCATTTATTTGGTAGGCCTCTAGTTCCTCATGCATCTTTCTTAAAAATTCCTTTCCGCGTTTCTGACCGAAGACGGCAACATTTTCAAAGAAGAAGAACTTGGGAATAAACTCATTTACCAGTCGTATGTACTCCAGGACCAATTCGTTACGTTTATCACCAAGATGTGCGCCGCGTTTTTGTTTTGAAAAACCCTGGCATGGGGGCCCCCCCGCAAAAACATCCAGTTCCCGGGGGATTAAATCCAGGGCCTTCATCACCTTAAAACCATCCACCTCTCTGGCATCCTTGACTTCCGCATGGTTCCCAAGATTGGCATTGTGTGTCGAAACCGCTTTTTCGGAAATATCAAAAGCATATTTCAGGTGAAAACCGGCGTTTTGAAGACCAAGTGACATTCCACCGGGGCCTGAAAAACCTTCTATCACGTTTAGGGGGTTCCGATATTTCCGCAGTGCGGCTTCAACATCGGATTTGATCGATTTATACAAATGTTGGGACATACCTTACAGATATAGCAGATCGATTTGATGTCAAGCTTTTTATGTTGACTATAGTCAACGTGACTAAATGCCCCGCATCCGGTATGGTACCCCGCATGAGTATCAGCCATGAAAAGGCGACAGAAATCGTCAATCGCTGTATCAGTGAAATAAAAAATGAAAGGATACGCCAGGGTTATTCTCAGCGTAAGCTGTCCTCGTTGGCTGGTGTGGATCACACAACCCTGCATTTGATTGAGTCGGGGAAACGGAACCCGACACTTGCCACCCTTATTTTGCTGTACGATGTGCTGCGGGAAGACAACCCATCCTTTGATGCCCTTAAACACACAAGAGTCCTTGATGAAATTTTATGATCTTTACCGAACATTGCCCAAAAAACCCGGTTTCGATGATGAGAATGTCATTGAAAAGCTGATCGAGGTTGTCGCTTTCAGCCATGAATGCCTGGAGCGGACAGATATTCTGGATCTCACATCCATGGTTGAAGAGAAAACCTATTTTGCCTTTGGCAAACAATCTGAACACACCCGCGCAGTGAATGCGGCTCTGTTTATTTCTGAAAAAGAATCCGTGACCGACAGATTGGGGGTGCTGTTGAGGGAGCCGTTTTCAAACCAACTTGATTCGGAAGAGATCACCCGGGTCGTCTATTCGGCAGCCATGCTTTTCTGTTGCGCCAATGATTTGCGAACCAAAAACGACCAAAAGACACCCGGCACCTTCTTTGAGTATCTGATCAGGATTCTGTTTTCAGTGCATTTGGGATGTGCGGCTCAAACGAGTCTCCCGGTTATGAATATGGATGAAGACTGTTGGTTGCCAACGGACCTTGTGTATGATTTGGGAGCAAAGAAACCAAAATTTCACATTCCTGTCAAAACAAGCACCCGGGAGAGAATTATCCAGGTTTGGGCTCATCAACGAGTGGTGGATGGCGCATACGGAGTGGGCCGTTTCCTGGGGTTGCCCTGCATAATGGCGGAAACAAAAGTGGATTCCCGAAAGAAAGAGGTGGTTGAAATCTGCCTGCCGAATCAATGGAGGTTGTATCAACTGTTCATTGCTCAGCTTTGGGGTGTTTGCTATCTGGACCTTCCCGCAAAATACGAAGCATTGAATCATGTATACCCGTTACTCAGGATCAAAACCGCCGGGGATTTTCTGGAAAAGGACGGCATTTTGGAAACGTTCCTCAAATCGATCTCATAATATTTTGGTTATTTAACCACTGATGTACTGCGTTTCCCACCGTCGGGGTTTTCCTTCGGGTCGAAGCGAACGGCGTAGCGCGGCAGTCCCTGCCGCTGAAACGTTTTCGGAAGGGGACTGCCGAATTCCGCCTATACGCCCGGCAGCAGAGATGCCCGGCCAAGGCGCAATCGATCCATCACTCAAAAAAGTGATGAAATTGGCGTTGCATTTGAATCCATAAAGTGGTCTATTCAGGGTTGAACGGGCGATGAAATCAACAGATACCATTTTAACTCCTTTCGGGGAATTGATCCGCGTTTTCGGGTGGGGCAGTTGGTCCGCTGTATCACTTTATAGCGCCTTTATCGATTTTTTGCCTTCAACGCCTCCACAACCATGAAAATATTCAACCGAACACATTGTGCAGTGCTTCTATATGTCTGCGTAAGCTCAGCAGCTTTCGGCGATCTCGGGAAAGAGCTGGTAACCAAGGGGCTGCAGGTTTTTAAAGAAAATCGAAATATCGAAGACACCATCCTTTTCACAAAGGCGGCCGCGAGGTATTACGAGTTGGAAAATAGAACCAATAATGTATACTACGCCACATCTCTCCAAAACCTGGGCACAATGAATTACTTGCTGGAGAAGAATCATACTGCAAAAAAATATTATACTTCCGGACTTAAAGTATACAAAAACATCAAATATGAGCATTTTGAAAGTTATGCTAATTTTTTAAAAGATTTTGTGATGTTCGCCCAGAACAAAGATCAAAGCTCGATTGCTGTCGTCTTAGATGAAATGCTTTCTACGATCAAAGATGATAAATATAATGAAAAGACAGTAAGGTCAATTATTGATCTTTTCATTAATCCGAAAAATGAACGCCCTGAATATTCTGAAATACAGAAAATTGTTAGAACTTATAGTGAAGGCTTGATCAGTTTCAATGATATGAGGGCGAAGCTCGAAAACGCTACACTGATAGCTCACAATATTCAGACAAACACTGAGGATAAAAGTGAAAGTTCTCTAATTGAGAAAACTCAAATCGAACGGGAGGCAAAACGCAAACAAACTCCTCAGGAGGATGTATTTGTTAACCGCTCAAGACCAAGCCGACAATTTCAGGAGCGATACTATCGAGACTCTCATGGCGCGATTATATCAGAGAGCCAAGGCGAAAGTCAGCTAAGAGAAATACGCAATAATATTCGAGCTATGCCAAACGGTCCGGAGAAAGCGTATTACGAAGGGATGCTCGAAGCTGCGGAAAGAGAGTGGTCTAGGATCAAAAGACAAGGGCCGATCTCTAAGTGATGATAACGATGGCATCCAGATTAGATTGGAAAACGATATGGTTGTAGTCATTTGTTCAAAGTGCGGAGAAAAAATTAACAACGATGTCGAAAGTTGTCCGTTTTGTGGAAACACCAAAATTCAAAAAGCGGAATCATCTACTAATGAGGTAAATGAGGGATGTGTTTTCATTATATGTGCTTCTTTTATACTTGTTGGACTTTTGATACTCATCAACATAGTTTTTTCGTCTGATGCTGATTCTACACAGCAAACTACAGTTGACAGTAGTCTCAGACCGCCTGCAATTGGGTCTCAGGCAATAATTGATGTGACCTGTCTTGGCTCGCAGAATTCTTCAGATTTTAATACAATATTGGATATAATGAAAAGAAATGATCGTGGTGCTGTATCAAATTATATTGCACAAGGACGCGCGGTATACATACACCCAGGAACCGCAGTGGTTGTTTTAGATAATACTCTTTTAGGAAGGTCAAAAGTTAGACTTTCGGAGTCCAGTATCGAAGTGTGGGTCCATTCTACATGGCTAAAATAAATATATTAAAGATATAAAATGAACGATCCAAAAGAAGAAGCAATAAAATTGTGGAAAATAAATAAATATCTTTGTACTGATGAGGTTATAAGTCACGCACTGACTTTTTCTGATGATGAAATATTTATTAAAAGTTTTTTATTACAATATTTTAAAATTCAAGAAAATATAAACAAATTTGATTTAGATATGAATCGAATTTGGTCTGAGGAAAAGGGGTATTAGAGTGAATGCATCGTATCTTAAAGAATGTTTGATGCAGATGTCCGTGCCGAGTTCAGACCATCTTTACTACGCAATAACGCTCACCGCAAATAAAGAAGGTAATTTCCAATGGGAGATGCAGACGAAATGGGTCGGGTTCAGCAAGGCTACACCCAAACGTGAGCTTCGAATCGCATGCGAGGTTAGTCCAGCCAAAATGATCGCCATGTGGCAGAGTATACAACAGCCATATACAGTAGTGACAACCGTTCAAGACCTGAGTGTGTTCATGGTGCTTGGGGGCAACGCATTAATCGAAATAGGTCTGGCAAAGGACTATTTTGACTTTGTGGAGACTGTAATTGAGGTCGCACCTGACGGAATTTACTACAGCATTGAGATATCTAGAGTGCCGACCGCGTACACCCAGCGTGCCCCAACACCAAAAGCGCGCATGGAAGTCATAAAAAGGGACAAGCATAGGTGCGTTATATGTGGCCGACGACCCGCAGACTGTGTGGATATCGAATTGAACGTTCATCACATCAGACCGTGGGCTATGGGCGGTCTCACAAAGCGCAACAACCTGATTACAATCTGTCGGGCCTGTCACAAGGGTCTTGAACCCCACTTTGACTTAGATCTATATGGGCTAATTCAAGAAGCAAGTAAGGACGAGAAGCTTTCCCTAAATGAGTTGAATAATACTCACTTTGATGGCTTACGACGATACCGGCACATGATCATTGAAATGGTCAGATCTGAAATAGAAGAAGATGCGAACCACCAAACAAGAAAGCAAAGCTAAACACCCGAAAACTATCTGAATAATTCGTCTCAAAGTGAATCCATTCCGTTGTTTTATTCCATTATTTGGCTAAACTGAATGATACCCGAAGCGTATATTCAGGCAAAATTCTTACAAACCAGGCTTGACCCCCACAAACTCCGTTTGTTAAGTGAATTTCAAGTCAAGAACACCATCAGTAAGAGAATATACAATGAAAAAGAATATCGTTTTAATAATCCTGTTAGCATTAAATATATTTGTATCTTCTTGCGGTACGTCACCACAGAAACAACTTGTTGGTGAATGGCTTGGAACCGATTCCGAAGGGGAAACTGCATCACTATTTTTTAATGAAGACGGTTCAGCAAAAATGATTAGGGAAAATGTGGTTCTTGATGGTTCAACGAGTGGACGTAACCTAACATGGAAGCTCAATGCAAATATTGATCCAATGCACCTTGACTTGGTTATATCTGAAAAATCAGACGGAATAATAGTTTTACCAATGATTTGCCGTTTTATCGGTGATAACAAATTACAGGTACGCATCGACGAAGATATGAAATCACGACCAGATGTTTTTTTGGAGTCTGTTGACAAGAACCAAATAATTTTCACAAGGCAATAAACAGGTCTTTAAATTCTCTTCTGTTTCAAAGTGGAACAGGGAGAACTGCGGAGCCAATGAGCCTTGTGGGTAGAGTTGGGGTTTTCCCTTTGGGGACAAAGGGAACTACGCCAAATACGAGAATAGAGGTATTTACTTCGCTGGACTCGCCACAAGATATAGTGTGTTTTGACCCTGTGTTTTGCAAACGGAAGCGTTGGACCACAGTTTTCGGGCCGAAGGTCCGAGGCAATACCAGCCCGGTCCGAAAACGGACTGAAGGTCCGTTTTC
>JBBDRC010000292.1:0-2365 GCA_040905625.1 Kiritimatiellia bacterium
GTCGCGCCCCGGAATTTCCGGACGTTCATCATCGAACCCCGCTGAAACGGTGCGCTGCATGAACTCACAACACGCATGTGTGCGATGGGGCCGTTGTCGAATTGTAGGGATTCAGAATCATTTTCTTTGACAACGTTTTCACCATGCCATGCCTTGAAGTTTGGCGGATCCATCCTCACGTCCGACCGGCATTTTTACGATATTCCAGGCATTCGGGTTTACGATCCCGCCGAAGAATTTCCGGAGTGGGAGGTGGAATAGTCCCCGAGCCCCGTTCGGTTCTTGTATCGCGAAAGGTCTCTATTATTCGTCCCGCATTCGCGCAGAATCCTCTCATACTTTTCGGATGCAAGGCTGATTAAAGGAGGTTGGGCTTTCCATCCCGACATTTTTTGCCCAATGTCTCAGGTGACGGTCTGGAAAGACCATCCTCCGTTTTGAAACCGCATCGCGATACTGCCGTCATTTCGGCAGGATCCTCGTAAAACCCTTTTCGATCAGGCTCAAGCTAAAGCACCTTCATGCCGCCTTCTATGAAACTTCGTCAATCCCTGCGTCTGGTGACGTGGGGCTGCTGTCTGTTTATGATCTTCAACACCGGAGTTTCCTCTCCGCTGATCCTGAAGCTGATTCAGCAGTTGGGCGGCACACCTGCACAAGTTGGCTTCTACGGGGGCATTCCCCTGATTGCCCTGTCCATGCAATTTGTGGGAGCGCTGCTGGCGCGACGTCTTAAGGCCCGCAAGCCCGCTTTTATGATCTGGATTATTCTGGGACGGGTGCTCTACCTGCCGGCTTTACTTGTGCCTGTTCTGGTGCCCGGACTGCGGAATCCGCGCGGAGTGAGCTGGATGATTCTGTTTCTTTTTCTGGGGAATCTTCTCAACCACATGGCCACCCCGCTCTTCTATTCATGGATGGGAGACCTGATTCCACGCCGGGTCCTCAACCGCTACTGGGGGGTGCGCGCATCCTGGAGTTCGGCGGTCTGGGTATTAAGCTATCTGGTGATCATGGGGCTTAGTGGTCTTCCGGGGATTCCTTTTTTTCCTCTCATTCTGGTGGTGGTCACGGTAAGTGTGGCTGCCGGGATATGGGACATCCTGCTTTTCCTGCGGGTGCACGAACCGCCACTCCACCCTCAAGTGCCGGAGCATCCGTTCCGCATCCTGCTGCAGCCCCTCCGCGACAAGCGATACCGTCAGTTGGTGTTTTTCTTCAGTGGCTGGAATGCCTCAGCCGTCTGTGCCGCAGTGCAAATGGGGTTTTACCTCTTTGCCCTGATGGGTATGCCGGTCTGGAAGGCCACGCTGATCTGGGCCCTGCAGGGGCTGGGCACCGCCCTCTCCGCCAAAGGATGGGGACGACTGGCCCAGCGGAGGGGCTGTGTTTTCCTGTTGCGCACCGGCATGCTGTTCAAGATTTTCATCGGCCTGGCGTTTGTTGTCATCACCCCTGAAACGGCCTTCTGGATTCTGATGCCGGTCTGCTTCTTCGACGGCATGTGGAACGCGGCCTTTGGGGTGGGACAGAACGGTCTGATGTTCGAGTGCTCCCCGGACCGGGACCGGGCCATGTTTGTGGCCTCGATGACGGGATTCTGCGGGCTGGTGGGCGGGTTATCGGCGATGCTGGGCGGCCAGCTCGTTCAGCATCTGCAGGGAATGGATTTGCATGCGCCATGGGGACCGCTGAATGCCTTCCAGGTGATCTTTCTTATCAGCACAGTGTTACGCGTTTTCATGGCGGTCTGGGCCTGGTGTCTGCCTGCGGACAAACCGGCTCTGAATACCCCCTGGGTCAGCGATCTGTTGGATGTCTGGCCGTTCCGGGCCTTCCGGTATCCCGTCGGGCTTTACAACAACCGGGTTCGCAAACCTGATTCAATTAAAGGCCCGGCGTAATCCAAATGCTGTGGTCTTTGACCTGAACATTCGTATCACCCGTGATAAAAAGATCCTGAACTACTCCGGCGTGCAGACACTTTGGCAGGAAACGTATTCCAGCCCCAAGCTGTCGATGTAGTGATCCTCAAAGCTTTCGATTTGATTCAGTTCGACAAGGTTTACGCTGGTACGAAGGCTTTTCATGCGGGGAAGAGCTTTTTCCGTGAGCAGGGCCAGGGTGGCACCGGCAAGGGAGGCGTTGCCGACGAGGTGGATGCGGTCGGGAGGAACCGGAGGAAGCAGGCCAATGGCCCTGGCGTGGGAGGGTGTGAGGTGGTATCCAAAGCCGCCGGCGACAAAGACGTGGCGGAGAGAGTCGGGGGAAATACCTGCGCATTCACAGAGGGTGGTCCATCCGGCCTGAATCGCGGCTTTGGCCTGGAGAAGTTCAGCGATGTCGGCTTCAGTGATCTGTATCT
>JBBDRC010000293.1:0-14311 GCA_040905625.1 Kiritimatiellia bacterium
CTCCCCTTGGATGGCACATACGTCTCAGGACCAAATGGCTTTTCGAACGGGCTCTGACTAGAGGCAATTCCCGCCACTGAACGAGTGCGGGTGGACGTTGTATCATGAAATCAGGACTGATTTTTTTACTTTTACTCATGGCAGGTTGCAGAGGCACTCGAAATCGCAATGAGATTCCGGGTGCCTCGAACCCAGAACCAGATGAACTCACTCGATTGATGGAAAATGTCGACTCTCCAGTGATCAAATCTGGTGAAAACGTCGCATCCTCCTGTTCAGAACCCGACTCCCCCCGGAATCATACCCCATCGCGTGGTCTACGGCGTTCGTCCAGATCGCGGCAACGCGGCGGGAAGGAGAATATCCGGATGAATTACGACTTCACAGGGCCGGAATCATGGGCTAAGGGTGGGAAATGCGAATATGTGCTTTTTATTTTTTATGTCTGGTCTGGATGCCCGTTCACCTGTTTGCCCAGAGTCAGGTTCAGCCTGTGGACGGCTATGCGGCGGTGGTGGATGATAAAATCATCACGGTGGGAGACGTGGTGGAACGCATTCGCCCGGCCCTGCAACAGCTTCGGCGTCAATCGGCACGGGACCGGGAGTTTATTGAGAAACAGGCGGAACTTTTCAATAAAGGGCTGGAAACCCTGATTGAGCAGAAATTGATGGTGGCGCAGTTTGAAAAACTAAAGGCTGAACTCCCCGCCGCCGCAGTTCGTGAACGGACGGACACCATTCTTCGTGAACGTTTCGACAATGATCGCGATCAACTTCTGCAAACCCTGCGCATGGCCGGCAAAACGGAGAAGCAATGGGAAAACGAAATCCGGGAGCAGTTGATCACCCAGTCCATGACCCAGCAGTTCGTGACATCGAAACTGCACATTTCCCCCCGGGAAATCCGGGAGGCATATGAAACCCACAAACAGGACTTGCGGACGGATGTGGAACTCAAATTGCGGTCGATCGCATTTCGTCCGGCGGCCGCTGACGGCGAAGAGGCGCGTCAGCGGAAAATTCAGGAAGTCATGAAAAAGCTGGCGGAGGGGGGTGAGTTCGCGGATGTGGCCGCGGCGTATTCAGAGGGCCCGAAGGCGTCCAGAGGCGGTGATGAGGGCTGGGTGAACGTCTCGAAACTTCCCGAAGCTCTCCAGGAAGCGCTGTTGGAGGTGGAGGCGGGGGAGGTGACTTCCCTGATCGACACGCCCACCCAGTCGTTTATTTTTAAGGTGGAAGACCGCCGGGGAGGGGGAACTCCGCAATTGACCGATGTGCAGTCCGATCTGGAAAGACGCATCCGCAACGAAAAATTCGGGGAACTCTATGAATTTTGGATCGAAGGGTTACGCAGCGACTTTCAGGTGCAGCGCTTCAATCCGGATATCTCGGCGGTGAGCGGAGATATCGAATGAGGCCCCGCCTGGGCATCCCGATTGGAGATCCCAACGGAATCGGGCCTGAAATCGCCCTGAAATCGATCCAGGACCGGACGGATATCGATCCGGTGCTGATTGGCGATCCCGATTTGCTGGCTGCGGAGGCTAAACGGTTGGGGCTGAAATTGACCGGGGAGGTGTGGCCCTCGGAGGTGTCGTTTCCGCGGGCGGTTCCGGGTGCGGTGGGCGAAAAAGCGGGCCGTGCCTCGGCCTCGTGGGTGGACCGGGGAATTCAGGCCTGTCTGGCCGGGGAGCTGGACGGATTGGTGACCGCGCCGATTTGCAAGCAATCCTGGGCGTTGGCGGGAATCGGGTTTCCCGGGCATACGGAGATGCTGGCGGCGCGCTGTGGAACCGATCGATTTGGCATGCTGCTGGCCGGAAAAGGGCTGCGGGTGATGCTGGCCACCCGTCATGTGCCGGTCCGCCGGATCACCGAGGTGTTGAACGAGCGCGAAATCCGGCTGGCGGTGGACTTGTTGTGCGAGGCCCTGCCGTTGTTTGGAATCGATTCACCCCGTATCGCGGTGTGTGGACTCAATCCGCACGCGGGGGACGGCGGCAGTATCGGTCACGAGGAGGTGGAGTGGATCGGGCCGCTGATTGAACGGATGCGGGCGGAGGGAAAACCGGTGTCCGGGCCGCGTCCGGGAGACACGGTTTTTCACGAGGCGGTGACCGGCGCTTACGACGCAATCGTGGCTCTCTACCACGATCAGGGACTCGGCCCCTTGAAGCTGTGGGCTTTTGATCAGGGAGTCAATATCACCCTGGGTCTGCCGATGGTGCGCACCTCCCCGGACCACGGGACCGCCTTCGCGATTGCCGGACAGGGGATCGCCCGTCCCGACAGCATGCTGGAGGCGATTGCCTGTGCGGCCGACTTGTCCACGAAAGCATCCCCATGGACCCGGACTTCAGCTTAACCCGTCCCCGCGAGGTCCGGGCCTATCTCGCCGCCATCGGCTTTTCCCCCAGTAAAAGCATGGGGCAGAATTTTCTGGTGGACGCCCACATGCGCGATTTGATTCTGGACGCCTCCGGGGTGAGCGCCGGGGATCGGGTGGTGGAGGTGGGACCCGGGCTGGGGGTGATGACGGAGGGGCTGCTCGGGCGGGCTGAAGCCGTCACCGCCATTGAACTCGACTTCCGACTCTCGGAACACCTGCAACAACGGTTTTCCGACGTTCGGAACCTGACCTTGATCCATGGCGACGCCACCAAAACGGATTGGCCCCCGTTGCTGCGTCCGGATCCGGTGCGGGTGATTTCCAATTTACCCTACTCGGTGGGGAGCCGGATTTTGTATGATCTCGCGAACCCCGTATGGGCCCCTCTTTCGGTGACGGTGATGCTGCAGAGCGATGTGGCGGACCGCCTGCTGGCTCCGGCGGGGTCGGGCCTTTATGGACTGCTCACGGTGCGGATGAGCTGGATGTTCGAGGTTCAGCGTATTCGACAGGTGCCGGGGCTCTGTTTTCTGCCTCCCCCGAAAGTGGGAAGCTCGGTGGTGCATCTGCAACGGCGTGAACAGCCGCCGATGGAACTGCGGGATACGGATTTATTTGAAAAACTGTGCCGTTTCGCCTTCACCCGCCGCCGCAAGCAGTTGAGGGGAATTGTGAAGGATTTCGGTTATGACCCCACCCGACTTTCTCTGGACCTGACGCGTCGTCCGGAGACGCTGGATCTGAAGGCGTGGGCCGAATTGGCGAACCAACTCGCGGAGAAAACACGACGGTTTTCCTGAGAGCAGACGATAAGACCGGTTTCAGAGGGTATACTCAATTTAAAGGATTTTTTCTTTTTATCTATCGTTCTTTGCTGAAATTCGTATCCTTTACCCCATATGCCATCAACACGCGCTCCTTTGAAATCCGGCCGCTCCAGTTCAGTGGACTCGTTCTCGCTCACCATCGCGGGCATGCTGTTGTATGTATTGCTGGCCTGGGCGGTATTGCAATTCATCGGCAGCCAGCGAAAGGATCGGGTGTCTTTGCATCTGGACAAACGCCTGGCGCAAACGGAATTGGCATTTGATTCCGCCCGGGAGCACTACCGGAATCTGTCGCGGGTGATGATGGATGAACTTCTGGCCGCGAATGGGGTCGCTGAAGCGCTGGCAGGAGGAGAAAAAACGCTCGAGAGAGATCTTCAGCCTTTTTTCGAGCGGTGGAAATCGCGGGTGGATGAACTGAGGGTGTACGGTGCGGAGGGGGACGTGCGGGTTCGATTGTCCGGAACAGGGGATGGCGGGAGTGCGGGCGGGATGTCCTCCGCGGTGGCGACAGCCCTTCAGGAGGGAAGGGGGTCCTGGAGCTTTGAGGATTCCGGGACCGGGTTGGCGCTGCAGGTTGCGTTTCCGATAAATTTGGACGGTGACAGTGCGGGAGGCGTCGAATTCCTGTATGGAGAGGAGAGGGTGTGGGATTGGCTGCGGGTCCCCCATCGTGATCGGAGACGTGATCTGAAATTTTCAGTACTGGTCCCGTTTTCCCGTTCCGAGGGGAGGAGACCGGTGCCGGAGGGGTATCAGGTGTCCGCCATTTCCCCGGACTATTTGGTGAAGGCGGGCCGCGGGTATCAGGAGCAACTGTTCGGCCCCGATGTGTCGGAGAAGGAACGGGACGTGCTGATGCGCAAGGTGGAGCGTCAGTTTTCCACCTCCGAAAAACAAACGGACCCGGCGGCGTCGGTGATCAGCAACGGCTCCATTCGATTCAGCTTTTCAACTCTTCCCATTCCGGATGATCAGGGAGTCAAGCGGGGGGTGTTGGTGGTGTTGGAGGAGAATGATCCCGAACTGGGGGCGATCCACAACGACTTTAAGCGGCTGGGGGTGTTGTCCATGGTGGTGTACAGCCTGCTGTTTCTGGGGTTGGTGGGGGTGTTTAAGCTGTATTTGGCGGGAAGTTTCAGTGATCACTTATACAGCCGGCAGCTCAAAACGGTGGCCACTCAATTGCCGGGCATGATTTTCCAGATACGTGAAGATGAACATGGGCGCTTTTCCTTTACCTACTGCAGCGAAGCCGCCCGCTTACTGTTCGCGCTTACCCCGCATGGGTTGACGGAAGATCCGGAGCCGTTTTTTCAAAAACTGGCGGAGGATCAAAAACGGATTTTTCTGAGTCTGTTTCAGGACGCCCCGGAGGGTGCGCGGAGTGTGGTGCGCGAATTCTGCATTCGGGAAGTGGACAACCGCGTACGCTGGTTCGAGGTGAGCGCCTCCCGGGATCCGCAGTTGGCGAATCATTGGAACGGATATTTGGGGGAAGTGACGGCTAAAAAGGACAGCGAAACAAAACTCAATCTGTTAAACCGTGAATTGGAGAAGGCGAACGAACTGCTGCAGGATTCGTTTATGGAGGCACAGTCCGCGGCGATGGCGGCGGAGGCGGCCACCCGGTCCAAAAGTGAGTTTCTCGCGAATATGAGTCATGAAATCCGGACCCCGATGAACGGAGTGATCGGGATGGTGGGCCTGTTGCTGGATACGGAATTGAACGAGGAGCAGCGGCGCTTCGCCGAATCGGTGGAGAGCAGTGCCCATTCGCTGTTGAACCTGATTAACGACATTCTCGATTTCTCAAAAATTGAAGCGGGCCGGGTGGAACTGGAATATCTGGACTATGACTTACCTTCCATGATCGACGATTTCGCGTTGAGTTTGGCCATACGGGCACAGCAAAAAGGAATCGAGTTTTTATGTGATGTGGATCCGGACGTTCCCCGTTTTGTGTCCGGCGATTCGGCGCGATTGCGTCAGGTGTTAACCAACCTGGCCGGGAATGCGGTGAAATTCACTCATAAAGGGGAAGTGGTGCTGGGTCTGAAGGTGCTGGAAAAATCAAAGGAACGGGTGAAACTGAAATTCAGCATCCGCGACACCGGGATCGGGATTCCTGACACCGCCCGGGCGAATATGTACGAAAAATTCACCCAGGTGGACGCGTCCATTACCCGCCGATACGGCGGTACGGGGCTGGGACTGGCGATTTCCAAACAGTTGATTGAGCTGATGGGCGGTGAAATCGAGGTGGAAAGTGAAGTGGGGGTCGGGACGGAGTTCTGGTTTGTGCTGGATCTGCCGGTGCCGGAAGCCAAAGAAGGGGAAGAGTTGGTGGTGCCGGACACGGTGGAGGGCGTGCGGGTCTTGATCGTGGATGACAATCAAACCAACCGGGAGATTCTGTCCCGGCGCCTGGCGGGATGGAAAATGGACATCGGGGAGGCGGATGGAGGCCTTCCGGCTCTGGAACGTTTGCGCGAGGTTGCGAATACCGACCGTGCATATACCATCGCCATTCTGGACATGCAAATGCCGGATATGGACGGAGTGACGCTGGCGCGAGCCATCAAAGGGGACCCGGCACTGGCCGGCACCCGGTTGATCCTGATGTCGTCGGTGGGGGTTTCCCCGTCACGTTTCCTGATTGAACAGATTGGATTCAGCTCGGTGTTGATGAAGCCCGTGCCGCAATCCGAATGTTTGCAGGCTCTGCAGAAAGCGCTGGCGCGTTCATCTAAAAATCCGGAGGGGTTGGAGCTTCCGGAACACGGCTCCGCCATGGCCTCCTACAAAGGCTCACGGGTACTGGTGGCCGAGGACAATCCGGTGAATCAACAGGTGGCGATCGGGATGCTTAAACGCTTTGATGTGCACTCGGATGCGGTGGTGTCCGGGGAAGAGGCCATCTATGCCCTTGAAACGCTGCCGTATGATCTGGTGTTGATGGATGTGCAAATGCCGATTTTGGACGGACTGGAGGCGACCCGCCGCATTCGCTCCGGGGATTCACAGGTCTTGAATCCGGATATTCCCATTGTGGCGATGACTGCGAATGCGATGGAGGGCGACCGTGAGTTGTGTCTGAAGGGGGGAATGGACGATTATATTTCCAAGCCGGTTTCACAAAAGGAATTGATCCGGGTATTGGCGCAGTATCTCAAACCGGCGGATGCCCGGCCGGAAGTGGACGAGGCGTTACAGCCGGATCCGCCGAAACCGCCGGAGGATCCGGTCGAGACAAAACCGCGGTTGCCCGTAATGGGGGCCTCTTTCACCCTGCCGGATGAACTCGGTGACGAGGAACTGGTCCGCAGTATTATCGGGGACGTGATCCTGTCCACTGAATCGGATGTTCCGATCCTCGTCGAGCACATTCGCTCCAAACGGTTCGAAGATGCCGCGAAACTGTCCCACCGTGTCCGGGGCGCGTTGTTAAATGTAGCCGCGGACCGCCTGTGCGATATCCTTCTGCGGTTGGAACATGCATGTAAGCGGGTCAATTCCCGTGAAGCGGTGCGCCTGGCGGGGGAGGTCCCCGGCGAAATGGACAGGCTGCGGGAGATGCTGAAGGAAAAAGGTTTTTTATAGGGCGAATTTTCGGTATGGAGTACTGTATCGACTGAAGATGAACCCCCGAAAGAGGAAAACGATATGCCCACATTGCCTGACTTGACCGGAAACATGCTGATTGCCCAGAGTGGCGGACCCACCGCGGTTATTAACCAAACCCTGGCGGGAGCGGTGATGGAAGCGCGTCAGCATGCCTGTATTGAAAACGTGCTGGGGGCCAAACACGGGATCCAGGGAATTCTGGACGAGGATTTTGTCAATCTGGGACGAGAAACCGCCGCCAATCTGGAAAGGGTGGCGACCACGCCGTCGTCCGCGCTGGGGTCCGTTCGTAAAAAACCGACCGCGGAGGACTGCGCGAAAATTTTCGAGGTGCTGCGCAAATACAATGTTCGCTATTTCTTCTATATCGGGGGCAACGATACGGCGGAAACCACCCATATAATCAATCAGCATGCCCGTGAAGCGAAGTATGAATTCCGCTGCTTCCATTTGTGCAAGACCATCGACAACGATCTGCGGCAAAACGACCACACTCCCGGTTTTGGCAGCGCGGCCCGTTTTGTGGCGTCGGCCTTTATGGGGGATAATCAGGATAATCGGGCGCTGGGAGGCGTGAAAATCAACGTGATCATGGGGCGTCACGCAGGATTTCTGACCGCGGCGGCCGCGCTGGCGCAGGTGCACCCGGACGATGGACCCCATTTGATCTATCTGCCCGAGCGTCCCTTTGCCATGAGCCGGTTTTGTCGGGACGTGAAGCGGGTGATGAAGGAGCACGGGCGCTGTGTGATCGCGGTGAGCGAGGGTATCTGCGACTCCAAAGGCAAATCCATCATTGCCTCTTTCACCAAGGAAGTGGACAGCCACGGGAATGTGCAACTGTCCGGAACCGGGGCGCTGGGGGATTTGCTGGCCACTGAATTGAAAAAGAAAACCGGAATCAGTCGCGTGCGTGCGGATACGTTCGGCTATCTGCAACGCTCCTTTCCGGGGGTGGTCTCTCCATCGGATGCGGAGGAGGCACGAAAGGTGGGCGCCATGGGCGTGCGCTTCGCGGTGAAAGACTTCGCGGACGGTTCCGTGGCCATTAAACGGAAGAAAAGCAAAAAATACGCAGTCGATTTCGAACGGGTCACGTTAAAATCGGTGGCGAAAGACACCCGTCACATGCCCGCGGCCTACATCAATAAAGAGGGGAATCACATTACCCCCGCCTTTCTGGAGTATGTGAAACCCCTGGTGGGTCCGCTGCCGGAAATTGGCCGGCTGAAAGATCATCCGCTTCCCAAATCCTTATGAGTCTGCGATATGTAATACTGATTGGGCTGATGTGCGGTGTGGGATTCGCTCAGACCGCGCGTGATTCCCTGTGGGAACACGGCGCGGATGATGCGGAATCCGACGGGTTGCCGGAGGCACACCGGGTAATGCGGGCTGTTCGGGGGCAACTGCCGCCGATGCCGCTGAATCTGCACGGGTTCATCCGCACCCGTGAGCGGCGGGTGCAACAGGACCGAATACTGCTGACGGAACTGCGTTTCGGGGATCCGGTGCCGATGGCCCGCTACACCTTGTCGGACGCCTTTGGTGATCCGGTGGTGCGGGTACAGGTTCGCTGGCCGGATGGCAAGGCGGAATACGCGCAATGGGATGCCAATGGCGCTCCATTACCTGTACCGTCCCCCTCGGACGAAGTGGCGGATACCGGACTGACCTGGTCGGATCTGTCCCTGGATTTCCTGTGGTGGCCCGACGCGGAACTGCTCGGACGTGAGCAGGTGAAATCCCGCCAGGCCTATATCCTGCTCCTGGACGCGCCGCCGGAACGGAAGGATGTGCACCGGGTGAAAGTGTGGGTGGATGAGCGCGCCTTGTTTATCGTGCGGGCCGAATTAATGAATGAAAAAGGCGAAGTGTTAAAACGCATTGAGGTGGACAGCATCAAACAGGTTCGGGAGGACCTCTGGATGGTGAAAGATTTGATTATCCGCGACTTTATCCACAACCGCCGCATCGGTATTCGGTTTGAGGACGTGATCGAGGTGGACGGGGAGGCGGAAGCGGATGTTCCGGAGGAGCCCTGATTTGGAACAGCCGATGAACACCTTATCCAAAACCATCCGACTCTTTCTGGACAGCATCGGACGTCGGTCGGAATATGAATTTTATCTTAAAAAATTTCAATCTGATCGCTCGGCCTGTTTTGCGTTGGTGATACCGGACTCCGGCAGTGTGGAGGGCTCGGGGGAGCTGATGACTTTTGATCTGCAGTTTTTGATTCGGCTGGAATTGTGTCCGCTGGTGCTGCTTACCGGTGGGGATGCCGCCGTAAATGCGGAGCGACTGCGGGAGCACGGGGCGTACGCAGTATTGGCAGGGCTGAAACCGTCGGATGATGTCGACCTATGGCGCACAGCCTTACAGGAGTGTATGCAACGGGAGGAAATTCCGGTGTGTCTCTTCCCGGAGATGGAGGTGGGAGAAGCGGTGAAGCAAATGGCCCCGCGGTTGGCGCATCGTCTGCATGTGTTGCGGAACGCGGGCATGTTGCACGATGCGGACACGGAACCGGTTTTTTATTATTACACCCGCCGGGAGAATCCGTACAGCCTCAACGAAGAGGATATGCGGATCGTACAGTTGGCGGAACAATGGCTGGAACACGATCCGCAGTTACACATCAGCATTTCCTCTCCCCTGTATTTGTTGCAGGAAATGTTCACGGTGCGCGGACGCGGAAGCATCATCCGTCCCGGCAGCCTTATTCAGCATATCACCCGACTGGAGGAGGTGGATCTGCCCCGGTTGCTGGAGTTGATTGAATCCGCATTCGGTCGGACGCTCAAGGATCCGGAGTCCCTGAGTGAGGCCTCGGATTTTTATGTGGAGAGCCGTTATCGGGGGGCGGTGATTCTGGAGCCGCATCCGGCGGGGAAATACCTGTCCAAATTCACGGTGGGAACCGAGGCCCGCGGGGAGGGGGTGGCCCAGGAATTGTGGGAGGCCGCCTGTGAGCCGCAGGACCGGCTGTTCTGGCGTTCCCGCAGTGAGAATCCGGTGAATCAGTGGTACGAGCGGCACGCCGGCGGACATCACCGCGAAGGAAAATGGACCGTGTTCTGGCGCGGAGTGTCCCCGGAGCAGTTGCCCGGCATCATCGCCTACGCGCTGGACCGCCCCAGTGATTTTGTGGAGGATTAGACTTAAGGGTATATTCTAACGTTTTGCTCAACCAGGCTTCCCCGGATTTGGACGAAGCCAGATTCTCTGTCGTGCACAGCCCAATTGACCCCGTAAAGGAGGTGATTCAGTGGTAAAACGGTCAGGATGGGGGAGAACTCCTTTCGGTGGACTGTTTGAAGGTAATTTTTCAATAAGTTTCTTCCAATAGGTATTATCAGGATCCAATATCGATCCACAGGCTGCGATATAGCGGAGCCCCGTCCATACACGCTCCTTTTCTGTCAGGAAAAGGGTTTTATCCACATCAGATTCTCCACTTAACAATTGTGCGGCGACCCGAATGTTTACCGGATCGTAGATGTTACCATTGAGTAAGAGAGCAACCGCAAGTTCCAGATTAGAGAGGGTGTCAGTGCCAGGGTCTTTTACCATGGGGCCTTTTCGGCGATAATGACCACACCCACGGTGTATGCCAAGCTGAATCCAGTTTTCAGAGTCTTTGAGTCCCAGACGGTCAAGTTTTCTTTGCAGTGGGGAAAGATGGCTGGTTTCCCTAAGAGCCTTACCCAGAGTGTTCATTCGTCAATATCCTTTGCCGCCACTTCTTTGAGAAACCAGTTGCAATTTTGATCGAAGGCTTCTTTTAATTCCAGAATATCCGGAACGTGGGCTGTTTGAAACCACAAATTCCAATTGAAATTATGGGAATCAACTTTCTGATATAAAGATTTCACGTCTGCTCTGTCTTCAGGATCCACCCGCATCATTTTAGTTAAAATCAGATCATGGATGGAGGGGCGCTGAAGAACAATATGTGTATAATTTTCAGAGGGTATGCTGACCCTTCGCGAAGCCCAGTTCGGGGACAGAATAACCTGCTCTTCAACAAAAATATGTGTCAGATAGAGTTGCTCTGATTCAAGCTGTTGATTTGTTTTTTCCAAGGCCTGCCAAAAAGAGTCATTCGCATCCAAAGATGCCACTTCAATACGTGGAACAATAACATCCACATCCATTGTGGCGGACCAGGAGTCATCGTCCTGAAAAGCCAACGCCAACGCAGCCCTCCCATAAAGTGTCAGGGTGACGCTGGAAGTCAAATGTGAGTCAAGAATAGTTAATATTCGATTTGGGTTGTTCATCACCCTGGTTTTCTATGCGAATTGGTCCTAAGATTCAAGTTCTTACCGCAATCCCGGTTTCCGCTCTTCCCGGGGTCGTTGGTGACTTGGATGCCGGATGCAGATAGGTTGAGGGCCGTCTACGCTTCTCGCCCGTGACGCAAAAAACACCGAACAGCAGATGTTTCCGCTGATCGGTGTGAAGGGGTACGTTTCCGTCGCTTACTTGATTTCGATCAGTTCGACTTCGAAGTCGAGGACCTGATTGGGTCCGATGGCGGGGGGAGCGTTTTCGCCGTAGGCGAGTTCACTGGGAATCCAGAAGCGGTATTTGGATCCGGGAGACATCAGTTGCAGGCCTTCAGTCCAGCCTGGAATGACCCGGTTCAGGGGGAATTCAACCGGTTCGCCGCGTTGGACGGAGCTGTCAAACACCTCACCATTCAGTAAACGTCCGGTATAATGGACCTTCACGGTATCGGTGGATTCGGGTTTGTCCCCCTCGGCATCTTCCAGAACCTGATATTGCAGTCCGGAGAGGGTGGTCATCACACCGTCTTTGCCGGCATTTTCCTTGAGAAATTCTGTACCGGCCTCCAGGTTGCCCTGGGCGGCCTGTTGAGAAGCCTGCTGTTGTTGCTGCTGCATATTCTGCAGGAAGCGCTGGGCTTCTTCGTTGGCGGCCGCCAATTCCTCTTCCGTATAGGGGGGCTCATTACCGGCTGCCTGATCCTGGATGGCTTTCATCACTTCCTCCGGCATCATGCCACGGCGGGCGACCTGGGTGGCGATTCCGGCACCTTCCGCGTAGGTGATGGCGTCCTGATTGAGTTTCTGGTCGATGGCGTCTTGAAAGCCTTTCATCAGGGCTTCCCGGTTCAGGTCCGGATTCTGCGAAAGTTGTTGGGCGATGTTTATACCGGTTCCGTAACTGACTTTGCGCAACACATCCTCCGGAAGGGGTTCCTGAGCAAACAGACAGGGGGTGAGCAGCAGTGCGGCCAGTGTAGTGATTTTTGTAAATGTCATATAATCTCCATTTGGGTTAAACGTGACGGAATGTGGCGTATTCTATGAAAAAGTCCAACTATTTCCCGTCAAAAATTAATGTGTGGGTGAAAGATCCCGCTAAATTGTCCTTGCCAGTCCAACCCTTTCCGCATACAGAGCCTGTCACTGCTCTGCTCGGGTGGTGGAATGGCAGACACGCCAGCTTGAGGGGCTGGTGCCCGCAAGGGCGTGTGGGTTCGACTCCCACTCCGAGCACCATTTTCATTCAAGCTCCGTATCCACGGGGCTTTTTTAGTAGAGTGAGGAAAGGGACCGGGCGTTCAAAAATCAGTTGGACAATTCGCGGTACACCCGCCAGGTCTCCTCGGCACAGCGGCGCCAGGAGAAGCCGGCGGCCCGATGGTGACCTGCATTGATCAGGCGGGCCCGGCGGTCGAAATTCCCCAGCACATCCTCTATAGCGGCGGTCCACGCGTCGGGATCGTCCAACGGGAGCACAATGCCCGCATCCCCCACCACTTCCGCCAGGGAACCGCGGTTGCTGCTGATCACGGGACAGCCCTGCCGCATGGCTTCGACGGGGGGGAGGCCGAATCCTTCGTAGAGCGACGGGAAGACCAGAGCCTCCGCGCGCCGATACAGTGCCACCAGATCGTCGTCGGAGACATAATCGAGATGACGAATCCGGTCCGCCTTTTTGCTGTCGCGCATCGCCCGCAGGATCGGTTCCGTCTGCCAGCCCTGCATCCCGCACAGGACCAGAGTGCCGTCAAAGTACCTGAGCCGATCAAACACCTCGAAGAGAAAGCGATGATTCTTGCGGGGTTCCAGCGTGCCCACATGCAGGAGAAAGGGGCCGTCGATGCCCAGATTCCGGATGCGGCCGGCCACCTGGTCGTCCGGCAGATCGTTGAGGGAGGGCGGGGGCCCCAGCAGGGTGGCCACCACCTTGTCTTCGGGGAGGTTGAAGGCTTCCCGCAGTTCGGCAGCCATGGTTTCACTGATCGTGAGAATTTTGTCCGCCCGCCGCAGGGTCGAGGGCATGCGGTGCCGCAGATAGGCCCGGTTTTTGGGTTCCATGGTTTCGGGACAGGTCAAAAAGCAGCAGTCGTGAATATTGACCACCGCTTTGGGACCGGCGGGGAGTGGCGGAATAATAAAGTTGGGGAAATGATGCACATCCGCCTCCGGTGCAAAGCGGGTGTAAGCCGGAAGACCCAATCGCTTCCAGCTTTGCTGAATCAGAGTGCCGGGAAGGGTGTGGCAGGCATGTTCCTCCAGCAACCCCCTTGGGAACGGAGAGCCTTTGCGGCGAAAATCGAAATAGAATCCGCTGAGGGCGTCCTCTCCCCGGAGGGCGGCCAGTTCCGGAACCAGCGTGTGAACGTAGCGGCCCACCCCGGCCCGTTGGTCAATGGCGGCTTGAAGTTGTATGCAGACTCTCATTCGCTCTCCTCTACGCAAAGGATTCTCACCCCGCAATCGAAAAGAGGAGGAGAGGCCTTCAGGAGAGGAGCGCCAACCTCCGTATTGGCGGGCACAAGGGGTCTTTTCCCGCATGGCACATGTGAATTGAACAAACAAACATCCCCCCTGGACCCGCCAATGCGGGGATTCGCGCTCCTTGAAGCAGATTTGGCATTGAAATTGCTCTATTCCATTACCTATGAAATACACCTATTTACAAGCCATCGGATGGATCACCCTCTACGCGCTGTTTGTTCTGTCACCGCTTTTACTGATTGTGGTTGGTCCGGAACAGGCAAATCGCGGGTTCTGGATTGAATTCGGCTCCGCGCTCGGATTCATCGGCATGGCGATGCTGTGCGCCCAGTTTTTGCTCACGGGGCGGTTTCGGGTGTTGGCGCAGGGTTTTGGCAGTGACAATTTATTGCATTTTCATACCGCCACCGGCATTGCGGCCATGGGCCTGGTGTTTGCGCATCCGGTGATTTTATTGACCGCGCATGCGGACTTCCGGGCGTACCTGGACCCCTCGGTGAATCTCCTTCGGGTGCTGGCTTTGGTGCCGGCCATGGTGGCGGTTTTTCTGGTGGTGGCGCTTTCGATGGGGCGTCAATTGTGTCGGATGAGTTACGAACTTTGGAGGGTGTCCCACGGTATTCTTTCCGTGTTTGTGGTGTGCATCGGTCTGGTGCATCTGTTGCAGGTCAGCCATCACAGTTCGCT
>JBBDRC010000294.1:0-66755 GCA_040905625.1 Kiritimatiellia bacterium
TGGAGAGCCCGACAAATTCGCGCAGCCTGAAAGGTTGCCTTACCACCGGGTGTGAGGCATCCCTACAAGGCGGAGGGCCGGCCTGAGCCGCTGGCGCGACACCTGCGCGGTGCTCCAGGGCTTGACTGAGTGAGCGCAGCGAACACCGCCAGGGGTATGGGACTGCCGGGAAGGTGATGGGGTTTCGGGGGATCACCTTGCGGGCAGGCCGGGGCTTGCCTGCCTCTGGCATGGTTCTTCTTGGAAATGATTTAAAGATCAAAATGAATGTCAAAACTAAAATATCATCCAACCGCAAAAAGTGTGGTCTGACCCTTTTTTAAAAAGTGTGGTCTGACCCTTTTTTGACCCTTTTTACTTTTTACACCCGGGGAGATCTCGGAACCCGCCCGAATGGGCAACGGAAGCCGGAAGGCGGAAGCATGGGGACCGAGAAGTCAGCAGAGGGCATAGTAGACACTTCAAACGAGCCGGGGGACGGAAAACCGTCCGCGTAAACAGTGAGATCCGGAAGGCTCAGTGGTGTTGAAGGCCTGAACCGGAGTTGAGGAGCGAGACCATGGCTGTGCGAGTCTTTTTAAAGACAGATGCTCCCTATCTGGGAGGCGGAATGGCTGAAGCTGTTCAGTGTTGAGAAGGACCCATGGGCTGTGATACACTCAAACCCATCGGCTTCCGGGGCAACCCGGCATCCGGTGAATAATATCAACAAAGGAACCTCCGTGATACGGACCCGTATGTCCTGGTGGTGTGAGGGCTGGGGGGCGTGAGCCTCCTGGCTACTCGATTCTGCTCTTGAAGATTTTTCTTGCAAAATAACGCCTTTATAATTAAGATAGCATTATGAATGAGATTTCCTTTTCTTGGGATGTACGAAAAAACCAGAGCAATCAGACCAAGCACGGTATTTCTTTTGAAGAAGCAACCACTGTGTTTGCCGATGAAAATGCCAGGTTAATACATGATTCCGTCCATTCTCAGGATGAAGATCGTTTCATTATCCTTGGTTTTAGTGCCAAATTAAAGCATCTTGTGGTTGCTCATGCCTATCGACAAGATGAAACAGAAATACGAATCATATCGGCTCGTAAAGCGACACGTAACGAACGCAATCAATATGGTGAATATCTATGAAAAAAGAATATGACTTTTCGGATTCCATCAAGAATCCCTATGCAAAGCACTTGAAAAAACAGGTAACACTACGTCTAAACACGGATGCTGTAACCTATTTCAAGGCTTTGGCTGTGGAAACAGGCGTTCCCTATCAGAACCTCATTAACCTGTATCTTACAGAATGCGCACACTCTGGAAAAAAACTCAAACTCCATTGGGCTTCCTGAGCAAGGCAGAACAAATCGCTAGAGACGACAGCGAGTACGCTGCGCCTCAGCTCAGACGTTCGTTGAACGGAGAAAGAAAAAGGAGATTATGATGAACTTATCCGAAGCCCTTGAGTATCACACCCCGACCTCAGGTGCGAACCGAGAAGGTGATCCCAAATCCGATGATATTATGATAACGGCCAGGATCTCTGGGAACCTGCTGCGTCTACATATTGGGCCAGAAGGTGCTTCATCCAGAGTGACCTTTGAGATAACGTCCCAATGCGTGGGCTCAGTCAGGAAGATTCTTTCAGACATAAGGAACATGACTTATAGTAAAGTCATGGCTCTCGAGATTGACGAAAATTAATAATCTGTTTCAACAACTGCTGTCACTCGTCATTTGTTATTGACCATTGACCCATGACTATTGATCAGTGACCCACTTAGACATCATGCAGGCAAAGGGATCCGAATAGACTTGCAGGAGTCGGCTTTGCCGCTGCGGTCGCAGGTGACCTGGAATCCTTCCAGGGACACGTTTTCATTGGCGGGCTCAAAACGACCGGGAAGTCCGGTGAGAAAACGCTTCATTACGGTTTCACGTTCGCAACCGATGATGGAATCCTTGGATCCGGTCATTCCCGCATCGGTGATATACGCAGTGTGGTCTTTGAGAATACGCGCGTCCGACGTTTGCACATGGGTGTGGGTTCCGGCCATGGCGGTCACCCGTCCGGCCAGATGCCAGCCCATAGCCATTTTTTCCGAAGTGGCCTCGCAATGCATATCCACAAAGATCGGCTGATTGCGCGGAGCCAGTTGCAGGATCTTGTCGACACAGCGGAATGGACAGTCCATCGGGTTCATAAACACCCGGCCAATCAGATTGATCACAGTGAGCGGGCCGGCGGAGGTTTGCACGGTGACCCAGCCTTTCCCCGGGGTTCCGGGCGCAAAATTCGCGGGACGGAGGATGCGGGATTCCTCATTCAAATAGGGCATGATCTGACGCTGATCGTAGCTGTGGTCTCCCAGGGTGATCACGTCCGCGCCCGCCTCCAGAAATTTCGCGGCCATGTCGGGGTTGATCCCCTTGCCGTTGGCCGCGTTTTCGCCGTTGACAATCAGCGCGTCGATTTCGCCCCGCTGCTTCATCGGAATCGCGATGTTCATAAACGCTTTCCGTCCCGCAGAGCCCATAATATCACCAACAAATAATAGTTTCATGGAGGACACCTAACGCAGAACCCCACGGGATGCAAACCAGGATATTGCGCATTTTCCCTTTCCCCGTTCCCGCCGCGCGCTCTGACCCTGTCACTTTTGGGTTGGCCTTAACAGGTATAAACATCCGCAGGCAGCGGCGACCATGCCCAGGGATAAAAATTGCCCGGTGGTCATCCAGCCAAAGAAGAGGCGGGCATCGGGTTCCCGGAAAAATTCGACCGCAAAACGGGCGGCGGCGTAACCGATGAGAAACACCATACTGAGCCGCCCCGCTTTTTCGCGGCTCCAGGAGGTTTTGCGCAGGAACCAGAGCAGCCCGAACAACAGAAACCCCTCGCCGAGCGCCTGGTAGAGTTGAGAGGGATGGCGCAACGGAAGATATCCGCTTTCCACCCATTTTTGCAGGGTGGGCAGATCGTAACGAAGATGTTCCAGTTCACGGCCGGGATTGAGTTCAGGGATTTCCAGGGGAAACGCCACTCCCCAGGGAACGGTCGTGACCCGCCCCCACAGTTCCCCGTTTACAAAATTGGCCAGCCTCCCGAATCCGATACCGAGTGGCACCACCACCGCGAAGTTGTCCGTCAATGTCCAAAACGGTTTTTGGTGTTTGCGTGCCCACCACGCCAATACGGCGATTCCTCCGATGATTCCTCCATGACTGGCCATACCGCCTTCCCATATCTTGAAAAATTGCATGGGCTCCCGCAGCAGGACCTCCGGTGTATAAAAAAGAAAATATCCCAATCGTCCCCCCAGCATCACTCCAAAAATGCAAAAGGAGCTGAGACAGTCCTGAAGCTGATCCACGCTGAGGGGCATCAGCTCACGCTTAATCAGTTTTTTCAACAGCAGGTATCCACACCAGAACCCCAACAGGTAGGAGAGACCGTACCAGCGGACGGCCAGGGTTTCCGTAATTTGAACTATTTCAGGATGGAGTCGGTGAATATAGGGCATCTTGGATCAGGAGCGGGAGGTGACGTTTGGAGGAGGTGGAAGATGAATGTATCGGGCATGGCACTCATACGGCGGACAACAAGACGGATCCGTCGGGAGGGCACATGGGGAATTCACACCTGAATTTAACCGATTTGTCGAGTCAGAACCCGGGTTCTGTTTATGTGTTCACTCTCCGCATGGGAACCCGGCCTCTGACCGCATTGATTAGAAAAACAGCTTCGGCATGCTCAAGGTCCCCGATGGAAAGGACCCGTTCCTCCAGTTGCCGTTGATGCAATGCCTCCGCGCGGGTCACCCCGGGAAGGCCGCCACTGTTGAGGGGAGGAGTGAAGGCCCGTCCGTTGAGCACCACCACCAGGTTGCCGATTGTGAACTCCATACACTCGCCCCGCTCATTGATCAACAGGGTTTCCTCAGCTTCCGGGCATCGATCCCGTGCCGACCGATACACATCGCGCCGGGTGGTTTTGTGCTTTAATTCGGGATGGGTGGAGGGCGTGGGCTCCGTATCCACCTGAAAGGTCATTTCCTGCACGGCGGGAGGGGCGGGTGTGACCTCAATCCTGAGTTCAGATTGCGTGGAATATGTAAGCCGTACGCGACTCGCTTCGCTGAACCGAAGAGACCGTATCCCACGTTCCATTTCCGGCACATCCACTTCAATGCCAAGCGCGGCCGCGGACCTGAGGAGTCGCCGTCGATGAGTCTCCCACCGGAGGATTCCCGTATCCGATTCCCCGCGCATGGTTTCGATCAGACAAAAATCGGGGGGTGAATGAAAAAGCACCGCGGTTTTGAGCACACTTTCCCGGCATTCCGCTTCCGGATCGCTGTCCCACACGATTCCACAGCCGGTGTGATACCGAAATTCACCGCTGTCGCGATTTACGGTGGCGGTGCGGATGGCCACATTAAACTCCGTGACCCCGTCCCCGTAAAATCCGCCGATACAGCCCGTGTACACACCGCGGGGACCGGTTTCCAGGGTGTGGATCCACTCCATGGTCTTTCGTTTGGGGGCTCCGGTGATCGATGCGCAGGGAAACAGCACGGATATCCAATCAACGGGTGAGGCCGGGCCGGTCGCCCGCAGGGTCGAGGTCATTTGCACCAGACTCGGGAACTGCTCGATTTCGAAGAGCGGGTCGGCGATGACCGATCCGGGGTCCGCCACTTTGCCAAGATCATTGCGGATCATATCGACAATCATGATATTTTCCGCCCGGTTTTTCGCGGAACCGGCGAGCAGATGTTCCTCGCCCGGAGCTGCGGTTCCTTTCATGGGCTTGCAATGGATTTGATTTCCATGATGCCGGAAAAAGCGCTCCGGTGAAGCGCAGATCAGGGTCCGGTCTTTTTCTTCGATATAGGCCTGATATCCCGCTGATTGAGCGAAACGGAGCCGACGGAACAGACCCCAGGCATCGCCTTGCAGTTTTCCGTTCAGGGGATAGGTGAAGTTCACCTGATAGGTTTCACCCGCCGCGATGGCCTCATGAATTAGGGACACCGCCTCACGGAAATCATCCGGTGTGCATTCGGGCTCAAGGTTGGAAATCCCGCAGGGAGCGGCGGTTCGCGGGGGAAGGCCCTCCACCTGATGCCGATAGACAGTGAAACGCAACAAAGGTGTTCCCTGGGGCGGGGAATGAACACGCAAATGTGAATCGAATCCCGGTGCCGCCTCGTAGGCGATCCACCCCACCGCGTGCAGACCTTCCGCCTGAGCCTGTTCAAGTTCACGGAGGGCGGGAAGAACTTCCCGGACATCAAAAACCTCCAACTCACGTACCGGGTCGGCGAAATGCACCCATCGGGAGTTTCCCGGGGCATCCGTTCGTTGCAGCGCATGAAATGGCGTGTTTCGCATGAGACCCCTTTACCGGATCGCGGGCTTCATTCCAGTCGTAATCAGCTTTTGATTGCAGAAAGCGACATAAGCGGCTATCACATCCCCATGAAACCTTATCTGGACCTCCTCCAACAACTTTTAGATCACGGTGTCGAAAAGGAAGACCGGACCGGCACCGGCACCCGCAGCGTGTTTGGGTATCAAATGCGCTACGATCTGCGGGAGGGCTTTCCGATGGTCACCACCAAAAAGCTGCACCTGCGGTCGATTATCCATGAACTGCTCTGGTTCATCAAAGGCGACACCAATATTGGGTATCTCAAGAACAACAACGTCCGCATCTGGAATGAGTGGGCGGATGAGAACGGGGATTTGGGGCCGGTGTACGGAAAACAGTGGCGTTCCTGGGCGACGACGGACGGCCGCACCATCGACCAATTGACCTGGGTGATTGAAGAGATTAAGAGGAATCCCGATTCCCGGCGCCTGTTGGTGAGTGCATGGAATGTGGGGGAACTTGATCAGATGGCCCTGATGCCCTGTCACGCGCTGTTTCAATTTTACGTGGCGGAGGGAAAACTGAGCTGTCAATTGTATCAGCGCAGCGCGGATGTGTTTTTAGGGGTGCCGTTCAATATTGCGAGTTACGCATTGCTGACCTGCATGATGGCGCAGGTGACCGGCTATGAGTGCGGCGATTTTATTCACACTCTGGGCGACGCGCATCTCTATCTGAATCACCTGGATCAGGCCCGGCTGCAGTTGACCCGCAGCCCGTATCCCAAACCCCGGCTGCGGCTGAATCCCGAGATCAAAAGCCTGTTCGATTTCGGTTTCGAAGATATCGGGATTCTCGACTATCAGTGCCATCCCCATATTGCGGCGGAGGTGTCGGTGTGAGCCGGCCCGAACTGGTGTTGATCGCGGCCATGGACCGGAACCGGGTAATTGGCAAAAACCAAACCCTGCCCTGGCGCTTATCCGCGGATCTGAAGCGGTTCAAGTCTCTCACAACAGGACATCCAATCTTAATGGGACGCAAAACGTGGGAATCCATCGGCCGCCCGCTCCCGGGACGGCGGAATCTGGTGCTGACCCGTCAACACGCGTACACAGCCGAAGGCGCGGAGGTGGTGCATTCGACTGCGGAGGCCCTGGCCCTCTGTGCGGACGCGGAACGGTTGTTTGTGATTGGAGGGGAGGCCGTGTATGCGGAATGCCTGCCGCTGGCGGATCGGGTGTATGTGACCTTTGTGGAGACCGAAGTGGAGGAGGGAGACGCCTGGTTCCCGGAATGGGACAGTTCGCAATTCCGGGTCGAGAATGAAATCCGGCTGCCCGCCGACGAAAAGAATCAGTTTCCCTTTCGATTCGTGGATTATGTCAAGAAAACCTGAACTGGCGGCAGCGCCGCCCCGGCTTCCGGTCCGGGTGTTGGATGTCACCCCCCTGGGGGATGAGGTCTTTGTGGTGGGATTAAGCGGAATTTCCCACCCGTGGACACCCGGCGACTGTATCGCCGTGTATGCGCCCGGCAGCACCCAAAGCCGCCCCTACAGTCTGAGCGGCTCCAATCAGGCGGAGCGATTGGAAGTATGGGTACGCCGATTTCCGGAAGGGCTGGTCAGCCCGTATCTCTGTGATCGCCGTCCCGGAGACGAAGTGGAGATCAGCCCCCCCTTCGGATGGTTCCGACCGGGGAAGCCCGAAGCTGCGCACAAAATATATTTGGCCACCGGCACCGGGATTGCGCCCTTTCTGTCGGCAATCCGCTCCGGGTGTCCACCGCCACGGGAATTGCACTGGGGATTGCGGCGGCCTCTCGAAACCGGAGACCGCCTTGAAGGAGTGCCGGTCACCCTCCACATCAGCCGGGGAGAGGAAAGAACCGGACGCCTTACCGAACAATTGGATTCGATTGATGTTCATCCCGATACCCACGTGTACGCCTGCGGACTGGACCTGATGATCGAACAGGCCGCCTCTCATTTTCAAACCCGGGGGCTCCCTGAATCGCGGTTCCACCGCGAGTGTTTTTTCACGGACTAATGTGAATATCCGGAAAAAGATTAAAAGTCACAAAGATTCTCCATTCCCGTGCATCTATAGGATATCGGACAACCTATGACAGACCTTGAGGATGATCACCAACATGTGCACCGTTTTCGCGAAAACCGGGACCAGGAAAGCTTCAGCGAGCTTTATCGCCGCCATTCTCCCTGTGTGCATCGCATTATCGCCAAAATTGTGCTGGATGAAGGGGTCGCCGAGGATCTCTGTCAGGAAACTTTCATGAAAGCGTATACGAAAATCGAACAGTTCAGGGCGACAGCCAGTTTCAAAACCTGGCTGTGCCGCATTGCGGTTAACGGGGCGAATGAACACCTGCGCAAGACGATCACGGCCCGGAATCATCTGCAAATGCTCCAAGCCGATGCGGATGTGGTGAATACAGCCGACTGTCCCCGAAAGTGTCTGTTTTGGAAAGAAGAAAACCGTAAGGTCACCTCGGCCCTGTCCCGTCTGGATCCGGCCCTGCGGACCGCGCTGGTGCTGACGGTCATGGAGGAGATGGATCCGGCGGAGGCGGCCCGGATCCAGGGCTGCAGCCGGGCCACGATCTACTGGCGCGTGCATCAGGCCCGCAAACAATTGAAGGAGGCGATGGGAGATGAATAAACATCGACAGATGGATGAGGCGCTCAAACAGTGGGGCCGGAATGTGGATCGCGATTTAGCGCACATCCTCCCGGGACCGGAGAGTGTGCGGATTCCTGTTGCCGACGTGGAGCCGGAGCGGGGTTTCAACTGGCAACCGCGCCTGGCGGCACTGGCCGCCTGTGTTGTGATCCTGACACTGGCGGCATTGGTGATTTTGCCGCGCCGGGTGTTCACAGAACCCGGGAACGGGATGGCGGCGCTGGCGGACATGTATGCGGAAGTGACCCGGATGTTTCCGGACCAATCGGTATGGATGTCGACAGGAGGGGACGACCTGGAGATGGGAATGTCATCCCTGGAGAAGACGGAGTCCGGAACCCGCCTGGTTCTGAGGGTGGAGCTTCAGCGCAGGTCCGGGACGGGGGGCTGGACGGATGTCTGGCGTAGGGATATTCTCACTGCGGAGTCGGCCTGGGTGGATACAGTCTCCCCGGATCATCCGGAGGAAAAATTGTCGGTGTGGGCCTATTCACCCTCGAAAGGGGTGTGGATGCTGGAAAGTCACCTGGAGTTGCCGGAACCCTATCGGGTCAACATGCGGGAACAGGTGATGCTGTACACATCCGGAAATGATCCGGCACTGCGGGAGTTGCCGCTCGGTCCGGGATTGCGGCTGGTGCAACAGGTTCTGGAAATTGACAGCGGGAGAAACGGCGCATGAGCATCCTGCGCACATGCGGGCTCTGTTTCGTGGTGTGGGCGTCAGGCATCTGTCGCGGTGACATCCTTGTGCACCCGCCTCATTTGATCACGGAGGAAACCCGCGCGGAGCTTCGAATCTCCGCCCCGGATTTAGCCAACGAAGGACTCCGGTGGAGGGTGGGAATGAAGAACGCCACCCTCGGGGAGGGGACCCTGAGGGTAGATGCCGACGGTGAGGCGCGGTTGATCCTGGATATGCCCGCGCTCCGTGCCGGGGAACCCCTGCCACTCACCTTGTTGGTGTCCGGACCCGATCCGGCCAGGGTCCTCTCGGAGACCCGGCTGTGGGTTTTTCCGAAGGACCCGCTGCGTGACATCAAAGCCCGGCTCCGTGCCCGTTCGTTGCGCCTGTACGATCCGGAGGGAGGAACGGAGGCCTGGTTGAAGGGAATGGAAGTTCCCTACGAACAGATTTTCGATGCGCTGGATGCAGCGGACGGTGTGTTGCTGGTCGGGGAGGGCGTCTCATTCGATACGCATTCTGAACTCGCGGGCAAACTCCGCCGACTGGCCGCCTCAGGGGTGGTGGTGTTGTGTCTGCGACCGAGAGACGGACTTGCGGATCTTTTGGATCCGGACACGGGGCCGGTTCCATCGACCTGGACCCTGTCCAGTGAGGCGTTTTTCACGGATCTGGATCCCCGGCTGTTGGGTTCAGGATTGGTGTTTCAGAATTTCAAGCCGGTGGCGGATGAGGAGCGGGTGCGTTTCAACCTACACGCCCGTACCGGCTGGCCGTGGGCGGAATTTCATTATCCGGGAGGAGGCGTGCTGGCGTTCTGCGGGGCGGAACTGACGGACCCGGATGTCGCATCGCCCGCCCCGGCGGTTTTACTCAAGGCTTTATTGAGATATCTGGATTCCACACATCAACCCAAAGGAAAAAAACCATGAAAAAACCCACTGTCCGAACTGTTCTCCTACTGCTGGCATTCGCCGCAGCGATCCCCGGCGTGAAAGCTCAATCCACAGTTTCCACCGCGATTCTCGGTTTTGAGGACAGAGGGGAAAAAGTCAAAGGCGAGGGAGTAAAAGTCAGCCAGCTGCTGTTTGCCCAACTTTCCATGGTTCCCGAGTTCTATTTGGTGGAGCGGGAGGACCTGCAGAAAGCGATGGGAGAACAGGAACTCAGCCTGACTGGCACTGTGAATCCCGGAGAAGCGGTTCAACTCGGCCAGCTCACCGGAGCGAGGCTGTTGATCACGGGATCGGTGATTGAAGCGGGCGAGAGCAAATTCATTATCGCAAAGATCATCGGCACCGAAACCAGCCGGGTGCTGGGTGCCTCGGTGAAAGGACCGTTGCGGGGATCGACGGCGGATCTGACGGAAGAGCTGGCGTCGAAAATCGCAGAAACGGTGAAGAAGCGGACGGACGATCTTCTTCCCGCGGAGGTCAAGCTGGAGGACCGGATCGCGGCGATCACCAAGGCCAACGCTGGAAAAGAACTTCCTGCTCTAAGCATTCAGATTGAAGAGCAGCATATTGGGCGGGCTGTCATCGATCCGGCGGCGGAGACGGAATTCCAGATGATGGCGATGCAATCAGGATTCACGATTGTGGAGCCCGGAGCGGAAGAGGAGCAGATCCGGCTGGTGGGCGAGGGATTCAGTGAATTCGCGCATCGGCGGGGAAACCTGATCAGCGTGAAAGCCCGGGTGGAGATTAAGGCCCTGGATTCAGACAACCGGGTGGTGGCCATCGACAGGCAGACACGGGTGGCGGTGGATCTTTCGGAACACATCGCGGGGAAAAAGGCCCTCCAGGACGCGGCTGCGGACGTGGCTGAACGGATATTAGTGAAACTGACGAACTAAATGCCTCTTCGGATCTGAATATGCAATCCTTCTTAAACGGATTCCGATGTCCGGTGATATTTCTCGTCCGGTGTCTTTTCTGCTTGTGGCTTTGGCCCGCCTTCGGTGCTGCCGGAGAAGCGCCTGACACGCCCGGACTGGCCTTTCTGGGGGTGAATGAAGATGCGGACAGGTGGGTAAACCTTTTTGTGGGAACCCGTGAACCCGATGAGGTAATCCTGCTGGACCGCAGCCGCTCGGATGCCCTGATGCTGGAGCGTTCCCTTTTCCTTCAGGCCCCGGACCCGGATGCGGAACGCTTCAGTCTGGGTGACTGGGTGTCGGCGGATATTCTGGTGGTGGTGGAAACGGTGGAGGGAGAGGAGGAAGAAAACGGGTCGGATCTGGTTTGGTTCCGGGCCCTGGATGTGGTGACCGGGGTGCGGCTGGTGGATGAGATTATCGCGGTGGATCTCGACCGACCGGAAAACGGATTGGCATCCATGGATGACCTGTTGCGCGGTCAAATCGTCCCTTCATGGCGGACCCTCTGGGGCAAAGGAAAGGCCTTTGCCGGGGTTACGCTCCTGGATATCCGGCTGGTGGATGCGGGAACAGAAGACCGTCAGAATTTTTCTCCGCTTTATCGAATATTGCAGCGGATGATCGTTCAGGACGCATCCATGATTCTGCTTGAGAGAAACCTTTTGGATGTGTTGATCGAGGAGGAAACCCTCAGCCCCGGCCTTCGCCTGAATCTTCGTTCCGGTGTTGTGCTGTTGAGTGGCGGCGTACATCAGGAAACGGAAGGGGCGGTGTTCACTCTGCGGGGCGCCACCCCGTCCAATCAGACACTGTTTGAGGAATCCTTTCTTCTGGACGGCGGAGTTCTGCCCTCCGATCTTGCCGGGCGCGCGCTCGATTTGCTCTCGCAACACTTTTCCAACTCGGACAGTTCTTTCGAACCGAATCTGCGCCTGGAGGCAAAGCGGTTTCATCAACTTGCGCGATACTACTATGCACGCAAGGATCTTGACCGGGCCCTGGACGCCGTGTTCACCGCCCGGGCTTTGGCACCGGCGGATCGTCTGATCACGCAGAGTCTGTATACCTTCTTGTATGAGCGGGTTATGTCACGGGTCCTGAACCTGCGGGATCCCGGTTCCGAGGAACTTTTCAACTTGTTGGAAGAAGTCCGTGACCTGTTTATATACCTGCCCGCCATTCGGCAGCCTCCCTATGAGCGGGGCAGCGGGCATCATCTGATGTCCGCTGTCTATTCACGATTCGGCGAGAACATAGAATCAGATCCTGAATGCCGTGCCCAATGGCAAACCATCGAAGCCATCTACCACCGCAGCCTGGAAAAAGTGTATCAACGGGAAACAAACTTAACAAACACACCCGGGGAAAATGATCGAGGCCGTCTGATGGAGTCCCTCATTTTGACCCATCGTCCATTTTATGTGGAGCACCTGAAATTCCTTTTCGAACATGATCGAAGGGGGCGACGCGTTTGGTCGAATCCGTTGCCGCTGGAGGATGTGGTAGAGCTAATCAAAATTACCGAAAGCCGGCCATATATGTCCAAGAATTTTTTTCGCAAATACGACGCGCCGTTTGATCCTCTCCGGGATGATCTGTATATCCGGAACTTGATCCTTTCCGCTTTGAGTTTTGTCGCCGGCCAATCGGATGAAACCTGGAGCAATACAACCAGCCAAACTATGAGACAATGCGCATTGCTCATGGTTCAAAACCCGTTGCTTTGGACAAGAAATAAATTCCATGTCGTTTTAGACACACCCCTTGAGTACCGAAATGAGTTCCAAAAGGCTTTTAAAAGTGTGCGCAATCAAGTTGAAAATGAGGGCTGGTTTGTGCCTGAGTTGTATTTTCTGGACGACTGGGAAATGAAACCCGAGGTAATGAAAAAGGCACTGGACCCTTCATTGCGTCTAGTGAGCACAGCAGACCGGACCGGACGGTTTATCACCAGGGAACAAGAGCTGTCACATCGTTTGAAAAATTGGCATGAGCCGGAAACCGGCGGATGGATAAAGATGGATGTCCCGCCGCCAGGCAATCCGATGCCTGAGTGCGAGGATATACTCACAGACCGGGGTGCGGGATGGAGCCGTGTATGGCATGGCAGGGTGTGGGGTGATTTCCTGGTTGCCCATGTCGTGAAAAAACCGGTCGGCCCATATGCAGGAGAAGCCCTGCAGGTCTATGAAAAAAAAGCGGAGGGTATTCAGCAGGTGAAGACCTTGCAGTTTCCCCATTCAGATGTGGAGACCCGCATAGATGACTTTAATGATAAAGTCTTCTATCAGGCTCTTTTGGGAGGAAAAAGGCATTTGTATTATTCCCATCAACATGCTTTATATCAATTTGACCGGGAGATGAATCAAGTGGGGGCCCTGAACTTGAAAGAGTGGGGGTTCCCTGATTACATGGTGGCCAATTTGATTGAAAGCTCCCAAGGAGTTTTTCTGGTGTTGGCAAAACAACACCTGCATAAGCAATTCGATGATATTGGAAGATATTCAGGAGGAAGAGGCGAAAATAACGGGGGGGTATTGGTTTTAGCCAACGACCGCCTGGAACCGATTCAAATCCTGGCCAACATTGAGCGCCCCACCCCTCAAAACGAACTGGAGGCGTTGGGTCCCTTTGATGCGTTGGGATTATTTGAGGAAAAAGACGGCACCGTTTTGTTGGGTGTGGGTCGATATTCGAACGGAGCCCCGTGGTTTGAAATCGGCGAAGATTTGAAACCTCGAAAGCGTGAGGCGCCCAGTCAATCAGAAAATCTCTCTGTATGGACCTCTTCGATGGGATACAGGGAGAATTGGGATCTGTCGTTTTTGAAATCATTTTATTTGAAACACGGAAAGTCGTTTGGGTTGATAAATCGTTGTCTGCCAGGCAGGCGTCTTGGAGGTCCGTTTGAGTTCAGGCGTATCGTTCCTTTTGGAGAGGGTGTTGTCGTACTGAAAACCGAATCCGGCAGGCCGGACGAGACCGTGTTGCCCGGCCTGTACTACATCTCAAATCAGGGAAAGCCGAGTGACGCCCGCATGATAATGAAAATGAGCGGAACCGAACAGTTCAATATGCTGTCTCTCTGGGATGAAGATTTGGTTCTAACCGGCAGGCTTCCAAAGCATCGTGTCATCCGCAAAGAAGCAATTGAGGCCTTTTTGTCAGGCGGCGGGGGCTCCCCTATTGATCAAACTCCGTTCCCCGACGCAGAGCACCTGACCGCGCAAAAAGAGATGCAGCAACGTTTCATGAAGGAGGTGAAGCCATTTAGTGCGCCTGACACGTACCCGGCGGATCCTGATTCCCGGGATCAACTGATCCTCGTGCCGGGAGGGGACTTTATTCTGCATTCCCGCGGGGATCTCACCGGAGATGTGATGCGGGTCATTTTCCCGGATCTGCTGGTATCCGAAACCAAAGTGACTCACGAAGAGTTTTTCCGGGTTTACAAATGGGCCATCCACAACGGATATCGTTTCTCCACTGGTGTGGATTTCAGTCAGAAGCTGGACAAACTGGCGCACCTGCCGACCCGGCCCGTGACGGATTTCTCTATTGTCGATGCCATGTTGTATTGCAATGCCCGCAGTGAGTGGGAGGGCCTGAAACCCGCGTATTATCTCGATCCCGAGCATCGGATGGTTTTACGGACGGCTAAAGAAAATGGTACCTATTCCAAGAAATGGACGAACGAACACGTGGATTGGAACGCCGGCTGTCGTCTGCCCACCGAAGCAGAGTGGGAGCGGGTGGCCAGAGGCGCGGATCCAACTCATACCGCACGATATCCATGGGGGAATACGATCACCCACGACCACGCCAACTATCTGGCCTCGGATTTTTTTGTCTTTGATCGCAGCACCGGAGGTGTTCATTCCGCAGTGGCGGGCCAGGATCCTCCGGTCACCTGTGTCAAAGCATTTCCTCCACACGGATTTGAGGGTCGCTTTTATGGGTTGACCGGAAATGTGGCGGAACTCGTCTGGGATCGGCGTGAATGGATGGATATAACAGAAGGAGAGGAGAACAAACCTCCCCGTCGACCGATGCTCTACAAGGGCGGGAGCTGGGCCACGACCGCGGATGCCTGCACGATCCAATCCGATTCCGGTCTGGATCTGAATACCGTTCGAAACCATGGATTCCGATTGGTCTTACCCTCACGTCGAAACAAGAACGTCCTTCATGAGGAACCCACACCATGAGAATGTTCTTGGTGCCCATTTTGATGCTGATTGGCTTCGCCTCCGCCGCTGGGTCTGCGGAAGAAGGCCCCCGCCGCGTGGCGGTGCTGGACATGAGCGGGGAAGGGGAGGTGCCCGGAGAGTTGATCACCCTGCTTGAGGCGGGATTGCTGGAGAGTGAGGGTCAGGTGGTTCTTCTGGAACGGTTCCGGGTGGACCGCCTGTTTCGTGAGCAGACTTTGGGACTTTCCAATGCAGGCGGATTCAGCGGACAACTGGCGATACAAGCGGGAAAGGTCTGGGGGGTGGATGTATTTTGTTTGTTGGAAAAAACGGAGGGGAATTTCCGAGTTCAACTGGTGGATGCGTGGCATGGGTTGAAGATCCTGGATATCTCGCTGCCGTTGCCCGGATCGGCGGAAACAGAGAAGACCGCGAGTCAGTTGGCAGGCCGGATTGGACAGCAATTGTCCGCTCTGTCCCGTGATACGGAGGGAATGCGTCTGGTGGGGGTTCTGGATTTCCGCAGTACGGAGCCTACGGATCGACTGGATGATCTTGAGGATGCGATTCAGGCCGCGGTCGAGCAGCAGATGATGTTTCAGCCGGTGGTGATTGTGGTGGAAAGACGGCAGGTGCGGTCGTTGTTGGAGGAGCGCGAATTAATTCCGGAGATGCCTGAAGGGCTTCAGGCCAGTATGTTGCTGTTGGACGGCGAATTTCATCTGCGGGAAAGAGACGGGGACCAGCTTGTGGTCTATGTGCGGGCCCGGCGGAACGAAGAACGGGTTTTTACAGTGGAAGTGACCGGTCCGATGGAGGATTTGCAGGAGCTGGGGGCGCGGCTGGCGCTGGCGATCCGGGGCAAACTGGGCGAAATTTCTTCAGAAGAACAAATGCGCCCGGAAGCGGAAGCGGAGATATTGCTCAAGCAGGCGGCGGCGTCAAGGGATCCGCTGACGGCCCTGGGGGCGGTGGCGGCGGCGAAAGCGTTGATGCCGGAATCAGATGTGTATCTTAAGGCCTATCTAAACGAGCAATTCAGATGGTTTCGAAAGCGGCCTTTATCTTTGAACCAGTTTCGGCAGCATGTGCTGGATACCCGACGGATAATGGATGCGGAATTTAAACGTCCGGAGTTTTTGTGGACGAGAGATTTTAGAGGTCCCGCATATCTTTTATCCCAAACGGCGGAGATGTGGTCGAAAGTGGAGAACACACCGCAGAATGTTCAGGAAGAAATTTCCGAACAGTTATTTGAAATGTTTGAACGCAACTGGGAGAAGGGGGTGGGGAGTGTGGAGATGTCTGATCGCAGCCTCCAATGGCATCTGAAATTTAATCTGAAGTTCTTCAATCGGATTGGGTTGACGGATGCGGATCAAATTTTTGCCTTTTATTCGAAAATGAGTACCTATGCAGAAGAGGAAACCATGCAAACGATGAGTAATCGTCTGTACTGGCCTAAGTCCATTTCGGAGAAACAACGATTTGCCAAGGATGAACAGTTTTATACCGGGTTGCTGGATCAGGAGAATTCATTTTTGAGGATGTGCGGGATGCGGGGGTTGGCACGGATTTATGCCGGCGCAAGGGAAGAGGGGAAATACGAAAAGGCCCGGAAATGGTATGAAAAATTCGAGCAGACATTTCTTTTCGAGTACCTGCCTTCCATCGGAGGGGACCAGGAGAGTAACTGGGAATATACCGGCTGGATTCGCTTTTTTTTGGGAGGGAAGGGCTTTTATGGGCAAGGGGATGTACCCTGCATGTATTATGCCGATCCAGAGAAAAGTGTGCAGTATCGTGCAGATCATGCGATGCGGGTGATGAGGAAGATTTTTACGGATCCCAACTGTCCGCAGCGTCAAGACTGGCTGTTTTCGAATGAGTTATTGAGCGCCCTAAGTGAAACGGGTCGTATTGAAGAAAAAGTTGAAGCCCTGCGGCTCAGTATTGCCTATCTTCAACATGGACTTGAGATTTACCAAGGTGAAAGTCGGGATCATATGCGCTGGACCCGTTCGCTTATCAGCAATCAGGAGAGTCAACTGGCCGAATTATTACAGAAATATCCCGAACATCGAACTCCGAATACGACGCCTCCGGTTTCAAAATACGCATCGGAACGGGTCGTGGACTTTGGAACGTTGAAGGATCAATTTGGCACCTCTCTCTCTCCCTCCAAAATAATTTTGGAGCACGGCATGGCCGCGGTTCTTGCCAGGCAGGGCGTTCTGTTTCTTGATCCCGACACTCTCACACCCGTACGGTTTGAACCCGCACCCGAAAACGTCACGATCTATGGATATGTTGCGGTTGACGATTCAGGCATCTACACGGCTTCAAGAAAGGGGATCCTTTATTTCCCCCTTAAAGGTCCGGTCCGGATGTATTTTAAGGAGCATGTGGACTTGTCCATGAAAATATATGGAATGGATGTGATGATGAATCGGGTATATCTCCTTACCGGAGATCATGGAAAAATCAGGGCGAGTAACTTTTTAGAGTTTGACCTGGCCACAGAAACCTCATCGCTTTTGTTAACAAGTAAAGCCCGGGTGAAGGAGCAAGTGCTGAAAGAGCTAGAGGGGATTAATTTTGTGATGGCTGAAGCAAAACTGAATAGACTTCATCTCTCTCTACAACGCCCCAGAGTAAGAGGTGCCGGCGTGGAACATTTTACTTTTGATCCTGTCACAAAAATATATACGTCATCCAATGAACTGAAAATGTTTCCTTTTATTAGTGGAATAACACGGCGACGGGGCGATCGATTTATTGCGATTCGCGCTTTCAATATAGGTGAAGTAGAACTGAAAGAAGACTTCCCCAGACTGGCGACGTATACCTCTTATGAACATCGATTTGATAATTATCGGGCTTTCACCCGGGTGGGGCAGGGATTTGTGGGGATTTTGGGTGGAGACTTAAATTATTTTCCCGGACAGGAAGAACCCATGATTAATATTGAACCCTTGGTTTTTCCGAAGTCTGATAAGGGGGTTGTCCGCATGGAGGATCTGGCCACACATGAGCGTTTGGGTCTGTTGATTCTCAGGCGGGACGGACTTTATGTGGTTCCGGGGCTGCATCATACGAGGGAAGAAGACTTATGAGAAAATTAGCTGCTGGTATTCTGTTGATGCTCTTCTGTACGATTGTCGGCAGAACAGAAGAGTCAGCTGTCCGCAGGATGGCGGTGCTTGGGCTGGGAGATGAATCAGAAAAAATTCCTGGTTCCCTGGTGGCCCTGCTGGAGGCGAACCTGCTGGAACGGGAGGACCGGGTGGTGCTGCTGGAACGGGCGGAGGTGGACCGGCTGCTGCGGGAGCAAAAATTGGGGTTGATGAAAGATGGTGAAATCGACAGTGAGGCGGCGATTCAAACCGGAAAGATATGGGGAGTGGATGTATTCTGTCTGGTCTCGAAAACCGGAAATTCACTGCGGGTTCAAATGGTGGACACCTGGTATGGCATTCGAATGTTTGATTTAAGTTTACCGAATCCGGGAAAAAATGCGTTGGACAAAACTGCCGGAATGTTCTCGGGAAGAATCCTTCAGGCTTTGCCTTCTGTGTCCCGTGATCTGAATCAATTGCGTATGGTCGGTATTCTGGAATTCAGAAGTATGGAGCCCAGCCGCCAGTGGGATGATTTATCCAAGCCCCTTCGAAATGCGGTCGAACAGCAGGCGGTGCTTCATCCGGCGCTGATTGTGGCTGAGAGGGAAATGGTGGAACTCCTCTTGGAAGAAAGGGAACGGGTGGATCACTTGCCGGAATCGATACGTAGCAGTGTGGTGTTGGTGAACGGTGAGTTTCATCTGGATGGATCGCAACCTGACGGACTCCGAATTTATGTGCAGGGCAAACGGCATGGTCAAACTGTCTTTCGTTTTGAAGTGAAGGGAAACCGTTTTGACCTGGATCAACTGGGGGTTGCGGTGGCGTCGGGTATTTCCGATGCACTGGGAAAAATGCATGCATCGCCACAGATGGATCCGGCGTGGGAAGGAGAGATGTTATTAATGCAGGCCAGAGGAACCCGGGACCCGGCGCTGGCCCTGAGTGCAGTGGCTGCGGCCAAAGCCCTGAACCCGGATGACCCCGTTTTTCACCGGGCCTACTTGTCTGAAATCGAACGACAGAATTATGCTGTTCAGCTTCCGCTTTCCCGTTTCCCTTGGTATCTTGAGGAATGCCGCAGATTGATGCAGGCACAGTTTGACGAAGAGGGTTTTAACTACCGGACAAGCAAACCCTCTCCCCAGATTCCTCTGGCGCTCTGTGCCTCTGTTTGGAGCCGTTATAAGGATGTTCCCTTGGATTTACAAAGGGAGTCTGCCGGGAAGCTTCTGGACATGTATTCCCAATGCTGGGAACATTTTATCTCAGACTCCGACTGGGGCCCCCGTGAAAAACAGTCAAGATTGCTGGGGTTCCATCACATGTTCGAAAACATCCGGGTGCCGGATACGGAAATCGCTTTTAAGATCTATCAGGATCTGTCCAAACAGGGAGATGAACGGGTCCTGTTTCGGATCACCACCTGGCTGCAGTGGCCGGATTCGTTGTCACCGGATGAAAGATTTGCCGCTGATGAACGGTTTTATAGGTGGCTGGAAAAGCAGGAGAACCTGTTTCTGCGGATGAGCGGGGAAAGAGGGTTGGCCCGGATGTATGCGGAAGCTAAAAAGGAGGGGTATTATGCGAAAGCACGGAGGTATTTTGAAAAATTTGAACACACGTTCCTTTATGAGTATCTGCCCACGTTGGGGACAGGTGCTCCCCCGGCAAATTTTTATTATCATGGACTTCCTCATTGGGTTTCGCCGTTTTTAAATGAGAAAGGTTTTAATGACCATGGTGGCAGGGCAAAATATTATGCGGACTACTATCAGGACCGCAGGTACCGGGCAGATCGGGCAGTGCATTTTTTGAAACATGTATATGCAAGAGGAAATTCTCCTCAGCGGATACGCTGGAACTGGGATGGCAGTTATGTGAATGTGCTGTATGAGACGGACCGTTATCAGGATATCAAAGACATCTATCAGCAATGCATTCGTTACCATCAGCACACCCTGAACCACTTCAAAGGGGATGTCCGTTACCGGTCTTCGGTGAAAGATTGTCTGGACAGTGCTGAAAAGGGTTTACACCGACTACTGAGTTTACGGCCCGAACTCCGCGACGAACAGCCAAAGGTTGAGGGACCAGGATACAATACCATTCAGCTTTTGAGTAAAGAGGAGGCCATGAAATTCATGGGACCTAATCCGGGCTACAAACATCTGGTAAACCAGCATGGCATCACTGCCTGGGTGGGATATAGAGGGGTGTTGTTTCTTGATCCGGACAACTTCCAACCATTACGGTTTGAACCGACCCCGGAGGGGATTCATACGGGCAGCCGAATTTCGGTGGATGATTCAGGGATCTATACCTTATCCACAACCGAGATCCTCCATTTTCCACCGCAGGGAAAAGTAAAAGTAATGTTTCAAAATCATCCCGATTTAAAGGTACAGACAAATGGTTTCCTGGGAATGGATGTATTAAAGGGTCGTGTCTACCTGTTGACCTCAAATGCTTTTATGGAATTTGATCCAAAACAGGAAACCCGTACGCTTCTGCTTTCGAAAGAGGCAAGCGTTAAAACGCAGGTGGTTGATCGGATAAATTTCTTCGTCAAGTTGGTTATAGAACCTTCACAAAACAAAGTACATATCACCTGCTCCAGTTACCACAACCGGGGAGAGAATTGGCATGCAGTCACCTATGATCCTGAAACAAAAAATTTGACCCGAAATCATCCCGACAACGTTTTCCCCATCAGTCCTTATCGGAGTGCGGTGCGGAGAGGGGATCTGGTTTATATTCTCAGTTCAAAGGAGCTTGGGGCCTTCAGGCTGGAGGAGGGCATGCCAGAACTTCTCCGAGCACACTGGCCAAGAAATGCACCTCGATCTTTCTATCATCGTTTTGCGCTGGCTGCAGATGGATTTGTGGTCGTGGCTTCCGGCGGAGATGTGTTTTTTTGGCAGAGTCCTGAGGGCAAGATGGGAAATATCCGGGAAAAGATTTTTTCACAGGATGTGTTTACAGCCCCCAGGACTGCGGATGTGCTTGCTCATCCCAAATTTGGTTTGGTGTTGCTAACCAGTCAGGGAATTTTTTCGGTTCCTGATCTTAAAGCGGATCTCTATAAAAAGGATGACTTATGAAGCGCACAGTTGTCGGTACAATGTTTTGCATGCTCTTCGCCTTTATTGCCGTAGCAGATGAATCCGCAGAGAAACCCAGCCTGGCCTTTTTGGCGGTGAACGAGGCTGCGGGTAAATGGGTGTCCCTGTTTGTGGGAACCCGTGAAATGGAGGGGGCGGTTCTTTTGGATCGCGGCGCGTCGGATGCTTTGATGAAAGAGCGTTCGATTTTTCTGCAGGCCTCGGATGTGGTCCAGATGAACCTTCGGGATTGGGTGGCAGCAGATGTTTTGGTGGTGGTGGAAACCATCGAGGGAAATGATAAAAAGCAAGGATCGGATCTGATTTGGATTCGAGCTTTAGATGTGGTCACAGGTGTACGTTTGGTGGATGAAGTCCAGGGCGTAGATCTTAGGGATGCGGAAAAAGGGTTAGATGAGGTAGAGAGCCTGATTCAGGAGAACGTTTTGCCCTCTTGGAAAATGCTTTGGGGAAAAGATACAAAATTTGCGGGAGTTTCCTTGCTGGATATCCGCTTGGTGGATGCCGGGCTGGAGGATCGTCAGACCTTTTCTTCTTTGTACCGTATGTTACAGCAGATGATTGTTCAGGATCCGTCGCTGATTTTGATGGAGAGAAATCGTTTAGAGCTTTTGCGAGCGGAGGAAGCGCTGAGTCCTGGCTTAAACTTGAAGCTTCAGTCAGGACTCGTGTTGTTGAGTGGCTCCGTACATCAGGAAACCGAAGGGCCGGTGTTCACTTTGCGAGGTATTAGCCCTGCGAGTGAAATTTTCTTTGAGGAGGCCTTTCCGTTGGATGGCCGTGTGGGTCCGGGGGATTTGGCTTCAGATGCGATGAAACTTATAACGAAACATTTTATGCTTCCGCAAACGCATCACGAATCGGATCTTCGTCAGGAAGCCAAACGCTATCATCAGTTGGCCACTTCTTCCTTCGCAAACAAACAAAGGGAGCGTGCGCTGGAGGCGGCTTTTGCCGCACAGGCCCTCTCACCCTACGACCCCATTTACACTCAAAGTTTATACAAGATATTTTATGAGCAGGTAAAAGAGGAGGTCTTAAAACTGAAATCCCCGGAACCAGCAGAACTGGAGGCCGTCCTTGGTAAAGTAGCGCATCTTTTTCAATACCAGTATACGATTGAAAGCGCTCACTTCGAGGATGACAGTGCCCAAAATCTCATCGATACGATCCAATCTCGTTTCGGCACGGAGATTGCGGCTGATCCAGCCCTGAAAAACCAATGGGATGAAATCAGAGAAATTTATCACCGTAGTTTGGAAAATGTTATTCGGAGAGAAAATATTCATTCTCGGACCATTACAGAATCCGTGAGGGATTCGCATATTCGGTCTTTAGTGGAAACGCATCGGCCTGTGATCCCGCATCACTTTATGCTTTTGTTTGGTGTGTACCCCAGAACGGGTGAAGCCATTTGGTCCAAACCGATAAAGAAAGAGTCCTTGCTTACGCTTCGAGACATTACGGAGCAGCGACCCTACATGTCGGAATATTTCTTGCGTGATCAAGAAATGCCTTTTGATGCGGCCAGGGATGATCTGTATATTCGTAACCTGATGCTGGCCACTTTGAATGAGCTTTCCGGAGAATATAGTCAGGCCACTAGTCATTATCGACAGCTTGCTTTGCTTACGCTTCAGAACTCGCTGTTGTTTAAAAAAAATCTTTTTTACATAATGAAAGATACGCCTGTGGAATTTCGGAACAGTATTGGGGATGCGTTTCGTGAGTTGCGGGAGGTGATTGAAAAAGACGGATGGTTTTTACCTGAACTTTACTTTTTGGATGACGCGGACATGAAACCCGTGGTGCTGGGGAAGGCGTTGGATCCAAATTTACGTTTAGTGAGCCTGGCGCAAAAACCCGGTCAGTATTTATCCAAAAGACAAGAGTTGTCCTCGCGCTTGACCCACTGGCACAGACCGGCAACGCGTAGCATTTTAAAAATTCGTTTGCCGGAGGAGACGGATGCCTTTCCTGGTTATGAGGATTTTGGGGGTAGGCAGCGTGACTACAAGCGTCATGCCCGCGTTTGGGGAGGTCGGCTGGTTTCCACTGTGGGGATAAGACCAGAGGAAGGCTTTGTCAGCGATGCTCTACAGGTCTTTGAGAAATCGGAAGGGGAGATTGTGAATGTGAAGACCATTCGGTTTCCCAAAGATGAGGTGGAAATTCGCATCGATAAATTTAATGACAAGGCCTTTTATCGTGCGCTTCTGGGAAGAAAGGATCACCTGTATTATTCGCATCACCACAGTTTGTACCAGTTTGATGCGGATATGAAACCCTTGCGCATTTTGAATTTGAGTGATTGGGGATTTCCCGATCACATGGTGGCAAATTTGTTGGAAACCTCCCGTGGAGTTTTTGTGGTTTTGGCTAAGCAACATATCCATAAATCATACGATGAGTCCGGTAGATATTCCGGAGGAACCTATCTTAACAATGGCGGTGTTCTGATTCTAGTTTCTCCGGAATTAGAGGTGCAAAATATACTGGCAAATATTGAGCGACCGGCGCCACAGAATGCTTTGGAAGCTTCCGGCCCTTTTGGTGCCAGGGCCTTTTATCAGGACGAAACCGGGACGGTTCAGCTGGGGGCATACCGTCATTCGAAGGGGGGATCCACTTGGTTCGAAATTGGAGAGGATCTGGTTCCGCGAAAAAGTAAGTATCCCGGGAATTCCGAACAGATGGAGGCCTGGATTTCTGCTTTTCCAGAACGGGATGAATGGGATTTGGATGCTCTCAGTTCCTTTTGTGAAACGCATGGGGCACGCTTTGGTTTAAAGAATCCATACCGGCCCGGCGTGCGGCTGGGCGGATCTTTTGAGTTTCGGCGGGTTGTGCCCTTGGGGAACGGCATAGCAGTGTTAAAAACCCGCGGCGACGGACCCAACGGTACGCTTGCACCTGGTTTATATTATGTCCCGAACCATGGTCGACCGGAAGATGCACGCATGCTGATGGATCTTAAAGGAAATGAACTTTTTGAGACTCTGGTTCTCTGGGGCGAGGATCTGGTGTTGACGGGACAAGACCCCAAGCATCGGCTTTTCCGCAAAAAAACGATAGATACCTTTTTGATAAAAGAGGGTGACGGGGATCATGGACCGTTCCCAAGCAAAGAACACTTTGCCGCCCAAAAGGAATTTCAGCAACATTGGCTCAAGGGAGTGACGGAATACCAGCCTCCTGAATCCATCCATGTTGATCCCAAGGCATTGGATCATCTGGTAAAATTGCCAGGGGGACGTTTCCCGTTGCACCCAATGAAAGGGGCACCAGATTTTCAGCCCTTCGTCGAGTTCCCCGTGTTTTCCATGTCGGATACACTAGTGACACACGCAGAATTTTATCGGGTGTATAAATGGGCAATTCATAACGGCTATCGTTTTTCCCGTTCGGTTGACTTTAATCAGGCCTTGGATAAACTTTCGGACATTCCTGACCGTCCGGAAGTCGATCTGCAAATTGTAGATGCCATGTTGTATTGCAATGCACGCAGTGAATGGGAGGGAATGACCCCGGCGTATTATATCGATGCAGATCATCAAAAGGTTTTACGTAGTGTGATGGAATACGGTGGGTATAACAAAAGTGGGCGGAACAAACAGGTGGACTGGCAGGCGGGATATCGTTTGCCGACCGAAGCCGAATGGGAATATGTGGCCAGAGGATGCGATCCGGCACATATGGCCCGCTATCCCTGGGGCGACACGATTTCTCATGACCAGGCCAATTATCTAGCTACAGATTTTTATGCCTTTGATCGTAGCACCGGTGGACTTCATCCGCAGGTCGCAGGACAAGATCCCCCCATTTCTTCTGTCAAAACTTTCCCATCGCAAGGATACGAAAATCGATTTTACGACTTGGTGGGGAATGCGGTTGAAATCGTCTGGGATCGACGTGAATGGGAACCACAAAAGGATCAGATAGAGACGGAACTTCCACGCAGCCCTATGTTGTACAAAGGGGGGAGTTGGGCTGCCACCGCTGATGACTGCACCATCCGTTCCTCTCTGCCTTTGGATCTTAATCGATTCCGAAATCATGGTTTCCGGGTGGTTCTTCCATTGGAGAATACACCATGAAATATTTCCTTCAGCTCTCATCTTCCCGGAAGAAACCTGCTATCAAATCGATATCATTTTTGCTTTTTCTTGTGATTTATTTGGGTTTTTCTTTACGTGCACAGGGTGCGGAGTCTCAACAAACCGATGCAAGAGTGGAATCCAGCCGAACGGCGCAAATGAGTCGAATGCTGGTTGTGTTGAGCGTTGACGCTGGCGCGTCGCAATCTATCGCTGATCGTCTTATGATCCGGCTGCAGGAAGATCCGACCCTCGCTTTTGTGGAGCGTGAACAGATTGCCCAAATCACAAATGAACAGGTACTGACCCTCTCCGGAGCAGAGGCGGCTTCTCGAATCAAGGCGGGAACGTTGGTGGGTGCGGAAATCCTGGTGCTGGTGGGCCGGGAAAAGGCGATCTCCGGGGTGGAGATGATCCGGGTATTGGTCTGTGACAGTGCGACCGGTGCTCGAATCGGCCAAGGTAAAATACCGATGAGTCATCCTGACCTGGCCCCCCTAGTCGCCACCGTGCGTGAGACTCTGGCACGTTTTCCAAACCGGGTTGAAACTGTGGTGACCGTATCAGATTTTATCAGCCGCGATTTGGAATTCGACTACAGTCATCTCCAGAAAGACTTGGCCGAGCTGTTGCGGGAGGCTTTATCGGTGCATCAGGGTATTGCGGTGGTGGAAATTGAGGAGGCGCGATCCATTGCTGACGAAATGGCGCTTCATGATGGTGATGTGCGGCGCCTTGTCCCCTTGAATGTTGTTGGCGAATTTCGGACCGATCGCCTCGCGGAGGGCGGACCGCAGATTTCTATCGGGGTCCGCTTGATACGCGGTGGGAACGACCTCGTCCTGGTGAAATCAGGAGCGATTCCGGTTGATCGTGCGGGCCGCTTTGTTGTCGAAACCCTCCAAGACAAAGTCACAACAACCCTCGGTCAAACCGATGGCGACGGCATCGGACTGGACGAGCAGTTCAATCAACTGGTGCAACGCGCCGATCAGTTTGCCGAGATCGGGGACTTCGAGCGGGCGGCGGCGTCGCGGGAGGCGGCGGTGCTGCTGCGTCCCGACGCCTCCGACCAGCGGATCCGCTTGGTTCGGGAATACGTCAGATGGAACCGCAATCCGGTCGAAGTCTGGCCGGAAGGTGCGGCGTATTCACTCACGGACCCTTTTTGGAAGGACATCGTGGCCCGGTCCAGGGCAACCTGGCGTCGGTCGCTTTTCCATACGGAATACCTGATACGCAACCGGCTTGTGACGATGAAAGTGGGAGCCGAACTTTTCGACCACACGATTCACAGCATCAGCGGAATTCGGGGTATTTCTTTCAAGGCTCTGGCCGTTGAAGAGGAACTCAAGAAAGACTTCATCCGCAATACCGCCCCCGCGCTTTTCCGGTTGGAGGGACACATGTACATCAACACCACAAAGCAATATCGGGAGTCGGCCGCGTCATGCATTTTCCGCAATGCATTCTTCAGAGTCGACGGGAACTTCCTGGCGGGGGAAGATCTTCTACTGGTGGGCGATCTGCTGTGCGATCTCCTGCCCGAGGACATACCTTACCCCATGGGCATTGTCTCCCGACTGATGGACAGGACAGACATGTCTCAGGACGAAGAGGCGAATGTATTCAACGAACAGTGGGTCCAGTTCGCCACCCGACTCGGAAAGTCGGAACGCCCGCTGGTCAAAGCCTATGGAGACTACGCGCTTATCTGTCACCGTTATTATCGGCAAAAAGAACTATCCGAGGATTTGCTGTCGGATGCACGGAAACTTGTCGCATACCTGAATACGGGCGCGGTGAACAAACGGGATACCGACGGAAATCTGAGAAGGGAAGCGACAACGGACATGAAGCGGATCCAAAGGAGGCTGGAGCGTTTGAAACAGGACGCGCCCCGGCAGACTCCAGCGCTGAAAACCACGCCTCCCGCAGCCCCCAACGGCCCTGAAGCGGGTCCCAAAGAACTGCCGGATGGCGTCTTTCTGTGTGAACGGGTACGACTGAAGCCCGTAGACATCACCCTGGCGCTCAAAGACGGCAAACAAGTGCCTCTATCTGGTTATCGTTGGCCTGCCGCAGGAGGATGGGCTGGGTGGCGCGGGTTCCTGCCGGCCTGGAAGGGGACGGACATCATCTATAGCGCTGGCGCCGTACTCTTCTTAAACGAAGACGGTACGGCACGGGAGGTGTTGACTGGCGAAAATTTGAGCATCCATAGCGTGGTGTTTGACGGGAAGTACGTCTGGGCGGCGAGTGGATATGATGTGGGAATTTACGTGATTGACGAGACAGGAGAGATCATCGCGCATGTGCGCCATGAGCAAGGCCTGCCATCGGCATATGTGGCCATGCAAATCAAAGTGATGGAGCAGGGGGAAATACTCGCGGCCGGGTCCATTGGTCAGAGTGGGCGGGGTTGGCTGGCAACCGTAGCGCTTGAGGAAGATCATAAGCCAGGGGTAACGGTTTTTCATGAAGCAGTAAAGGCCTGGAATTATCAGGATAAGACGCCGGAAATGATGCTGGATCCACACATGCGGTTTGATCCCGACTGGATCATTGAATACCGGGATCCTGCCGGAGATCGATGGTTCTTTGTTGATCGATATACCTCGCCACTGGTCATCCATGCGGAGACCTTGGATGTGACCGTATGTGCTTTTAATGGAAGCTTCACTTCCTTTCCTCGAAATGAACCGCCCGCGGAGGCTTTTCTTTCGCATGGGGGGTGTTTGTATGTCGCGGGAAGCAGAGGAGACTTCAAGGTTTTTGAGATGAATCCGGAGACAAAGGTCTTTAAGGAAACAGAGAAGCGAAGTCATGGAGATTGGCATTACGGCAATGCCCGTGGAGGTCGTCTGGTCTTGGAGGATGAGTATCTGCTTTATGTCGGGGGACAAAGATGGTTGCGCCATCAATTGGAAACCGGAAAGGAAGAGATCTTGCTTTCGGATCCGAGATCCTTGCCGGACTATGGAAGCGGAGGCTACTGGTCGCTTGGTAAATCCTGGATCTTCGGCTTGATCGCGTGGTATAAGGGTAAAATCTATCAAGTGAGTTTCGACCCGTTGTGACCACCACGAACATCGAGATTTCCACACATAAACAGCCTTTTACTTCGAGATGCGTATGAGAACATCGATACCCTTTTGGATCTTCCTGATTATTCTTCCGGTCCGGGTGGCGCTTGCCCTGGAGCCCGGAGAGCCGTCCATGGCCCTGGTCGCGCTGGATGATCGGGCGGGGGTTTGGCGGGATCTTCTCCTGGAAAAACTGATCGTCGGGGAGGCGGTGGTGCTGGATCGCTCCAGCGCCGCCGAATTGCTGAAGGAACGGGAAATCCTGTTGTCCGACACGAGGCCCGGCGAGACCCGCTCTCTGCTGAGGAAATGGGTGTCGGCCGACATGCTGATCAGCCTGGAGGCCTTCTCGGTGGAGAAGGGGGAACCGGAAAGAGCCAGGGTGCGGGTTTTGGACGGAAAAACGGGAATCCGGCTGTTGGACCGGACGCACGGGGTGTCGGCAAACAAATTGGAGGCCGATTTGGGTGGAGTCGCCGCCTGGATCGAAGGCCCTGGGACGGATGCCTGGCGGGCCTTGTGGCTCGAGGATTCAGTGTTGAACGCGGTGGCGGTATTAGATGTAAACCTCACCTCGCTGAACCGGGAGCGTCTGGAGCAGGTCGATACCCTGGTCCTCCAGTTGGAACAGCGGTTGATTCGGGATCCCGGAGTTGTGTTGCTGGAACGGGAGGTGCTTGAGAGTATGCTGGCAGAACAGGATCTCAACCCCGCTTTACAGCGCAAACTTGCCGGAGCCGTCTGCCTGTTGCAATTGTCGTTTGAACCCGGGGCCGGCGGGATCCGGTTTGTGGTAAGGGGCGTATCCAGCGACGGGCGTGAACTGTTCCGGGACGAACGCGGGGACGCGTTTGGCGAAGGGCGGGTTTCCTCCATGGAATTGGTCGACCTTACGATGCGGGCGACTCACGGCTACTTCGACCTTCCCGGAGAGCCTTCCCGGTCCGATTTCGCGGAGGAGGCCCGGCGTTTTCTGGAAGCGTCCCGGTATTACGTCGGCATGAACCGGTTTGACATGGCGGTGCCGTACGCGAAAACCGCGTTTCTCATGCGGCCCGATTCGTCGGAAATTCACACCCATTATAAAAATGTACTTTACTATCAGGCCGATCGGGAAATCCGACATTTCAGGCCCGGACGGGATGGGTCGGATGCGCCGATCCGTCTTCTCTCGGACCTGCGTAGGGTGGTCGATCTGACCGCGCCGCTTCCCCGGCAGAGAGTGTATCTCTCGAATCTTATCCGCGATTTCCTCAAAAAGTTGAGGAATAAAATGTCCCGGCATCCGGAACTGGAGGAGGAGTGGGCGGAGATCCATCGCCGATACCGCCGAACCTTCGAGTTTGGTGTGAAAAATGAGAGGCGTGGCCTTGAAGCGCATTCCGCAGACACGATCACTGCGGAGGAGAGAAACGCTTATTTCGAGTTGAACCTTCTGACCAGAACGCCCCTTTCGGGTTCGGACTTTTTCTGGTTGGTCGGAAAATGGACACATTACGGGGATATGCCATTCGGGCCCTTGCCGGAACCTTTGGCCCGATCCCTGATTTCGATGGTGCGGGAGGACCCGTGGATGCCCGGAGTGGAGAAGCACAAGTGGCTTTCCATACTCCAGTTTGCTCTGAAGGACCGGAATCCTGAGGGGGAGAAACTGTTCAGAGAACATCTCCATCAGATCCTGTTGCACAGCGTTCTGGAACCAGGCGTCCTGACCACCATTCCGAATGTGGGTTCTTTCGATCCGGAGTACATGGATCTCGCCCGTTCAATGAGAAAGGAGTTCCGGGACAGGATTGAACACGAGGGATGGTTTCTGCCGGAGCTGTACAAGGATGACAAGAGCAAGAGGGGATATGAGAGGTTCATGAGGAATCTGCGCGATCCTTCCATGCGGCTGGTGCCGCGAAAATACGATCCTCCGTTTACCGGCGGGATGGAGGATGAAATTCTGAAACGGATGGTAGGTTGGGGTGCCGGGAGCATCTGGGTGAAACTACGGGATGATCTGTACGAGGAAACGCCCGAATCCCACACATACACAACTTTGCATAAGGGGGACCGTCCCTTCCTCGCCACCTGCGTGTTCGGCGAGATTCTGGTGATTCGGGCCGGAGGAAGGCTGCATAAAGACCAGGAGCTTCGGTTTTATCGGATGGATCCCTCGGGAAACGTCCATCTGGTTGAAACCCTTCCGCTTCCAGGTCCGGACTCGGGGGAATTGCCGACGTCCATCGCCACCCGTTTTTTCCGTCAGAAAATTTTCCCCGGTGCGGAACAGCTTTACGTGCCGTTTTACCACACGTTGCTGATCGTGGGGGAAGATTTCGCGGTGAAAGAACGTATCGACTTGGCGGAGTTGGGTTTTCCCGGGTTTTCAGTCCTCAACCTGCTGGAGACGGATCATGGACTTCTGGCGGGGGTCGCGCACTGGACGTTCCGCAAGGAAGGTTCGTTAATTGCGTCGCCTGGTGCCTCGGCTCTGTTGCTGCTCGATGAAGACGGCAAACTCCTGCGTGTCCTGTCCCATACCGGACGCTCTCCGGCGGAAAACGATCTGGACAGGGTGGAACCCCATGATTTCCACCACATGGTCGGTCTTCCCTCTGGCGGAGTATTGATTCAACCTTCCAAGTGGCGAAAGGAAATGTACCGACTTGATCCGGATCTCTCCCGAATCGAAAAAATGGAAAATACTTCTTCCCCGGCGGAGCGGTTGGCCCATGTTCTCGGTTATCCCGGAGGGACATCGGAAGGAGGGAACCTCTATGAGCGCTTTTACGAGGTGTATGATGGGAATTTCACCCTGCCGTTCATACCCGACGCCTATCGTACCGAACCACGAATCGTCCGGATAGGGCGAAGGTTGTACGGGGTGGCCCGTCATGGAGGGTCCGACGACCGGGTGTATGCGTTCCCGGACTCCGGGTCTCATCAGGACGCACGGGTGGTGGAGGTTGATGTCAGTTCACAAACCCGCTCGTTGAAGCGATGGGGGAGCCATCTGGTAATTGACGACCCGAATCGGGTCCGGGTTCTCGACACGCGGGGTTTACGGATCGGGACGGAGGAGTCCGAGTGGTTCGCGCGTCGGCCGGATCCTAATGAGCTGGCCGCTTGGCGTGCCGGGTACGCGGCGGAGTACCGGGATGTCCCGCTTCTGGTCACCGATCCTCCGGATGAGCCGGCGATGGATGTTCTGGTGCAGGTCCCCGGAGGGACGTTCACCCGGTTCTCCGATGATACGGGCGATGAGGCCGGGACCTTTGAGGTCAAACCCTTTCGGATGGGGCAAACCGAGGTTTCGATGGGCGAATGGGCGCGGGTGCTTCGCTGGGGACTTCGCAATGGATATCGGTTCCGAAACCACGGTTTATCGCGGGATCCAAGCCTGCCGGTCATTGGAATTTATTGGCTGGACGCCTATCTCTACTGCAACGCCCGCAGTGAGATGGAGGGATTAAAGCCAGCTTACTATTTGGACGACACCCGGAAACAGGTTTTGCGCGTCTACACCGATGCCGTTGTAAGGGGATCTCCCCGGGCATTCAAATGGACAACAGATATGATTGATCTTGATGCCGGCTACCGTCTCCCGACGGAGGAGGAATGGGAATTCGCGGCCCGGGGAGGAGATCCGGAGCACCGTTTCCGATATCCCTGGGGGGACCGGATCTCCCATCGGCTGGCAAATTACCGGGCCACCGCGTTTTACGCGTTTGACGACAGCGACGGGGGTATCTCCATAGACATTGCGCAAACACACTTCACCCCATTGAGCCCGGTTGGATCGTTTCCGGGACACGGGCTTGACAACAAATTCCAAGACCTGATTGGCAACGCCGCTGAAATAGTGATGATCGGTTTTCGGAATGCTCCTGTGGAACTGTCTGCCGCTCAGGCTGAAATCCGATCCGTGAACAAAGGAGGTTCCTGGGCTTCGGATGCGTCCGAATGCACGATTGACAGCCATAAACAGGGGTATTCATACGGGCAAGGTTTCAGGGTTTTATTGCCTTCGTCCACGGAGTCACAGATTGAATGACAGTTTCCGATACAGGGACAAATGCCGTCACTTTTCTGTTGGAAGTCCACCCTGAACTCTATAAATCCTTTTCGGATGAAAGGGACTTCAATCAAATCCGATTACGAGCGGTTTCAGTCGGGTCTGAGCGAGCTTTTCACTCTTGTTTTAATCTGTCTGCTCCCGCCCATATCCATTTTCTGTGACCTTACCCTGCTGGGAAGGCGTTTACTGGAAAATTCGGTCACGGAGACGTTTCAGGAGCTGTTTCTCCTTTTTGCCATTGTCACCCTGTGGATCTCCGCCCGAAAGCATCCGGAGAGTCGCGGTATGTTGGCATTGATGGCCGGATTGTTTGCCTGCATGTTCATTCGCGAAAATGACAGCGCGTTGGATCATATATGGCACGGGTTCTGGTTCTGGCCCGCCATGACCGTCGCTGTGGTTGTCATCGTATACGTGGCTGTCTATTGTCGGGAGAGTGTGACAGGCCCTGTGCTGGACCTGTTCGATTCCAAATCTTTCTTGTACATCGCCATGGGCTTGGTGGTGATTCTTGTTCTGAGCCGGTTATTTGGAAGCGGTCGGTTTGTGTGGAACACCTTTATCACCGGTTATTATACCCACAGCGTGAAAACCGCGATTCAGGAAGGATTGGAATTGTTTGGATATCAGTTACTTGCGAATGGTTCAGCGATGCTTGCCCGGGAACTGAATCAATCGTCCTGACCCGTCATGCATCGTATGCGCGATAATAATAGGGTTCATGGAAAATATCGGAATTTTTTATACCCCGGGCGGTGAGAATGTCCTCCGCCTCGTAAATCATCTCATTCGCACCACATAAATAGACCTGCGTTTCCGGGGAGATCCGCAGGCCGGGCAGGGCATCGGTCAGTCGGCCTGTGAGTCCGTCCTGCGGCTCTCTGGAGCAAAAGGGATGATAGGCACAGTCGACGAATTCCTCCTGAAAATAAAGATCCTCCGGGTGGCGGACTCCATGCAGGAGGGTGAGGGACAGGGAGGGAAATGTCCGCAAATAGGCCCGGCAGGGTGCGATTCCGGTGCCGGTGGCACAGAACAGCAGGGGGCGTTCGGGGTTACGCACGACAAATCGCCCATAGGGGCCTTGAACCGGTATGGAGTCCCCCGGCCGCAGAGTGCGCAAATGAGGGGTTACGACCCCATGGGGAATCAAGCGGTATATCACGTCCAGCGTCTCGTCACGTTCTCCCGAAGCAATGGTGTAATCCCGCTGATCCAGCGCGTTTTCACCGCACAAACCAACCAATTGACCCGCCCTCCACGTCCAGTCGGGACGTTCCAGTTTCAGGATATAGGCATCGCGCCCGCAGGGAATATGTTCACGAATCGTCAGGTGAGTGGAATCCATGTCGCGGGGTCTACTTTATAAAGCGACCTGAGGCAAGCCCGCTGCTTCTATTGCTTTCCAATCTCTTACTTACTGGACTTCTTATCTTTCACATTTCCAAACAGAGATTTGGCAAATTTGCTGCGGCTGTCTCCTTTGGGCACCATTTTGCTGGCATCATTGGATTTCTTCCGCAATTTACTGCTGCCCGCGCGGCTTGAATCGGAGCTGGCCCGGGGCGGGGGGACCCCGCGACCGAAACTTCTGGAGCCGTGTGAGGATTCAGGCGAGGTGCTTTTCGCCGCCTGCCTCGGGGTCGGAGGCCCGGCCGTCCCGGGTGTGGGTGCCGCCGGGGTTTCGGAATACTCATCGGCACTGTCCGGAATGCCCGCCAGGGTTTTCCATTTGTTCACTTCACGGCTGAGTGTGTCGATTTTATCATCTTTGGCCTTCATTTTGCCCATAAAGCTCGCGGCATCCATAATGGTGGTTTTGGCTTGTGCCAGGTCACGGTTCAGGGAGGCTTTTCTGCGCTCCAACTCCTCAATTTCCGCCATCAGGTCCAGACCCTCCTCATTCATCTCTTTCGCTTTCGCATCAGCCAATTCTTCGCGCAGAGATTCGTTTTCCTCTTTCAATCCGATCAATTCGGGCGAGGATTTGGACAGCGCCTCCGCCTCGGAAAGGTCCCGTTTCAATTGCTCATTTTTGCCGGCGACTTCCGCATTCTGTCGGAGCAATTCCTCCCGTTCCACTTCCAAACCTTCCACGCGCGCCTCCAGCGAGGCCGCAGTGTCCCCGGCTTTTTCCGTTTCATTAAGACGCGTTAACAATGATTGAATTTCCGTTTCCGCCTTCACCAACCGGGATTTGGCCTGATCCCGTTCTTTTTCGGCGGTCTGTGTCAGCAGGGCGCGGTCAGTGACCGCCTGTTCCCGTTCGTCAAGCTGCTGCCTGAGCCGACGATTTTCCTCATCGTATTTTGATTCCAGTTCGGCAACCCGGGTTTCAGCGGTTTCCGCTTTTTTCTGATAACCGGCCAATTGCAGCCGGGTTTCCTCGAAGGTGCTTCGCTCCTGTTCCAGCGCGGTTTTAAGTTCGCTGATTTCTTCCTTATATTTGCCCGCGGTGTCCTGCAACTGGGACGAGGAAGCCTCGGAGCTTTGAGTCAATTCGGTTTCCAGTTTGCGAATGGTCGCCTCCATTCCTTCGATCTTGACCTGGAGCGCCTCCGCTTCGCGGCTGTCTTCCGGGGAACTGATCATGTCCTCGATGCGTTGGTGCAGTTCCTTGTTTTCCCTGCGGACCTCCACCAGCGATTGGGCCGCCCGCTGCATTTGTTCAGCGGTGGTGTTCAGTTGATCATAACTTTCCTCGGCCTCTTTTTCCGCTTTGGCGACTTTTTCCCGCAAACGTTCATTGTCCTCCCGGGCTTTGTCGGCCAGTTCCTGTCGGGTTTCCATCTCCTGTCGGGCCTCGACCAGTTCCAGGCGCACATGTTCACTTTCAGTTGTTTTGTCCGCCAGATCCCGCTGAAGGCCATGAAGCTTCGCTTCGGTTTCCTGTTTGGACGCGCTCAACGTTTCAATGTTCTGTTCCAATTCACGGCGAGAGGCCTCCGCCTCTTCCCAGAGGATGGACTGGTTTCGAGCTTCCTGCTCCAATTCGCGGACCCGGGCGTTCAGGGTGCTGTTTTTATCCTGAAGTTCGTTTACCCGGGTCTGCAGATCCGCGCGGGATTTCTCCATGGCGCTCTGTTGACGTCTCGCCTGTTCAAGATGGTCAGTGCTTTCCGAAAGTTCCGCTTCCAGCCGTTCCGACTTTTCCGTCAATTCCGTATTGACCCCGTTCAGGATTTCCAGCCGGTCCATGAGTTCCTGGCCTTCCTCCATCAGTTGAGCATGAATTTTCTCGAATTCCCGGTGGTTGACCAGTTCCTTGTCCAATTTCGATTGGATGGCGTCCCGTTCTTCACGCACATTCTGTGCGGCCAATTCCGCCTGGGTGACTTTGTCCTCCAGAGCCGCTTTGGATTCCGCAAGGGTTTCCCGTTCTTTGTTCAGTTCATCGACCCGTGACAGGGCCCCGTCGGTTTCATTTTTCGCGGTGGACAGTTCCTCTTCCAGTTCCGATTTTTCCTGCAGCGCGCGGGTGGAGGAGGCACCGACCCGGTTTAATTCCTCCCGAACCTGTTCCACTTCCGATTTCGCCAGTTCCAGTTCCTGTTCCAGTTGCCGGGTGAGCTGGCTTTTGGTTGCCAGATCCTCTTCGGCCTTGACGATTTTTTTCTCCAGTTCCTGTCGCAGATCTCCATCCCGCAATTTATCCGCTTTGAACTTGGTCAATTTCGAGGAAATCTCTTTTTCACGTTTGTGGCTGACCTCCAGATCAACCACGTATTTATTGACATCCGAAGACAACTCATCGAATTTCTTCTGCAGGATTTCCCGTTGATGCCGCAGTACCTCCGCAGATTCGATCGCCTCCTCTTTCTCCGTTTCCAGTGTTTGCAGTTTCTCCCGCACCTGCTGCAATTGCTCCTTGAGTTCCGAAGTCGAACTTTCACGCCCCGCAATTTCCTGTTCCATTTCCGTACGCAACCGGGTCAATTCTTCGGAAAGCTGATCCCGTTCGGCTTCCAGGGCCTCTTGTGATTCCAGAATGCGCTGATTTTCATCTTCCAACCCGGCACGCGTGGCTTCCTGATCCTTCAGTGCCGCGGTTAAACGGTCAATTTCCAACTGAGCCTGTCTGGCTTTCGCCGAAGTGCTTTCCAGTTCCTCCCGCTCAGAACCTGCTTGTTCACGCACATTGTCAAGCTGTTGCTTTAGTTCGGACACTTCCTGTTGAAGTGCTTCGTGTGACCGCGCCAGCTCATCCCGCTCTTTCCGGGTGGCTTCCGCCTGTTCACTTATGGAGCCTGTTTGTTCTTCTTTACTGGAAAGTTCACGGGTGAGGTGCTCCAGTCGGTCGTTCAATTCCACTTCACGTTGGGAACGGGTTTCAAGTTCGGCCTCCAGGGCCTCTTTCGTCTCCAGTTGATGTTGAAGTTTTTTCTGAAGATCCTCCGATTCCGATTTTAATCCATCCCGTTCTGCGGTCAGCGTTTGGCTCAATTCCGCCATTTCCTGTTTGGAACGGTCCAACCGATCGCGAAGCGCCTCCATCTCTTTCTCAGTGGCGGCCTTCTCTTCCTGAAGCGCATCGCGTTCGGATTTGATCGCGGCGGCCTGTTCGCTCAAGGAGCCGGAATAGGATTCTTTTTCCTCCAACTCCCTGGATAATTCATCGATGCGTTCATTCAGAGTGGATTCGCGGGTGGAGCGTTCCGACAATTCCCGACTCAGCGTCTCTTTTTCCTGCCGGAGTTCATCCAGCCCGGACTGTATGGCGGCCATCTCTGTCTTAAGTCCGTCACGCTCGCCCTCCACATCCGCAAGTTTGCGGCGGAACGATTTCGCCTGATCCGCCAACGCGGATTGCTCATTGACCCGATCTCCCAGTTGGGTGCGTAAATCCTCAATCTCATCCCGCAAGGTTTTTGCCGAAGCCTCTTTTTCCTGCAAGGCTTCCGCTTTGGCTTCAAGTTCACCGGCTGCGGATTGGAGCCGGGTTTGCAGGTCATTGAGTTCAATTTCCAACTCATCCCGTTTTTTCTTCTGCGCCACCAGGTCGGCGCGGAGGCTTTCGGATTCCGACCGGGCTTTGGTCAAGGTCTCGTCTTTCGAACCGGAGACGGTCTGCAACTCCTTGAGCTGTGCCTGAAGATCGTCGGTTTTCGACTGCAGATCTTCGATTTCCGTCCGGGCCGACTCCCGATCCGACTTCGCCTGTTCCAGTTCTTCGCGGAGGCGGCGGGTTTCTTCCCCCAAACCGGAAGTGGACGATTCCATCTCCTTCAGTTTTTCCGACAACCCGTTCTTTTCATGCTCCAGATTGGCGAGTTGTTGCTCCCGATTCTCAATTTCACTTTTCAGGGACTCATTTGATGCGATCGCGGTTTCAAGCTCTTTCAGCAGACCGGATTTTTCCTCCCGCACGGTCGAGGCCGCCTCGGCATCCTGTTGTGTTTTCTGTTTGAGGGCTTTGATTTCCTCTTCCACATTTTTCTGAGCAACCTTGCGCTCATCCAGTTCCACCCGCAGAGCCGCTTTCGCTTTTTCAGCTTCCTGAATCCGGTTTTGGGATTCCTCAAGTTCCCCGGAAGCACTCTCCGTTTTCTTTTCCAGCTCCTTTAATCGATTCTCCAACTCCTGTATGGTTTCCTTATGTTCCTGAAGTTGCAAAGATCGAACACTTTTCTCATCCTCCGCATCCGCCAGTTTTGCGGAAATTAAATCGATTTTGTCCTGAAGAAGGGTGTTTTGCTTCTGTAAGTCCTCCACTTCCATTGATTTTTTATCCAGTTCCCGGATTTTGGCCTGGAGCCCGTCTTTCTCCTTCAACAGTGCCCGCAGATCCTCCAACATCTTGGATTCGGTGCCGATTTCAGCCTGGGTCTCGCTGATTGTGCTCTGCTCGGGGATTTGGATTTTGGCATCGCAGGCGGGACAATGTATACGTTTTCCGGCCGCCGAGGGTTTTACACTCAGTTTTCGATTACAGGAGGGGCATCTAAATTTAATTTCTGTGCTCATAGTCTTTCTAACACCCTTAAATAATTCTCATTTTTTAGAATTTAAATATATGGAGTTTTGTTTGGCTTTTCAATCGGTACGATACTGGGACCGCGTTACAAACAGTACAAACGTGACGAAATGGTGCAAGGATATTGCTGCGGGGCTTTTTTTCCAGGTTAACGGGGTGTGCTTCACTTTAAATCATCTTCACAGGGTTTGATTGCAGGCGTGTATAGTAGCAGGGGGTATGCCAACATTATCTGAAATTGATCCATAAGAATCGTTGATTCCTGAAAATAGTACCCTAAATAGGATGCATATGACGCAGGTACGAAAAAAGGTGGTTCGAATGTTGGCCCTGGGAGGTCGTGCGGATGATCGCATTTTCAGGCTTACCCGCGGCAGGCAGTATGTGTGTTGTCAGGGTTCGGAGGCGGAACATCAGCAACTGAGCGGTTTTTGCGAAGACCTGCATCAGTGGCTGCACTCCACCGGTCAGTCCATTGAGGAGTATAGCCCCGACGAGTTGTCCGCATTGCTTGCCGGGTGGTTTGACAAGGAGTCCACGCAGTGAAAATTCTGATTCTCGCTCCCCGACTTCCACATGCCCATGCCTACAGCGGAATACAGATTGTCCACCAGCGGTTGACCCGGCTGATGTCCCGTGGTCACAGGGTGGGGCTGGCCTGCTTTGTGGATCCTGAACAGGACACACCCTATTTAAATCAAATCAGCCCGGATTTGATGGAAATGGAAGTGATGAAAGATCCTCTGATCAATCGCATGCTTCCCTCCTCCTTCACTTCCGGGAAGTACAGCGCCCCCTCCTCGTTTTTCCGTTATCACAGTCAACATATGAATCGCTCCGTGGGGGAAATGGTGGCCCGAAACGGATACGATGTGGTGATCGCCGAATTCACCGCCATGGGGCAATTTTTTTATCAGAATCCGTATCTTCCCGCCGTGCGTAAAATTATTTCCTGTCATGACTCCCCCACATTGGGGAGTCGAAAACAAATGGATTTGATGGACGCGAGTTTGCAATGGGGGAAGCAATGGCTGGAATATCAGCACATGCGGCAAATGGAATTTCAACTGTATCATTCCGCGGACCGGGTTCTGACGCTGACCTCGCAGGAATGCTTTGATCTGTTGGAGGAGGATCCCACTCTGGGTGTCACCTCCGTCCCTCCGGGTTTGAGCAGTCAGGTATTTAAACCCATGCCGGATTTACCCAAGGAACACTGCATCATTATCACCGCCCGTTTCAGCAGTGAGCAGAGTCAATACGGCTGCATCTGGTTCCTGCGATCCGTCTGGCCGATCCTCAGGAGTCGGGACCCGCAGGTCAAACTCTATCTGGTGGGACGCGCCCCGTCCTCCGAGATGAAAAGGCACGCCTCCAGGGATGAACGGATAATCATCACCGGGGGCGTGCAGGATTTGCGACCGTTTTTAGCGAAAAGCAAGGTGTATATCTGTCCGGTGTTGTCGGGTTCGGGGGTAAGGGGGAAGATTCTGGAGGCCATGGCCATGAATCTGCCGGTGGTCACCACCTCCATCGCCTCGGAGGGCATACCGGTGGATCAAGGAAACAATGCGTATATCGCCGACGCCCCGGAGGTGATGGCCGGAGTGATTCAATTGATTCTCGCCGATCCGGAAAAAGCCGCGGATATGGGAGCACGGGGACGCAGGACGGTCGAGGAGCATTTCAACTGGGAAAACAGTATTGATCGATTGGAGAAAGTGCTTCAGGACGTGGTGTCCAAACACAGCTACAATCAAGTGGCATAGGTTAGTTGCGCCGGATAAATTCTTTGGCCAGTTTCAGATAGGCCTCAGCGCCGGTGGAGGAGGGGGCGTAGGTGAAGATGCTCTCCCCGTGACTCGGAGCTTCGCTCAGCCGCACATTCCGGGGGATCACGCTCTCATAGAGTCCATCCTGAAAATGCCGTCGGACTTCCTCCACCACATCCCTGGACAGATTGGTGCGGCTGTCGAACATGGTGAACAGAATGCCGTCCAGACGGAGCCGGGGATTGGCGCTTTCCTGTATTTTAATCACCATGTCCGTGATCACGCTCAGTCCCTCCAGAGCATAATATTCACACTGCAGCGGCACCAACAGGCTGTCCGCGGCGGTAAGGGCATTCAGCGTTATCAGGCCCAGAGAAGGGGGGCAGTCCAGAATCACGTATGAATACGTTTCGGCCTCCCGCAGCGGTTTCAGAGCGTCTTTCAGCCGGATCAGATAATGGTCCATCCGCGCGATCTCCACTTCGGATCCCGCCAAATCCAATTCGGAGGAAACCATATGCAAATTGCGCAGGCCGGTTTCCTGTATCACCTCCATCAAGGGGCGTTCTCCCAGCAACACCGGATAGATACTGTCGCCCGACCGCTTGTCCAATCCCAGGCCGGAGGTGGCGTTGGCCTGTGGATCAAGGTCAATCAGCAGCACTTTTTTCCCGCGGGCGGCCAGAGCGGCGGAGAGATTGATGCTGGTGGTGGTTTTCCCGACCCCGCCTTTCTGGTTCGCGACAGCTGTGATATGCGTTTTCATGTGCGTCTGACTACCGAACCTGAACCGGATTGACAACCAAAATACGAGAAAGGAAGAATCGACATATCGGACAACGAAGAGTATTTGATCTGAAATGAGCGAATCCACATCCTCTCCACATCAAATGCACCCGGAGCAATTGGAACGGGCCGCCGAGTGTCTGCGCACCCTCTCACATCCGGCGCGCCTGCACATGGTGGATTTGTTGTTGCAAGGACGCTACACGGTGGGGGAGTTGGCGGAAGCCTGCGGCATCCGGCATCACGTGGCCTCCGAGCACCTGCGGCTGATGCAGCACTGCCAACTGCTGGGGCGTGAAAAAGAGGGACGCAAAACGTACTACACCATTGCCGAACCCGGTTTGGCCGCCATTATACAGTGCATTCACAACCGATTCGGGAATCAGGAGTCCCCACACACATGAGCATCACCACCCGCAACGGCGACAAAGGCCGCACCCGTCTGTTTTCCGGTCAGGAAGTCTCCAAGGCCGACCGCCCCCCCCGCGCCCTGGGGGCGCTGGACGAGGCGGTGAGTGTGCTGGGAATTGCGCGCAGCCTCACGGATTCCGAAGCCTTGAAAGAGCAGATACTTTATATCCAGCACGCCGCCTTTGAAGTGGGGGCGGAACTGGCCACCCACCCCGACAGTCAGGCCTCGCGCCGTCGACGGGTGGATGAACCCTTTTTGGCGGAACTGGATCGAATGCGGGATGAACTGGAGGCGGTCACCCCCATCCCCAAGGATTTTGTGCTGCCCGGAGGCACCCCACTGGCCGCCCACCTGGACCATGCCCGCACCGTCTTCCGCCGATGCGAGCAGGAGGCCACCGACCTCTGGGATCAGGGCTTTCTCCAAAACCCCCTGGTGCTGTCCTGGCTGAACCGGGTTTCGGATCATCTCTGGCTCCTGGCCCGCCAAATGGAGGGGGACGCGGTTATTCCCCGCAAGTCCATGCGCAGGTCGTGACGTGTGGCTCTTGCATCGGGCCGGGGATCCGGGTATGAGAATCGCATGACGTTTTTGGATCACCTTGAGAAAAAAATCGGGAAATGGACGTTCCCGTATCTGTTGGCAACGCTGCTGACATCGCAGGCGATGGTGTTTATCGCCATATTCACCGGCGTGGTGCAGGTGGATCAATTGCTGCTGAGCGCCCCCGCGGTTCTGTCCGGAGATGTCTGGCGGTTGCTGACCTTTATGGCGGTGCCCATGGCGGACAGTCCGCTCTGGTTTGCAATCGGTCTGTATGTGACCTTTCTTATCGGCAGTTCGCTGGAACGCGAATGGGGGGAGTTTCGATTCGGCGTGTTTCTGGGACTGGGCTGGCTGTGTACGGTGATGGCCTCGTTTCTGATTCCGGGCTCTTTCGTTTCGAATACTTTTATTATGGGAACCCTGACCCTGGCCTTTGCCCGACTGTTCCCGGATGTGGAGTTTCTGCTGTTTTTTGTGATTCCGGTAAAGGTGAAATATATCGGATGGGTCTTGTGGGGATTTTATGCCCTGGAAGTGGTGGCGGGGCCGCTTCCGGCCAAAATTCAAGTTCTGGCGGCGATTGTGCCCTATGGGCTGTTTTTCGGGGCGGAAATTCTGGGGGGCCTGCAACAGAAGCGCCGCTCCACTGCATTCAAACAACAGATACAAAAAGATGCGCAAACGCCGTTTCATCAGTGTGCCACCTGTCCCCGGAATGATCAGACGGATCCCGATCTTGCGTTTCGGTATGAGGAGGGTGTCTGTGTGTGTGAAATCTGTCTGAACGAAAGGAATGAATCAACATGAAACGTTTTTCGGTATGGGTTGGAGTTGTACTTGTTGCCGTTTCCACCGTTTCCGCCCGCACCCGGGTGGAGGAGGGGAATCAACAGGGGATTCTGCATCTGGGCAACGGGGCGGAACCGGAAAGTCTGGATCCCCATCTCACCACCGGGGTGCCCGAATATCAGGTGATCAGCGGCTTGCTGGAGGGGCTGGTGAGGGAGGACAACGCCGGCCTCCAACCCGGACCCGGTGTGGCGGAACGCTGGGAATCGAACCCGGAGGGTACCGTGTATACCTTTTTTCTGCGCGAAGACGCCCGGTGGTCGAACGGAGATCCGGTCACCGCGCACGATTTTGTCTTCAGTTTCCGCCGGATGCTTTCGCCTGAACTGGGGGCGGAGTACGCCTATATGCTGTATGTCATTCGAAACGGCCGGGCGTTTAACGAGGGGCGGCTCGAGGATGAAAAGGACGTGGGTGCCCGGGCCGTGGACGAACGCACTCTGGAAATCACGCTTGAAAATCCCACGCCGTATTTTGTGAACATGTTGAACCACCATTCGTTCTACCCGGTTCATGCACCCACGCTTCTGGCGCATGGCGGTGAGCGGGATCGATCCAACCCCTGGGCGCGTCCGGAGACCTATGTCGGAAATGGCCCCTTTACCTTGGAGGAATGGAGCCTGCGCGAGCAAATCGTGCTGCTGAAAAGCGGGTCTTATTGGAACCGGGAGAACGTGCGGCTGAATGGGATTGTGTTTTATCCGATTGAAGACGCCCAAACGGAGGAGCGCATGTTCCGCTCCGGACTTCTGCACAAAACCCATACGGTTCCGCTCCCCCGGATTCCCCGGTACCAGCGGGAATCATCCGGAGTGCTGTATTCCCATCCCTATCTCACCACCTATTATTATTTGATCAATACCGGGCGCAAACCCTTTGACGACGTGCGGGTGCGCCAGGCCTTGTCGCTGTCGATTCAACGCGAATTGATCACGGAGCAAATTCTCAAGGCGGGAGAGCAACCCGCCACCTGGTTCACGCCCCCCGGCACCGGCGGTTTCACTCCGTCGCAGTCGCTGGAGGAGGACATCGAAAAAGCGCGGAAACTGCTGGCCGAGGCCGGCTACCCGGGGGGCAAGGGGTTTCCTGAATTCACTCTGATGTACAACACCAGTGAATCACATCGAACCATCGCGCAGGTGGTGCAACAGATGTGGAACCGGAACCTGGGAATCCGTTGCAAGTTGGCCAACCGCGAATGGCAGGTCTACATGCTCGACCGCCGCAATTTGGATTTCGATGTGGCCCGTGCGGGTTGGGCGGGGGATTATGCGGATCCCCACAATTTTCTGGATCTGCACCTGAGCACCGGCGGGAACAATCACACCGGCTGGTCGGATCCCGCCTATGACGGGTTGATTGCCAAAGCCGCCGCCACCACGGATCAGGAGCGCCGGTTTGATCTGTATGATCAGGCCGAGGCCATCCTGCTGCGGGACATGCCCCTGATTCCGGTGTATTGGTACACCCGCAACTACCTGCTGGATCCCTCGGTGAAGGGCTGGCATCCGAATATTCTGGATCGGCATGATTACACGGAAATTTATCTGGAGCCTGCGGAATGAGAAGATTCCTGTTACTTTGCCTTTTGTTTCTGCTTCCCTCCTGTGGCCCCCGTGAGCCCCGGGTCCGGGCCGTGGATGCCGCCATGGAACAGGGTCTGTTGATACGGGGCAACGGGGCGGAACCCGAAAGTCTCGATCCGCATCTCGCCACCTCGGTGAGCGCGGGAAACGTTCTGCTGAATTTGTTTGAAGGGTTGACCCGGCTGAATGCCGAAACCCTGCAGCCCGAACCGGGCATGGCTGAATCGTGGACGGTATCGGAAGATGGTCGAACGGTCGAATTCAGCCTGAGGGAAGCGTATTGGTCGGACGGAGAACCGGTCACATCCTCCGATTTTGTGTTTGCGTTCCGGCGTCTTCTGAATCCGGCTCTGGGAGCCGGCTATGCGTTTATGCTGTATCCCGTTTTGAATGCGGAAGCGGTGGCAAAAGGTGAACGTCCCCTCGACGAACTGGGCGTGGAGGCCTTCGGAGACCGGGAGTTGCGGCTGCGCCTGGGAAAACCCGCTCCGCATCTGTTGGCACTTCTGGCGCACTGGACCGCCTTTCCTCTGCCGGAGCATGTCCTGCGGAAACATGAAAATGAAGACAATCGGGGAGGGGAGTGGACCCGTCGTGAACATCTGGTGGGGAACGGGGCGTTCACCCTGGCGGAGTGGCGGAGTGAAGAGCTGATACGGCTGCGGAAAAATCCACGCTATTGGCAGGCGGACGAGGTGATGCTTGACGCGGCGGAATTTCGCCCCGTCTCGGATCCGGGGTCGGAGGAGCGGGCGTTCCGGGGCGGTGAGTTGCATGTCACCTATACTCTTCCCCGGCATCGGCTGGCACATTACCGGGAACAGAATCCCGGGGTGCTGCGGGTGGACACCTATCTGGAATCGGTGGGGTACGTGGTGAATCTTTCCACCCCGGCACTCCGGGATGTGCGGGTCCGAGAGGCCTTGAGCCTGGCACTGGACCGCCGGGCGATCACGGAACAGGTTCTTTACGGTGTCCGGGAACCGGCTTTTCATTTTGTTCCTCCGGGAACCGGAGACTATCGGACCCGCGGTCGACTGGAGGAGAATCCGGATGCCGCCAGGCGACTGCTGGCCGAGGCGGGCTACCCGGGAGGAGAGGGATTCCCGGAAATCACCTTTATTTACCCGGGGGGGCAGGATTCCCAGCGGGTGGCGGAAGTGATTCAGCAGCAGTGGCAGACCCGGCTGGGCATTCGCATCCGCATTGATAATCTGGAGCGGCAAAGTCATTTCAGCCGTCGAAGGGAGCGGGATTTCGATCTTTGTTTTCTGGGGTGGGTGGGGGATTACGTTGATCCGCTGACGTTTCTTGGACTTTGGGAATCCTCGGCCGGCAATAATTTTGCCGGATGGAATCAACCGGACTATGATGCTCTCCTGCAACGGGCCGCGAATGCCGGGGAGCGACGCATGGAGGTGCTGGCGGAAGCGGAGGCCCTGCTGCTGGAGGAACTGCCGATTCTTCCGCTCTATTTCGGTGCCACCCAGTATCTGAAGGATCCGCGGGTGGAGGGATGGCATGAAAATGTACTGGACTGGCATCCGCTGCGGGCGGTGCGGTTTGCGGACTGAGGGTAGCTGAGGGTAGCTTCTCAGGTTGATCGATCCTCATCTACTGTGGCAAGAACTATTACCGCTGATCCCTTCGGGAGGACCGCAGATGTTTTTCTCGTCAATCCACTACAAAGTCGCAAAACTGAACTTCTTAGTGCGTCCTTCCTCCAATCGTTCACGAAATCAGCGGTCCCCCCGACGGGATCTGCGGGTTTCTCTTTCCGAAGCGGAAGGACAATCTGATTTAGAAAAATCAGCCGTATCAAAAACCACGGAACCCATAAAACGTCTTGCACCGACAGCAGCTTCTGTTTACGAGACGGGTATGAATCCCTTTTCTCAATTTTCGCGTATGGCCATGCATCTGTTGGATCTTCTGTACCCGCGTCAGTGCTGCGAATGCGGCCGCGATATTACGGAGGGTGTCGAGCAGGGCTTGTGCTGGGATTGCCGGGCGGATTCCCTGCCGCTGTCACCGCCCTGGTGTGAATGCTGTGGCGGGGTGGTGGCGGGTCGACTGGATCACGCGTTCACCTGTGCGGACTGCGCGGAGCATCCGCCGGTATATGACCGGGCCCGCAGCCTGTATCGCTATGAGGGGGGAGTGCGCACCGCGATTCATGCACTGAAATACCAGCGCGACTTTTCGGTCATTCCTGATCTGTCCCTGTTGCTGCTGGCCGGGATTGAGGCGCATTTTCCTGAAACCGAAGGACTGACCCTGGTGCCGGTTCCCCTGCACCGTAAACGGATTCGTCACCGCGGATTTAATCAGGGCCGTGAGCTGATTCGGGAGATGCGCCGGATTCGAAAGGATCTTCAGGTGTGGACCGGGCTTCAGCGCATTAAAAACACCGAAACCCAGACCCGATTATCCAAAGCGGCCCGACGCAACAACGTGCGCAGCGCCTTTGCAGTGCCCAAAGGCGTGGAGGTTCCAGCGCGGGTGTTGCTGATTGATGACGTGATGACCACCGGAGCGACCCTGGATGCCTGCTCGCGGGTTTTGCGCCGGGCCGGCGCGGATGAAATCAACACCCTGACCCTGGCCAGAGGCTGATATGCGTGATTCGATTGTGGTGACCGAGTATTTACAAGCCGCCGACTGGCTGGCGTTCGCCGGGGTGTTGCTGCTGACGGCGGGGGTGGTGATTTATGGCAATCTGCGGCGGCGGGCCCTTCCGGCATCGGTGGAGGATGCCGGGCTTCTGGATCTGCTGCTGATGGGGCGCCGGTTGACCCTGCCGCTGTTCACCGGCACCCTGGTGGCCACCTGGTACGGGGGAATTCTGTCCGTGACCGAGTATGCCTTTAACTACGGACTCTACAGTTGGGTGACGCAGGGGGTTTTCTGGTATGTGGCGTATTTAATCTTCGCCTTTTGCCTGGTGCGGCGTATCCGGGAGACCCGTGCCCGCACCATGCCGGAAATGCTGGAGAAACTGTTCGGACCCCGTTCCGGCAAACTCGGGGCCTGGCTGAACCTGTTTAATGTGCTGCCCGTCATGTATGTGCTCAGCCTGGGTTTGTTTCTGCAAATGGTAATGGGCGGGAATCTGATCCTGTGGATGATTCTGGGCACCGCCACCGTGGTGGCCTACAGCACCTTTGGCGGATTCCGCTCCGTGGTGTTCTCGGACATGGTGCAATTCGGGGTGATGTGCACGGCGGTGGCATTGGTGATCGGGTTCAGTATGTCCGCCTACGGCGGTATTGGCTGGCTGCGCACGGTATCCTCAATTCCGGCGACGCACTGGAATCCTTTTCACAATGGTATTTCCATTGGCAGCACCCTGGTGTGGGGATTTGTGGCGCTGGGAACCCTGGTGGACCCCAATTTTTATCAGCGCTGTCTGGCCGCCGAGGATGCCCGCACCGCAATGCGGGGAATTCTGTTGGCGACCCTGGTATGGGTTGGATTTGATTTCTGCACCACCTTCGGAGCTTTTTACGCCCGGGCGGTGCTTCCTGAAGCGTCGTCCGCCACCGCCTACCTTACCTACAGCGTGCAATTGCTGCCTCCCGGACTGAGGGGGTTTTTCCTTGCCGGAATCCTGGCCACCATTCTCAGCACATTGGATTCCTACCTGTTTCTGTCCGGCACGGTGGTGGCATATGATCTGGCTCCGGCCCGGTTTAAGGGAAGTGTGCGGTTCCATCACCTGGGAACTCTGGGAATGGCGGTAGTGGCGGTGGGACTCACCCAACTGTTTCACGAGGCGAACCTGGTGGATATCTGGAAATTTTTCGGCGGCTTCAGCACCGCCTGCCTGCTGGTGCCGCTGATGACCGGGTATCTGTTTCCGGGAAGAGTAACCGACAGACAGTTCGTAAGCTCCTCCCTGGGAGGCGCTTTGAGCATGATCGTCTTCCATCTGGTCCGCAGCCTGATTGTTCTCCCCGACTTCTGGCAAAGCTTCGAACCATTCTATTTTGGATTGCTTGGAAGCGTAATCGGCCTGGCCGCCGGACTCCACCTCCGTGAATTCCGAAATTCCTAACGCGGAAATATAAGGGCCCGTTCAGAAATTAGTGTCGCAAGGCTGCCGACCCAACAGGCCTTATTCAAGGTGAAACGAAACCAGCCAATTCCAGGGCGACATACACGACAGCGACAACCGTTACGCTCAATAAAGTCCCAACCAGTACATATTCATTTTTTCCGGCGTTCTCATACCTCAATATTGATTTCGCGCCCAGTATCAAACCCGCTTCCGTAAAGAGTCCTTTCACAAGCAAAAGCAACAGCAAAATTCTTTCACAGGCTCCAATCAGTCTGCCGGCGTTTAACACTGCGGATTGATTTTCGATGGGTTCCTGCTTTTTTGTATGATTTTCTTTTCCCGGCTCAATTTTGAATCCATCCAAAACGTGCTTGATAATGATATTTGACGGCTTGCAAACAAAGAAAAATGCTGACGCGAATGCCAACCAGCGTGTGATGTCGCTTATTGCTATGTACCAGCCAACCTCCGCGCAGCCCTCCAGCCAATAGATGAGAAGCCCAATTGCAATCATGTGGGTAATCTGATCCTTAAAAAAAAGCTTGGTCTCCGTACTGTCACGTGTGAGTCCTCGTAAGATCGCCTTTGATTTCACCAGGTCAATCAGCACATGACTTCCCGCACAGAATAAAGATCCAGCTACTGCGGCTGCATAAAAAGCGGAGTTTCCTGTTTGGACGAGACCTAAAAAGACAAAACTCAAGAAAGAAAAAATCCAAATGACAAGGCCATGTCGCAGATTCGCCAGGATACAAGGCCATGTTGAATCCATTTCACAAAACGTTTTTCGCCTGCATCTCTCCTCTGTCTGACAGTAAAAGTCTCCCAGCAAATGTGCCAGAATCTGAACCAACAACGCATCAATCAGACTCACTGGATTTCCTTCTCATACATGTTCAATGCCTTTTCGATCACATGCCACCCGGAGAGTTTTGCATGGTGGCTGACGGTAGATTGTGATTTTTGCAAAATTTTCGCGATCTCCGCCTCCTGCTTTCCCAGCAAACGATAATATAAAACTTCGGATTGCTTTTTGGAGCAGTGGGAAATCAACGTATCGATAAACGAAAACAAGAGTTCGTATTTCTCATTCCAGTCCTGGTGTTGGCTGCAGAAATACAGCGTATTTTTGATAAAAATCTTTTCTTTCCCCGCAGTGGACTGCTTCTGTAATTTTCTCCCCGTCATGTATATGGGTTCCCCGTCAATCAAGCCGGTTTCTTTCGAAACGCTCAGGTCGGGCCCCACCCCAATTGCAATCCGAAGCCCGCGTTCGTCGAAATATTTTGCTCGTGATTCTTCGACGGGTTGGGCTTTCGTCTCGAACATTTTCACCCGTGACTTTAAAATCAATGCAATGCGCAAAGACTTTTGTGGCTGACGAAGTGCCATCTCGATGTGATCCCCGGAAACTAAACGGCTTACTATCACCACTTTGTTGTACGCTTTCTCCAACTCTTTTAGCTCTGTCTCCATCAGGTTCCAAAGCCTTTCCCGGTCCCCCTCCGCAAGGGCGGTAAATGAGATAATATCTGCGGATATAGCGGCCTGGTTCATGTTAGGAATCCTATACCTTCATTTCGTCTTTGGCAACGATATTATTTCATATCGTCTCCAGAGACGATAATTCAATATATCGTCCCTTGAGACGATATAACTGTCCTTTTCTTAATCCGGTCACAATTCTTCGGTACTCTTCGGGCAACAAACATCCGGAGAGTTAAATTCCGGGCGGGGTGTTCGGGCGGTGAGGTTTGGCTGACATCAAGGGTTTCTTCGGTTTGGCGGGCGAGACCAGATGGTCAACACCGGCGTCGATGAGGAAATGCTCTTTCAGGGCTTCGCGTCCCAGCAACATGCGGTGCAGCATCTTCCGCCGGCTGCTCAAAGTGATATGGATCTCTTTTTCGATGCCCGCCAGCCGTATGCGGGTTTTGACCACGAAGCGTTTCTGGGTTTGGCCGTTGCTGCTGCGCACCTTGGATTCCCGGAGAATATCCGCCTCCACGGTTTTGACCAGATCCGTCTTGCGCAGTTGATGCACATCGAAACGGATTCGCCGGTCGTCCAGGCGTTCGATATTTTCCACATCCAGCGAACTGCTGCGGGCCCCGGTGTCGATTTTGGCTTTGAGGTGCAGACCCCACTCGGGCAGATCCACCCACTCCCGCCAGCCGATTTGAACTTTATCAACAGCGTGCGCACTCATGGGGATTCTTCAGGGATATCGAAAATATGCACATTGGTGGCCAGATCCTCCCGCAACCGGACCTCCAGACTTTGATCATGCTGACGGTCGTGGGCTTCTTCGAGTTTGGTAATCTCTTTTTGGGGAACTTTGGCGATGTGCACCACCGGATCCCCCGGAGAAACCGCCGGCATGGTGCTCATACCGATGACCACACCGGAGTGCGGGGAATAAATCAATTCCGTTTCCAACCCCAGCAGCCCCGCGTTGGTGGCGATCAATTGGTTCGCCTCCACGAATTCACCGGGGGCCACGTGAAACTGAAGAAATCCTCCCGCGCCCGCCCGCACCCACTGGGTGGAGTTCACCACCCACGACACCGGGCATTGAATGGGGGCCTGGTCGGTCATCCCCAAATGCGCCAGACAGTTCCTGATCCCCCGCAGGGCGGTTTCGAGATACAGGCTCTCCACTTTCCAGACTTCCCCCGCCTCCAGAATAATGGTGGGGCAGGCCAGTTCAGTGGCGCATTTTCGAAAGGAGCCGTTGGGTCCCTCCTGATCGACGATAAGTTCGCAGCCGAACGCATTCGCCAGATCCCGGCATCCGGGATTGTTCATATTCGCACGTACGTTGGGAAAGTTGGTCCGCCGCACCGCGGCGGTATGCAGGTCGATGCCGAAGTCGCTGCGGGCGATGATTTCGGTGGTTAAGAGATGAGCCAGCCGGGAAGTGATGCTGCCGGTGATGGATCCGGGGAAAGCGCGGTTTAAATCTCGCCGGTCCGGCATGTAGCGGGAGTGGCGCTCGAAGCCAATGATGTTGACCACCGGAAGCAGGATCAGGGCGCCTTTTTTAAGGGTGAAGCCCGGATTGTTGATCAACTCGCGAATGGTGCCGGTGCCGTTGATTTCGTCCCCGTGCACCGCCGAGGAAATGAACACCACCGGACCCGGTTCTTTGGCCCGCCATACCAGCAGGGGAAGACGCACGGATAATCCGGTGTAACTTTCGCCCACTTCCAGACGTATGCGCTTTTTGCTTCCCGCTTTGACCGTGGTCTCGCCCCAGATCTCGATGGAGGGTTTTTCCATCGAACTCAATGGGAGATCCCCTCACGGGCGGCATCAATTTGTTCGTCGGAGAGCTTTTGAATGCGGACTTTCCGTTTTTTAATTTTGGGGGTCACCAGATGTTTCATGGACTCGCTTTTTCCGTAACAAAGCAATTCGTCCCCGGCTTCGATCACCCGGGAGTTCTTGGGATTGGAGATTACCGTGGTGCCCCGTTTCAGGGTCAACACCACAATATCTTTGTTGCGGAGTTCGGTGCCTTCAATGGTTTTGCCCACAAAGATGGACCCTTCAGGGATGGAGATTTCCGACACGTTATAGCCCCGGCTTACGGTCAGTTTCTGTCGAATATCCAGATCGGGCATGCTCACCTGATCCGCAATATGGTCGATGATGGATCCGGCCACATCCAGGTGGGTGGCGGCTTCGATGCCCTCCAACCCCGGGGAGGAATTGATTTCCATGATCATGGGGCCCGCATCGCTCTCCAGCATGTCCACGCCCGCCACCCGCAGCCCCATAATCTGGGCCGCGCGCACGGCGGTTTCCTCGTAAGCGGCATCCAAATCCACCGCCTCCACCCGTCCGCCGCGGTGGACATTGCTTCGGAATTCATCTCCCTGCGCCACCCGCCGCATGGAGGCCACCACCCGGTCACCCACCACCAGAGCCCGCACATCCCGTCCTTTGCTTTCCTTTACAAAGTTTTGGATCAGCACGTTCTGCTGAGTGCTTTGCAGCATCTCCACTATGGCCTGGGCGATCTTCGCCGATTCGGCCAGCACCACGCCCACCCCCTGGGTTCCCTCGATCAGTTTCACGATCACCGGCGCCCCGCCGACCCGCTCAATGGCGGGCAGAATTTCATCCCGTTGCCGCACAAAGGCGGAACGGGTGATACCGATTTCGTGGCGGGAGAGAATCTGCAGACTGCGCAGCTTGTCCCGGCTGTTCACAATTCCCGAGGAGGAGTTGGGCGTGAACACGTCCATCTGCTCGAACTGCCGCAGCACCGCGGTGCCGTAATAGGTGATGCTGGCCCCGATGCGGGGGAGCACCGCGTCCGGAATGGGAAAATGTTTTCCGCGATAATACATGTCGGGATCCCCGGAATTTAAATCCAGAGTGAATCGAAGCGTATTGCGGATTTTGGTATCAATCCCCCTTGATTTGGCGGCTTCGAGCAGTCGCCGTGTACTGTAACAATTCGGAGCGGCGGATAAGATAGTTAGATCCATATAGTTTCTTTTACTAGTGTTGACCGGGTGAGCTGATGGGTTGAAGTTCGGGATTGGTTTCCATTTTCCGGATGGAGTCGCGCAGTTTGGCGGCTTCTTCGTAATTTTCCAGGTGAACCGCGTTCTGGAGTTTTTGTTTGAGCGCGACCACGGGATTTTCCTCATTTCCCCGTTCACGCAAATCGCTGATCATTTCCTCGAGCATGCCCAATTCCTGGCAGTCATCCAGGCAATCGGGATCATCCTCCATCTTGATCAGGAACGACTCTATTTCGCTGATACCGGACTCGATTTCGCTAATCGCCTCGTCCATGCGCGCGTCCGCGGCCAATTTTTCAGCCTTGGCCCGCGCCCGCATCATAATGACGTAAGGTTTGAACTGGAGGAAATCCCACATAATGTCCTCGGACTCGGCATATTTCTCCACCAGATTGAAAATCTCCATACTGTGATCGGTGTCCCGGATCACCCGATCAAAATCCTTAAGCACCATCAGGGCCAGATAGCGGTAATACACCTGAACGCATTCCTGTTGAAGTTCGGCGCAGGCGTCGCCATCCAGACGATATCCCGAGCGGCGCTCTGTAAGAATTTTCTGGCGATAATATTTCAGCGAGCTTTCATATCCGTGGGGTTGATCGCCGTCCGGGCGTCCGTTCAGTTTCATCTGCAGGATGCCAAGATCCAGACGGAGTTGAACTTCAGGAAGGTCCTGATCGTCAATTTCCACCATTCGCGCGGTGACACGGCTGGGATCGAAATCCCAATCTTTCAGCAGGGGAGTGATAGTTAGATGTTTGGTCATAAAGCGGATTTTTTTTATCGTGTAGTGTAATCTATGGGACTCTTTTTGCAATTTACAAACGGAAATACGAATTGAAAATTAAAAAAAACACCGGCAGGCAAAGCCAAATAGAGCACCCGTTGCCTGTGGACCGGGCAAGAAGCAGTGATACAGGAACCTCTTACGCCATTTTTTCGAAGGCGGCCCTGGAGACTTGATAGTTCAGCGGCTCCCCGGAAATCCATCTTCGGCATTCCTCCACCGCATATTCGCCCATGCGGCCGCACTCGCCATGGATGGAGCCGGCAATGTGGGGGGTAAGGAACACGTTGGTCAGGTCGTACAGGGGGGACTCCGAATCGGGCGGTTCCGGATAGGTCACATCGAGCACCGCGGTGAGATCCGGACGCTTTCGCAGGACCTCGATCATTTCCGGTTCGTTGACCACCGCGCCGCGGGCGGTGTTGATGAAGGTGCCGCCGGGGGGGATTCGCTTCAGCAGATCTCCGGTGATCATATTTTCGGTTTCTTTCAGCCAGGGGGTATGCAGGGAAACGACTTGCGCCCGGGAAAAGGCATCCGCCAGTGACACCAATTCGACCCCAAGTTCCTCCGCGGTTTCCGGCGCACAAAAGGGATCATACGCCAGGACCTTCACGTCCAGAGTCTTGAGGTGCTCCGCCACCATGCGTCCAATCTGTCCCAGGGAAATCAAGGCGACGGTGGTGCCATAGGCTCCGCAGGTTTCAAAATGAACGGGAAAACGTTTTGTGCGGGCCTTTCGCATGAGTTCAGGCATTCGCAGAACCTGTTTCAGTCCCAGAATGATCTGGGCGAAACTGAATTCGGCCACGGGCACCGCATTGGCCACCCAGGAGGAGCAAATGGGGATATTCCGTTCCCAGAACGCGTCCGTCACGCAGCTTTTGAGACTGCCGGCTCCATATAAAACCAACTCCAGTTCAGGAAAATAGGTAAGGGTGTCTTCATCCAGTCTGGGCGCGCCCCATCCGGTAAACAGAATCTCCACTTCGGACAGTGTGTCTGCGAACTCGGGAATGCGGGACGGGTGTATTTTCTCCACCACGACATCACAGATTTCTCCAAGGGCGGCCCGAACGCGGGGCACATAAATACGGTCGTAATTGTCGGGAGGGAGGATGATCGCGGCTTTTTTCATAATTGGCCTCTCTATAGACTGTTTTCCGCAAATTGGTATCTTAAACCGGGGAAAAGAACGAAACCTGAAACTGTGAATTGTGTGTGTTGAATCTGCTCGATCTCCCGGATTCAGCTCAAAGACAGTCGTCGCAGGCAGTGAGAATTTCCTGTAAAAACAATGCGGGGTCTTTGGCCCAGTGGTGTTGCGAGAAAATTTCCACCTCAATATCGCCCGTATATCCGGCGGCGGTCATCCAGTGATGGATCTGACGGATGTCGATAACGCCTTCGCCCATCAGTCCGCGGTCCTGGAGGGGGTCAGACTGTTCGACCTTCCAGTCACAGATGTGAAAAGCGTGCAGCCAGCCAGCTTTGCCGCTGAGCAGGATTTCCTGTTCGAGGGTGTCGTCGAACCAGATGTGATAGACATCCGCCGCGATTCCGACCCGGGTTTCATGGCTGCCGTTGAGTTGTTCGCACATGCGCCGGGCCTGGACCATAGTGTTCACAGCCGAGCGGTCGGCCGCGTAGATAGGATGCAGGGGTTCGATGGATAGATTGACTCCGCAGGCTTTGGCGTGGGGGAGAACCGCGGCAATACCGTCCTGAATTTGCGACCGGGAGGTTTGCAGCGATTGTCCGGGCACCGCGCCGCAGACCAGCACCACGGCGGGGGCGCCCACGGCGGCGGCCTCGTCGATCACCCGGCGGTTTTCGTCGATGGCGTTGCGCCGTCCCTGTTCGGTCGCGGCGGGAAAGAACCCGCCCCGGCACAAACTGGTGACCCGCAGTCCCGCGTCCTCCACCAGTTGGCGGGCCAGATCAACGCCCACGGGTTCAACAGCCTGCCTCCACAGGGTGATGGCGGGCACTCCGGCGGCAGAGAGAGCCGCACAGGTTTCCCGCAGGGACCATGACTTGAGGGTCATGGTGTGAATGCCGAGGCGCTGTCGGTTTGTCATGACTTACAGACTCTCCAGTTCCACCCAGCGGCGTTCTTTCCAGGATTGCAGACCGGCCTCGGCGAGTTGAACCCCCTTGGCGCCTTCGCGAAGCGACCAGCGAAAGGGTTCATCCAGCGCGACGTGACGCAGGAACAGTTCCCACTGTATTTTAAAGGCGTTGTCGTATTCCATTGCGTCAGGAACATCGCTCCATCCCGCATAGAAATCGATGGGGTTGTCCACATCCGGATTCCACACCGGTTTCGGGGTGGCACTCACATGCTGCACTTTGCAGCCGCGCAGACCGGCCACCGCGGTGCCTTTGGTGCCGTCCACCTGCACGGTCAGCAGGTCATCACGGCGCACCCGCACATTCCAGGAGCTGTTAAAGTGACAAATAATGCCGTTTTTCAGTTCGAAAGTCGAATAGGCGCTGTCGTCGGCGGTGCAGGTGTAGGGTTTGCCGTTTTCGTCGACCCGCTCCGGAATGTGAATGGCGCCGGTGGAGGAAACCGCTTTCACTTCGCCGAAGAGATTATCGATCAGGTAGCGCCAGTGACAGAGCATATCCACCATCATGCCGCCGCCGTCTTCTTTGCGGTAGTTCCAGGAAGGACGCTGGGCGGGTTGATCCGGCACATGTCCTTCGAACACCCAGTAGCCGAATTCTCCGCGCACGGAAAGGATTTCACCGAAGAACCCCTGGTCTTTCAACATTTGGAGCTTGCGGAAGCCGGGCAGCCAGAGCTTGTCCTGCACCACACCGTTCTTCAACCCGGCGTTTTCGACAAGTTCCGCCAACCGCAGGGCTTCTTTGGTTTCGACCGCGGTGGGTTTTTCACAATAAATCGCTTTTCCGGCTTTGACGGCTTTTTCCACGAAACCCGCCCGCTGCAGGGTGCCGGAGGCATCAAAGAAAATATCATAGGCGGGATCGGCCAGGGCCGCGTCAATATCCGTGGACCAGGGCAGGGGGCCGGTTTGCTCATCGGATAACCGATCGGACAGGTTCTTCAGTTTATTGGCGTTCCGCCCCGTGAGCAGCGGGCGGGGCATCAGGGTGAGATCGTCACTGATGCGGACGCCTCCCTGTTTGATGAGGGCGAGAATGGAACGGATCAGATGTTGATTGGTTCCCATGCGTCCGGTGACGCCGTTCATGATAATACCGATGTGTTGTGTTTCCATAATCATATATCATATATGATTGGAAATGGTTGTCAATGATGAAAAAAGGAATTAGGATGAATAAAATGAGCATGCCCAAAACCATCACCAAGCAACAAGCGGCGTATCAGCAGTTACGAGCCGCGATCATGTCCGGGCAGTATCAGCCGGGCACCCGGCTGGTGATCGATAAAATTGCGGTTGAGTTCGGGATAAGCGCCATTCCCATACGGGAATCTCTGGGACAGTTGGAAAAAGAGGGTTTGGTGGAAATACGTCCTCATGCCGGAGCCGTGGTGACCGATATACCGGAATCCGCCATCGTGGAAATTTTCGCAATGCTGGAGGTTTTGGAGACCGTGAGTTGTCGATTGGGCATTGAGAAACTTGATGCGTCCGCAGTGTCCGTACTGGAAAATCTGGTGAGTCAGATGGAAGGGTGTGCCGATCCGGAAACCTGGCTGACCTTGAACCGGAATTTCCACGAGAGTCTTCCGCGGTTGGCAGGTCTGCCCCGGCTTGAAGAGCAAATGGTGCGGGTGGGCGAAGACTGGGAACGCTTGCGGCGTTTGCGGTTTTCGGATCACCGGGGAGAAGACAAGGCACGGGCCGATCGTCAGCATCGCGCGTTTTTGCTTATGCTCAAAGCAAAAAATCTGCCGGGCACGGTTGAAGTGATTCAACAACATAACCGCGAAGCCCTGCAACAGTACGTGGGGTAGGGCGGCAAAGCCTGCAGGACAGCCCTGCAGGACAGTCCTTCAGGTCCGTCCTGCAGGTCCGTCCTGCTTGCTGCAAAGAGAACACGGCAACTACCCGGCAATTTTGATTGAACTCCGTGGAAACCATTGTATGAGTCGGACTCCACTTTAACTCCAAGGATATGTATGAACCGTATTTACAATTTCAGCGCAGGCCCCGCCATTCTTCCCACCGAAGTCCTTCAGGAGGCGCAGGCCGAACTGTTGGATTATCAGGGCTCGGGAATGTCGATTATGGAAATGAGTCACCGGGGCAAACACTACGACGCGGTGCACCAGGAGGCGTTGGCCAATTTCCGGGAATTGCTGTCGGTTCCGGATGACTACGGGATTCTGTTGATGCAGGGCGGGGCGACCAGCCAGTTTTCGGTGGTGCCGATGAATTTGCGCCGGGAAGGGCAGGTCGCGGATTACATCAATTCCGGTGCATGGAGCAAGAAAGCGATCAAAGAGGCCAAAATTCTGGGCAAGGTGAATGTGGCGGCGGACTGCGGATCGGAGATTCCCACCCGTCAGGCCCGTCAGGAGGAATTGCAGTTGAGTGAGGGCGCCGCTTATTTGCATTGCTGCTCGAATGAAACGATTTCGGGGGCGCAGATCAAGCGGTTCCCCAAGAGCAACGCGCCGCTGGTGGCGGATATGTCCTCTGATATTCTGTCCCGCAAATTGACGATTTCCGATTTCGGACTGATTTATGCCGGGGCGCAGAAAAATCTGGGGCCGGCCGGGGTGACCCTGGTCATTGTGCGCAAAGATCTGGCATCACGCGTGTCGGAATCGGTTCCGGAAATGTTCCGGTATCAGACCCACCTCGAAAACGATTCGCTTTACAACACCCCGCCCACCTTCGGGATCTATCTGCTCTGTCTGGTCACCCGCTGGTTGAAGGCGAAGGGCGGCGTGGACGCCATGGAGGCTCTCAACGAACGCAAAGCCACTAAACTCTACTCCGCCATTGACGGAAGCGGGTTCTACTCCGGCACCGCGGTTCCTGAGTTCCGCTCCGCCATGAATGTGACCTTCCGGCTGCCGTCGGAGGAATTGGAAAAGCAGTTTATCGCCGAAGCGGGCAGGCTGGACATGGACGGATTGAAAGGACACCGTTCCGTGGGCGGAATCCGGGCCTCCATCTACAACGCCTTCCCCGAAGAGGGTGTGGACGCATTGGTGGCCTTTATGAAAGAATTCGAGCAAACGAACGGATAAACAGATTTCCACATTGCATTTTCCTGATTTTTCAGATTAACACCCCCACATCGCTTTACTACGCTCCCGTAGCTCAACTGGATAGAGTGTCGGCCTCCGAAGCCGAAGGTTGCAGGTTCGAACCCCGCCGGGAGCACCATTTTTTACTTTTAGGAGGCTCCACCATATGGAAGCCACTGCTTTTGACGCCCTGCGCAGCGATTTGCGCAAAAATGATCAACTGCGTCCGGTCACGATTCAAAAACACATCGCACCCGCCGCCGCGGGATCCTGTTTGATTTCTTTCGGCAACACCCAGGTGATCTGTGCGGTGGGCATCGAAGACAAAGTGCCCCCGTGGATGCGCTTTCAAAAGGTGCCCGGCGGCTGGCTGAACGCCGAATACAGCATGCTGCCCTATTCCACGGAGGAGCGGTCCAAACGTCCGGGCGCGAGTCCCAACGGACGCAGCATGGAAATTCAGCGGCTGATTGGACGTTCCCTGCGGGCCTCGGTGGATTTGCTTAAACTCGGCGCCCGCACGATCACCATCGATTGCGATGTGCTTCGAGCTGACGGGGGCACCCGCACCGCCTCCATCACCGGTGCCTATGTGGCCCTGGTATTGGCGATTCGAAAACTGCAGGAAACCGGGAAGCTTAAAAAGGATCCGTTGACCGAACAGGTGGCCGCCATCAGCGTGGGCCTGGTGAAAGGGGTTCCCATGCTGGATCTCTGTTACGAAGAGGATTTCGCGGCCTCCACCGACGCCAACACGGTCATGACCTCATGCGGAAAATTTATCGAGGTGCAAAGCACCGCCGAGGACGGCGCCTACAGCCGGGCTGAACTCAACGCCCTGCTGGATCTGGCGGAAAAGGGGAACCGTGAATTAATGAAAATGCAGTTGGATGCGCTTTCCGGGGACTGAGCGGGATTTGCCGGCCGTACAAACACCAAACAAAAAGAGAAGGAATAAACCACGCTCGCCGTTCGCGTCAAACGGCCGATACATTCGGATGAAATCTATGCAAACCAAACCCAATATTCTGTTGTTACAAGGCGAGGACATCGGGAGGCATCAGGGGTGTTACGGCGACCTGAAAGCCCACACTCCGAACCTGGATCGACTGGCGGAGGAGGGCGTGCGCTATACGCAGGCCTTCACCCATGCGCCGGTGTGCGCTCCCAGTCGGGGAGGGATGGTGACGGGTCGCTATCCCTATTCGCTGGGGAATCATCACATGCGCTGTTCGTTGGCGAAACCGCCCCGCACATTCACGCAGGAACTGCGGGATGCCGGATACTTCGTGAATTGGAACACAAAGCTGGATTTTAATTTTGTTCCTCAGGAGGGGTGGAGAGACGAGGCTTCGAACTGGCATGAAAAACCGGCACCGGAACAACCCTTTTTCCTCTATGAAAATTTTAGTGTGACGCATGAAAGCCGGATGTTTCCAAATCGGCCCGGGTGGCACGAAAACCTTCCGGAGGCGGAGGGGATTCCGATGCCGGATCCCTCCACGCTGGAGGTGCCCTCCCACTTGACCGACTGTCCGGAAGTGCGCATGGAACTGGCGAAGTATTATCAGGCCATGACCATCCTGGATACGCAGGTGGGAAACCGGCTGCGGTGGCTGGACGATCAGGGAGTGCGGGAGAACACGATCGTGATTTTTCTCTCGGATCACGGGCGCGGGCTGCCGCGGGAGAAGCGCTGGTGTTACGATGCGGGACTGCACCTGCCGCTGATCATTCGCCGGCCGGGCGGGCTCGATGCCGGGACGGTTCGGGATGAGTTGATCGCCTGGGTGGATATTGCCCCCACCATCCTGTCGCTGGCCGGGGCGCCGATCCCGGAGTCGTATCAGGGACGTTGTTTTTTGGGGGAGGAGCGTTCACCTCCCCGCGAATGTGTGTTCGCGGGCCGGGACCGGATGGACGAGGTGTTTGACCGGGTACGGGTGGTGCGGGATTCCCGCTGGCATTATATTCGCAATTTCGCGCCGAATCTGCCCTGGGCGCAATACCAACACTATATGGAGCAGCAGGAAATCATGGGGGTGATGCGCGGTCAGGCCCGAAAAGGGGAATTGAAGGGGGCGCAGGCGGCATTTTTCGCGGCCTCTAAGCCGGAGGAGGAATTGTTCGATGTCGGGCGGGACCCGGAATGCCTGCATAATCTGGCCGCGGATCCCGGGTGTGCCGGGGTCTTGAACCGGATGCGTGAACGTCTGGATGCTCATTTGCGTGACGTGGTGGATTTGGGAGAGATCACGGAGGAGGAACTGATCGAAAGAGGAATACTGGAGGATTCGTTAGCCGACTATCATGCGCGAAGAGAATTGGCGGATCGGAATTCCGTTCTGGGTGATTTTCCGTTCCCCACCACCCTCCGCGAAGCGCGGGATGCGGGGTTGGTGGAGTGAACCCGTGGAAGCGCCGATCTCCGCATCGGCATAGAGGGAGAGGCGCCGGTCCTGTCTTTCTAATACCGAAACGGAAATCGGCGTTCCTCCGCAGGACAAACTTTTCGCATACTTTCCTTTCACTTTGACATTGATCGCTTTTGTAGTTTGCGTAACGTTTGACACAATTATCCACTTTGTTTCTATAACTTTAGGAGAACCCGCATGAAGCTGACTGTAAATCGTGATGACTTGTTTGAAGCCCTGACCGGGGTCCAGTCGGTGGTGAGCACCCGCAGCACCATTCCGGTGCTGGCCAATGTGCTGCTGGAAGCCAAAGAGTCTTCGCTTTTTCTAACCACCACCGACATGGAATTGAGTGTGAGCACCCACCTGCCGGCCGAAGTCTCCAAATCGGGAGTCACCACCCTCCCGGCCAAAAGGTTGCATGCGGTGATACGGGAACTGCCCTCCCAACCGATTCAACTGGAGGTGGACGATCAGAACAGCGCCACCATTGAGTGCGGTTCCAGTTTCTTTAAAATCATGGGGTTGTCTGCGGATGATTACCCGGAAATTCCCCAGCCTGAGGAGAATCAGTCTTTTTCGCTGGATCCCGCCACCCTCAAACACATGCTGAAGTGTGTGCAGTATTCCGCCTCGGTGGATGAAACGCGATATGTGTTGAATGGCATTCTGTTCAGTTTCAAGGATGCGAAACTGACCGTGGTGGCCACCGACGGACGCCGGCTGGCCCTCTGCGAGAATGAAGTTGATTTCCCCGAGGAAAACGCGTTGGACATGGTGATTCCGGCCAAGGCTATCAATGAACTGCTCCGCAATATGAATGACGAGGGATCGGTGAAACTGGTGGCGGCGGGCAATCAGGTGATTTTTGAAATTGACCGCATGCGCCTGATTTCAAAATTAATCGACGGAACTTTTCCGAATTATCAGCAGGTGATTCCCGCCCAGTGCGAAGAGCGGATTGCCATTGAACGGGAAACGCTTCTGCACGCCGTGCGCCGGGTGGCGCTGGTGACCAACGAGCAGTCGAATTCGATCCGGCTGAACTTCAGTGAAAATAATCTGCAGGTGCTCAGTTCCACTCCGGATGTGGGGGAGGCCAAAGAGCGGGTGCCGATCAAGTACAGCGGTCCGGAAATGAACATTTCCTACAATCCCGAATTTCTGCTGGCGCCCCTGCGGGTGCTGGACAGTGACGAAGTCTATCTGGAACTGACAGACGAACTGAGTCCCGGGGTTCTCAAGTCCGATATCAGTTTCCTCTACGTGATTATGCCCATGCGTATGCAGTAAACCGATGAAAGCATCTTTTCCCAACGTACGTTTCGTTTTCCTGATCCTTTCGATAGTGATTTCCGGATGTGTCACCGGAGGCGCCCGCTATCAGGTGAATGTCGGGAACGAAAATCCCGGTTCCCCTGTACGGGATGTTCAGGTGGAGGCGGATGGCGAACGGTTGCCGGATTTTCCGGTGATTGCGCCCAGCAAAGTGGCCGCGGGCCGTCCCCGCAAAGGCGACCTTCCGGATCAGATCACGATATCCTGGAGAGATCCGGGTGGAAAAAGGTATCGGGAAACTCTGCCGGTGAAGTCGGAGGTCCAGCCGGATTTTAAAGGACAACTCGTGTTTGAGATTACAGTCGACAACAAGCTGACCCTGACCGAGGTGGCTTTCGAGGGATCCGAACTGTCCACCATGCCCTGGGCGATGCCGGAGTCATGGGAGGGAAGTATTCAGGTTCCCGGAATGAACGAATAAACCGCCGCTTAAAAATCAGTCCGCGGAAGACCGATTGTTCTTGGGGTCGGTCAGGTTCGATGCGCTGCCGATACGGGTGTTGATAGTGGCATCGGCAATGGAGCGTCCATCCCGCATGAGCACGCCTTTCCGCTCGTTCCAGGGGCGGGGTTTGGCTTTGACGACCCAATAGTGATTATTGCTGAAGGGCAAGAGAACATCCAGCCATTTGGCGATTTTCAGGAACGGGTACAGGATGCTGTAGATTCGAAATTGCTTTGCGAACTTTCGTAAATCCTGCTGATCCATCATTACCCCTTTCGCTTCAGAGGGCGACTGAGGATTGGATGAGGCGTTTCCGGCCGCGAACTGCAGCCAGGTATCGATAAATTCAACAAAGAATCCTCCGTATAACTGGCTTTCGACGATGTCATACCCGTTTTTGGAAATCGCATACAATTCCTGCTGACGGTATCCGGGCCGGACATGGCCATGTTTTTCGTCGGTTAATTTCAGCAGGTGGCGCAACCCGCGGATCACGGAAAACGATTTTACACGGGGAACATTGATCACCAGTTCCCCGTTCGATTTGAGGCAGCGGTGACATTCCTTCATAAACAAGGCGTCGTCACGGATATGTTCCAGATAATCGATCACCACAATGGTGTCGAACGTTTTGTCCTCGAACGGAAGCTCAGCCCCTTCGATAAGCAACACCTGCTCCTCGCCGAACAGATCCCGCATGGACGCAACGGCTTTGCTGCTGGAATCCACACTCATCCACTGTCCCCCGTTTCGATGGAGCATGTAGGGAATGACACCATTGTCGCCTCCCACATCCAGACAGATTTTACCCTGGGTGGGGGAGAGGAGGCACTGAAGATTTTTAAGCTTGGCCTGCTTGGTCAATGATTTTTTAAACAGTCTCACCTGCCAGGCGGCGGAACTGTCAGGGTCTAAAGAGTCGTGCATGATGGGAAGTTGCGGGTGCGTTTGGGAATCGGGTATTGACGTTGTCTTGTATTGACAGATAGTGTCCTTTATCCGGTAAACCTCCGCAAGACAATATTGTAACCCATTAAAATGAACCCCATGAAACCACAACCTCCTGAAGATGTCCACCTGGTGATTTCCGGAAGGGCTCCCGTCGCAGTACCCGAACACACCCGGGTATGGGAAGCGTTGAAGCGGGTGGAGAAAACGCTGCGGGATCCGAATTCCGGACTGCCTTATCTGGCGGGGCTGGTGAATAATGATGTGTGCTCGATGGATTATCCCCTGAATATGAATTGCGCACTGGATCCCATTACCTTCGTGGACCGGCACGGAACCCGGGTCTATCGCCGGACCCTGTCGTTTCTGCTCGCGAAAGCGGTGCATCGTTGCTTTCCAACCGCCAAATTCGCTGTGGAACACAGCCTGGGAGATGCGTATTACTGCAGTTTCCAGTTGGAGGAGCGCCCGGGGATCCGGCCTTCGGAGCTGGAGGCGATCCGCATTCGAATGCGGGAGTTGATCGAAGCGGATATTCCGATCAACCGCCGTTCCATTTCGTACGAGGATGCCGAGCGGCGCCTGATGGACCAGGGACTCACGGATAAACTCAATCTGCTCCAATACCGGAACCCGCCCATGATCACCATGTACGAGTGTGAAGGGTTCGCGGATGCCGGATTGGGTGTGCTCGCCCCCCGGAGCGGCGGCGTGTCCGTTTATCGTCTGTTGGACTATGAACCGGGTTTCGTGATACAGTTCCCCCAATGGGATGAGGAGAACAAACGGCTGTATCTCCCTGATTTCGAGCGTCAGCCCCATTTGTTCAAGATCATCCAGGACTATAAACAGTGGGGAAAAGTAATCGGGGTCACCACCGTTGGTGATTTGAACAGCCTGATCGCCCATCGCAAGGAAAAGGAATTTATCCGCATCGCCGAAACCCGGCACGAGAAGCATCTGGGGGACATTGCAGAACAAATCGCCGAACACCACGACCAGATCAAATGGATCCTGATCGCGGGCCCCAGTTCCTCGGGCAAAACCACCAGTTCCAAACGACTGATGGTGCATCTGCAAGTGAATGGTCTGCGTCCGGTTCGGCTGGAGCTGGATAATTATTTCCGCGGACGGGATCACACACCCCGCCATGCGGACGGGAGTTATGATTTCGAGCATTTGGAGACCATCGACCTCGATCTCCTCAACCGCCATTTGGAACAACTGGACTGCGGAGAGGAAATCGAATTGCCGACTTTTAATTTCCTTGAGGGAAAACCGGAATATCTGGGAAACCGACTCAAACTCGAGGAAGATCAGGTGGTGGTCATCGAGGGTATTCACTCCCTCAATCCCCGGCTGACATCGCATTTGCCCGCCGCCCACAAATTCAGAATTTATCTCAATGCCATCACCCAACTCAAGTTGGATAACAATAACCGCCTCTCCACCACCGATTTGCGCTTGATCCGGCGGATCATTCGGGATTACACCCACCGCGGGCATGATGCCAAGCAAACTCTTGCCATGTGGCCCAGCGTGCGTTCCGGCGAAAAAAAGTGGATTTATCCGTTTCAGAAAGAGGCCGAAGTCACATTCAACAGCAGCCTGGATTATGAATTGGCGGTGTTGAAGCCCTTCGCGGAACCGCTGTTGCATGCGGTGAAACCCACTGATTCGGTATATGGGGAAGCCCGGCGCTTGCAGGACTTTCTCAGCATGGTGGTCGGCACCGCTCCCACCCATGTCCCCCCCCATTCGCTGTTGCGGGAATTTATCGGGGGAAGCATCTACGAAGGGGATCTGTAATGGCGGACGATCGGGTGAGACTGGACAAATGGTTGTGGGCGGCCCGGTTCTATAAAACCCGGCCGCTGGCGCAAAAAGCCATTGACGGGGGGAAAGTCAGGGTGGACGGTGCCAGGGCCAAGCCGGGAAAGCAGGTGCAGGCGGGACAGAAACTGGAAATCCGGGTGGGGCTGGATCGATTTGAAATCGAAATACGCGGACTTTCGGTCAAGCGGGGTCCCGCTCCGGTGGCCCGTCAGTTGTATGAGGAATCCGCCGAGAGCATTCGTGAACGCGAACAGGCGGGCGAAGCCCGTCGACTGGCCGCCCAATCAGAGCCGGATACGGGCGGGCGTCCCGACAGTTATCAGCGACGGGTCCTGAAGCGGTTTAAACGCAAAAACGAACTTTTGTAATGGGTGCGGGAATGGAGGTGAGGAACCACGGATATAGAAGAGAGTTGAACCACGGATGGCCTTGCCGGACCACGGATATATGAAGAGGGTGTGAACCACGGATGGCCTTGCCGGACCACGGATGTGGAAAGGATTGCGCCACGGATTTTGTTGGAGTAAAATATGAAATTAATACATGAAGACATCAGTTATCGAATACGAGGTGGATTGTTCGATGTGCAAAACGAGGTGGGGCTTGGCCGTGATGAAGAAATGTATCATAAGGCTTTTGCGTCTTGGCTTTGTGAACATGAAATCCCATTTTACAGCAAGCCGAGACATGAGCTTCGGCTCTTCGATACGATAGCACATGTTTTGTATCCGGATTTTGTTGTGGCGGATCAGGTTGTAGTTGAACTTAAATCGAGGTCAAGTGCTCTAAAGGATGGAGACAAGGCACAACTGGTCAATTATCTGAAACTCAGGAACGATCGACTTGGACTTCTTGTGAATATGAACGGAGCCCAATTACCGAGGCCACTTACAAAAACACCAGTTTGGGACAAGGGCCTCTCGATTGTTTCCTGATCAATCATCAAG
>JBBDRC010000295.1:0-14145 GCA_040905625.1 Kiritimatiellia bacterium
CCCCCCCCCCCCCCCCCCCCCCCCCCCCCCCCCCCCCCCCCCCCCCCCCACGGCCTAGCCTCAGGTCTGATTCACCATGCGGGACAAGCCCGCAGGGGTCTTTTCTATGCAAAAACAAATAATTGATTGGCGTGTTATTGTGTCGGACCCTATTTATGGCCACATTTCATGGGATTTTCTGTCATAAACCCCTTTTCGAACGGGCTCTTGCTAGGGCACTTCGACGTTCGATGTTCGAAGTTGGAAGTTCAACGTTCGAATTCAAACCATTCAATGTGGTATTTTCATTCAGCCCTTTCTCGTAATACCGCCACATACCTGATAGTTGAGTTCCCATGGCCAAATTAACCAATGTCTTTTCCTGGTCGCATTCCGCAGCTGCGGATTTCGAACTCTGCCGCCGAAAACGCTACTGGTCCAAATACGGGGCCTGGGGCGGATGGGAGCGCACGGCGGACCCGGTGTGCAAAACCGCGTATCGGCTGAACAAAATGACCAATCGGTTTTGCCTGTACGGGGTGGCGGCGGAGGATGCGGTGATGTGGATGCTGAAGCAGCATCAGGCGGGTATCTCAACCACCGTGGAGGAGGCTTTTGACCGGGTGGCGCGGCCGCAGTTGCGCAAAGCCTGGGATGAATCCAAAGAAAAGGTGTGGCGGCAGGTGCCGAAATCCGCCTGTCTGCACGAGCACTATTATCCCGAATTCTGTGATCTGGGCGACCGCGAAATCATGGACATCATCGCGGACGTGGTCAAAACCTGCCTGGCGAATTTTCAAAATGAGGTGCTGCCCCGGTTGGCCGGGGTGACTCTGGACATGGAAATTCCCGTTGCGGTGGTGGGGGAGGGAGATCCCGAACATTTTGAACTCGGGGACGTGAAAATCTATGCCATTCCCGATTATGTGTACGTTCAGAACGGACTTTGGCACATTGTGGACTGGAAAAGCGGCAAACCCAAACCCGAACATGGCGAACAGGTCGCCTTGTACGCATTGTGGGCGCATATCAAACACGGGGTGGCACCGGAACAGATCCGGTTGATTCTGGAATACCTGCAGAGCGGGGAGCGAAAGGAGTTTCAGGTGACTGCGGAGGATCTGACGGCGGTGCGGGAGCGGATTCAGGAGTCGGTGCAGGACATGGCGCAGTATCTGCAGAACGCGGATATCCGATCCAATCTGGCCATGCCCAAGGCGGAGTGGGACCTGTGTTATGATCCGGATATTTGCCGACATTGCGCGTTCTATGAACTGTGCCGTCCCGAGTTGAAAGAAGCCCTGGGGGCTGAACTTGATGTGGAATCCCGATCATTAACGGATTAAGGAACGATTTTAGTTGTATAGTCGCTCGAATCGAATTGGAATAGCAGGATGTCTGATTCTTCACTCATCTTGATTACCGGAGCCACAGGTTATGTGGGAGGCCGATTGCTTGAAAGGCTGTCCGGAGAGACTTCGTGCGGGAAGTCGGTGCGTGTGCGGGCGATGGCCCGGAAGCCGGACGGGGTGCAGGCCCGCTGGGGCGGGAGTGCCGAGGTGGTGGCCGGGGATGTGCTGGATCCCGCCTCCCTGCCTGATGCCCTGAAGGACGTGGATACAGCGTATTACCTGATTCATTCGATGGGTGGAGGAGGGGATTTTGAGGCGAAAGAAGCCGAGTCGGCCCGGAATTTCGGAAACGCCGCCCGCGATGCGGGGGTGAAACGGATTGTGTTTCTGGGAGGATTGGCGGATGAACATCAGGGGCTTTCCCCCCATATGCGCAGCCGACATCAGACGGGTCGCATTCTTCGGGAATCCGGGGTGCCGGTGATCGAATTCCGGGCCTCGATTATTCTGGGGGCGGGAAGCCTTTCGTTTGAAATGATCCGGGCGCTGGTGCAGCGGCTGCCGATCATGATCACTCCCAAGTGGGTGCATGTGGAGGCGCAGCCGATCGCGATTGAGGATTTGATTGATTATCTGGTGCAGGTGCTTGAATTGGAAACAGTCCATAGCGAAATATACGAAATCGGGGGCGCGGATGTGGTCAGCTACAAGGAAATCATGTGCGCGTATGCCCGGGCGAGGGGATTGAAACGCTGGTTTTTGCCGGTGCCGGTCCTGAGTCCGTATCTTTCCAGTTTGTGGCTGGGGTTGGTGACTCCGCTGTTTGCCCGGGTGGGAAAAAAGCTGATAGAAAGCGTCACCCATCCCAGTGTGATTCAAAACCCGGCGGCAAAACAACGGTTCACGGTGGAGCCCCGCGGAGTGGAGCAGGCGATCCGGGAGGCACTGGAGGAGGAGGACCGGGGATATGCGCTCACCCGCTGGTCGGATTCGCTTTCCTCGGGGGATACTCTCCAAACCTATGCCGGCGTGCGCTTCGGCACCCGCCTGGTGGATTCGCGGGTACGGGATTGTGAGGTTCCCCCTGAACGGATTTTTCAGGCGGTGGAGAAAATCGGGGGAACGACCGGATGGTATTATGCGGATTTTTTATGGAAAATCCGTGGTGCAATGGACGAACTCGCCGGTGGAGTCGGCATGCGTCGCGGACGCCGACATCCCGCCCGGTTACAGGCGGGGGATGTGGTGGATTGCTGGCGGGTGGAGTCGGTTAAACCCGGACATCACCTTCGCCTGCAGGCGGAAATGAAACTTCCCGGACGGGCCTGGCTGGAATTTGAACTGGAGCCATTGGAAGACCCTGCAGTGACCCGGCTGCGTCAAACCGCGATTTTTGATCCTAAAGGTTTGTTCGGTTTAATGTACTGGTACGGAATTTTTCCATTGCATGGTCTCATTTTCAAGGGAATGCTGGACGGGATCGTCAAAGAGGCCCGATTGCTGCAGCAGGACGGGAAGGCCTACAATCTACGGGACCGTTAAAATTATGTCAAAAAAGAACTATTGGTTAATGAAAAGCGAGCCGGATGTGTATTCGATAGAAGATCTGGAGCGGGACGGGCGGGAGCCCTGGAACGGGATCCGGAATTATCAGGCCCGGAACTTTTTGCGGGACACCATGCAGGTCGGGGATTTGGCTTTGTTTTATCACAGCAACGCCAGCCCGCCGGGAGTGGCGGGGGTGATGAAGGTGGTGTCGGGTCCGGAGCCGGATGAACTGGCCTTTGATCCGGACAGCACGTACTTCGATCCCAAATCGAATCCGGAGGAACCGACCTGGATTCAGCGCCAGATGGAATTTGTGGAAAAATTCCGCCGCTTTATTCCGTTACAGGAACTGAAAGAGGATCCGGCCCTGGAGGAGATGCTGGTGGTCCGCAAAGGACAGCGGCTGAGTATCCAGCCGATGGAGAAGGAACACTTTGACCACATTTGTCGATTGGGGAAGCGGCTGAACTTTGCGAAGCGAGGTTGAATTCGTTAAGGGCAAAAGAGCTCTTGATGTATATCTACCTGATCTCGGTCCAAATAAAAAAGCCGTGGATGCCGTGAATTCCTGGAAATCTGTGGGTTGACAAAAGTGGATAAAGCTGTATAGGATCGGGCTCTCTTATTTGGCGTGGTGGCAGAGTGGTCTAATGCGCGGGATTGCAAATCCTGTTACCGTCGGTTCGAATCCGACCCACGCCTCCATTTTATCCACAAGGCACAATCTATGCAGGTCCCTGAAGAGCTTAAATACACGGAAAGTCACGAATGGATTCGCGTGGAGGGCGACCGTTGCCGGGTGGGGATCACCGAATTCGCCCAGAGCCAGTTGGCTGATTTAACCTTTGTGGATCTTCCCGAAGTCGGATCGACCGTTTCCGCGGGCGACGAAGTGGCGGTGGTCGAGTCGGTGAAAGCCGCCTCCGATGTATATTCGCCCCTGTCCGGCGAGATCCTCGAGGTGAACGAAAACTTAAGCGGTTCCCCCGAACGCATAAACGAGGATTCCTTCGGTGAAGGCTGGCTGTTTGTGTTGAAACCGGAGAATCCCGCCGATCTGGACGGTCTGCTGGACGCGGCGGCCTATCGGGCACTGCTTCCCTCCGAATGATTCCGGCGCGTTTTTGCACGTTTTCCGAACCGCTTTCCTATCCTGAGGCGGTTTTGTTGCAGGAACGGCTGGTGCGCTCCCGCATCCGGGATGAAATTCAGGATACGCTGTTGCTGCTGCAACATCCTCCCGTGATCACCCTGGGGCGTCGCGGACGAACGGATTTTGTGCGGGCGGACGACGAAACTCTGCAACGGGCGGGTATCGCCCTCCACACCTCCTCACGGGGAGGGGACGTGACGTATCACGCGCCGGGTCAATGGGTGCTGTATCCCGTTCTGAAATTGGGACCCGCTGAAATGGGGACGCACGGATATCTGAATGCGTTGGAAGAAATCGCGATTCGGACAGCGCGCTCCTTCGGTATCGAGGCCTTCCGCAGGGAAGGCAAGGCCGGCGGCTGGTGCGATCAGGGTAAATTCGCCGCCATCGGATTCAAGTTCACCCGCTGGGTCACCTGGCACGGAATGAGTTTGAATGTGAAGCCGGATCTCAGGGGATTCGATCTGATCATTGGCTGTGGGTTGCAGGGAGAGCGGGTGTGTTCGTTTGAGTCGGTTCTGGGAGCGGATTGCCCGGACATGAACCGGGTGGCGGAAACCCTGCGGAATTGCTGCGGGTCGATCCTGAGACGGGAATTGACCACGGTTTCCGTGGAGGATCTGTAACAAAAATACTGACAGAGTCCTATTCCACCTGCGCCCGCAGATTGCCGGTGGCTTTTTGGAGTTCGATCCAGGACAGTTGACGCTGGAGCCGGGCGGTGGCGTAGCGGGTTTCGGCATTGTTGAAGTCCCGTTGGGCTTCGTTCAGCCGCAGCAAGGTTTCGCGGCCCGCCTCGTAGGAGGCATCGATCAGATTCCGGTTTTCCTGACTGCGTTCGAGTATGGTGGCGCTGAGGGTTTCGGACTTGAGGCTGGCGGTGTAATCGGAGAAGGCCTGTTGCAGTTCGGCGAAGGCCTGCAGGCGGACGTGACGACTTTGCGCCGCGGCTTCCCGCACCCGGGCATCCGCCTCCCGCACCTGTTGCTTTCGCAACTGTCCGTCCCACAAATCCCACGAAAGCTGAAGTCCGACCGAGTTTCCCATGTCCCCGCCGCTGAAGGCCGGGTCCTCCTCCCGTTCCGCCGACACATTTCCAAAAGCCGCGAGTTCGGGGCCGAATTGTCCGCGCACACTTTCACCGGCGGCCCGCGCGGCTTCCTCCTGTAAACGCGCCTGTTGCAAAATCGGCAATTGAGTTTGCGCCTGATGCCAAAGAGCGTTGAGGTCCGTCTGATCGTCCGGCAAGGAGAATTCTTCGTCGTCGATGTCCACCGGAGGAGTCAGGGGCTCGCCGGCTTCCTGCCCCAGTAACGCGCCCAGTGCGGCCATGGCACCCTCAAAATTGGCGCTCTGTTGCACGGCGGTGTCTTCGGATGTGAGTTTGCGGATTTCGAAATTAAGGCGGTCGGTGCGACTGTCCATGCCGGCGGCCTCTTTGCGCCGGCTGTTTTCCAACTGGCGGTTTTGAAACTCCATATCCGCCTCGGCAATCCGCAGATTCGCCCGGGCCAGTTGAGCGGCGGTGAAGGCGCGTCCGACCTGGGCGAGCAAGGTTTCCCGACTGTCCGCCTGCGCGGACAGGGCGGCTTCGGCTTCGAGTCCACCGGCCGCGACCCGGTTTTTGCGGGTGCCGTTGTCCCAGAGCAACCAGGTGGCGTTGAGTCCCGTTTTATACAATTCACTGCTGTCGGGGGCACCGGGAGCGCGGAGGAGTTGCGTGTCGCTGTATTCAACCCGGGTGCCCGTTGCCTGGACGGACAGACGGGGATGGTACTGGCTGCGGGCCTGCTGGTAGCGGGCCTCCGCCTGTTGAAGCCGGGCCAGGGCCACTTCCTCGCTGGGATTGTCCGCGAGTGCCATATTCCAGGCGTTCTGCAGAGAAAGTGCGGCGTTGTCGGCACGGAGAGTGAGGGCAAGCGGGAGGATGAGAAACAATAAAATTTTCATATGAGTTCTTGGAATTGGTTTCGTTTGCGGGCGGGTTCGAGGTCGGCCCGGCGTTCCGTGTGGTTGCCGGTTTTCAGATAATGCCAGCCGCGCCGCAGGTCATTTAAAATCAGCAGCAGGCTGGGAACCAGGAGCAGGGTCAACAAGGTGGCGAAGGCGACCCCGGCGGCGATGGAAATGGCCATGGGGACCAGAAACTGGGCCTGAAGATCCGTTTCGAGAATCAGCGGGGTGAGCCCTCCCACCGTGCTTAAGGTGGTCAGAAAAACCGCTCGAAAACGCCGTTTCCCGGCCTCTTTGAGGGCTTCCAGCACATCATACCCTTCGTTAATGTGGTGATTATAGGATTCGATCAGGACAATGGCGTCGTTCACAACCACCCCGGCCAGAGCCACGATGCCGAACAGGCTCATCAGGGATAAATCCACATCGCGCAACAAGTGACCCAACACCGCGCCGATAATACCGAAGGGAACGGTCACCATGATGATCAGCGGTTGTACATATGAGCGGAAAATAGTGGCGATGATAATGTAGATACCCACAAGTGCGATGGGAAATCCGATTTTCAGGGACCCGACGGATTCCGCGGAATCTTTCTGTTCTCCCTGGAATTCAAAATACAGGGAAGGGTAACGTCTGCGAAGTTCGGCAAAATGGGTTTGTTCCAGTTCTTTGTTGATCACGGATGCCGGAATTTGATCGTTGTCTGTGTTCGCGCTCACTCCCACCGCGCGTAATCCGTCCACCCGGGTGATGGTGGCGAAGCCGGGTCCGGTTTCCATATTCGCCACCGCCCGCAGGGGAACCTCGCGTCCGTCCTGAGTTCGGATACGCACATTGTCGATGGAAGCGAGCAGACTCCGCTCCTGTGCGGTGTTTCGAACCATGACCTTGACCTCGTCCCGTCCCCGCTGCAGGCGCAGGGCTTCGCCGCCATAGTAGGCCATGCTTAATTGCCGTCCCACATCCGCCACCGAAATTCCCAGGTGGAGCGCTTCCGGTTTGAGTGTGAAACGGATTTCATTTTTTCCCGGACGGAGATCTGTCTGGATCTGGCTGGTGCCCGCATATCCTTCAATGATACTTTGCAGGTCATCGGCGGCTTTACGCATCGTGGCCAGATCACTTCCCAGGATACGGACATCGATGGGCTGGCCGGGCGGACCCGCGTTGAGTTCCTCAACCGTCAATGCTTCCGCTCCGGGGATAATGCCGATTTCGTTCTCCCACATCGTCATGATCTGTTCCGAGCCCAGTCGGCGGTCGGTGCTTTCCACCAGAATAATCTGCACCGATCCCAAGTTCTCGGTGGTGGCGGAATAAGGGTCGTTTAAGTTTTCACCCGCCAGCCGCAGAATTTTCCGGATGGCGGGGGCTCCACTGCGGGTTTCAATGCGGTCATTCAGAGACTCCGCCGCTTTTTCGATGCGATCCAGCGCGGCGTCGGTCCCCTCGATCGGAGTTCCGTTGGGAAACTCCACCACCGCGGTGAGCATGAAACTGTCGAAAGAGGGGAACATCGTCATTTGAATTCGCCCGCTGGCGACCGCGCCCCCCGTGATCACCAGAATCCCGATGGCGATGCTTAAGGCGATATAGCGCCAATGGAGGGAGAAGGTGAGAAAGCGCTGATACGGACCCTCGGAGAATCGCTCCAGCCGCTTGCCGGTGTGGTGGTGAACACCGTTGAAGAAGCGCCGAATCCGGCTTTTATCATTCCGTTCGGAGGGCAAATGAACTCCGAGGTGGGCGGGCAACAGCAACAGGCATTCCCAGAGTGACACCACCAGGCAGGCGATGACCACCACGGGGAGGATGGAGATGAATTTCCCCATGATGCCGCCCACGAACATCAGCGGAATAAACGCCACGATGGTGGTGGTCACCGCGCCCAGCACCGGCATTCCCACCTCGGTCACCCCTTTCACCGCCGCGAGATAGGGGTCCGCGCCCGGTTGTTGTTGATGGTAATAAATGGCTTCTCCCACCACAATGGCGTCGTCCACAATGATGCCCAGCACCATGATCAGGCCGAAAAGGGAAATCATGTTCAGCGATCCGCCCACCGCCCATAGAATCACCAGCGCACCGGCGATGGAAATCGGCATGCCCATGCCCGCCCAGAAGCTCAGTCGCAGATCCAGAAACAGCCAGAGCAGGATAAACACGAGGATCAGTCCAATGATCCCGTTTTTGACCAGCAGATTAATCCGTGACCGCAACATATCGGTTGCGTCGTAAATCAAATCCAACTGAAGCCCTTCGGGCAGTATCCGGCGACGTTCCTCCAGAAAATCCAGGGTGGCTTCCGAGATATCCAAAGCATCCTGCATGGCGGTTTTTTTCACGTAGATAAACAGAGCCGGGTGACCGTCAATACCGGGGCGAACCGCGTCCTCGGTAAATCCGTCGATCACGGTGGCGACCTCACCCAGCGTGATCACCCTCCCGTCCGGATGGGTAATCACCGGAATCTTTGCCACATCTTCCCCGGTATATTTTCGTCCCAGGGTTCGAATGCGCACCACTTCGTTTTCGCCCCGGAGAAGGCCCCCGGGCACATTCAGATTGTGCTCCCGAATCGACTGCATGACCTGATCCAGTGATAACCGATGTTCACGCAGGCGGGCCTCGGAGAGTTCCACGGAAATTTCGTATTCCCTGGCTCCGAACACATCCACGATGGTGATGGGATCGAGTTGCAGCAGGTCTTCTTTGATTCGCTCGGCCCATTCCTTCATGCGCGCCTCGGGCACATTGCCCGAGACGGAGAGAATCAGAACCGGGTCCTCCAGAATCATCTCTGAAATCACCGGATTTTCCGCATCATCGGGAAAGGTGTTGATGCCATCCACTTTGGATCGCACCCGGTCCAACACATTCTGGGTTTTTGAGCGTTCGTCGACAGTGATGATGGTGATCCCCGCGTTTTCATTGGCGTAGGTCAGGACTTCCTTGATTCCGGATTCACCCTGCAGGGCATCCTCGATTTTGCGCAACACCCCCTCTTCGACCTCCTCCGGATCCGCGCCGGGGTAGGGAATGCTGATCTGAATCCGGTCCAGGGACATTTCCGGAAACATTTCCCGCCGCATCATCAGGATGCTCAACGCCCCCAGCAGAAACATCAGAAAAATCATGATGTTGGCAAACACCACGTTGGAAGCGAAGGCGGCCAGGAGTTTTTTCATGACTACTCGCCCGCCTCAACCAATTTCGCGCCTTCCAAAGGAGCCACCAGCCGGGTGACAATGACCTGATCGCCCCCGGAAAGACCACGGGAGACATACACCTTATCCACTTCGCTGCGGACGACCTCCACCTCCACGGTTTTAAGCCGGCCTTCTTCGGAGATGTAGCAGCGTCCCTCGAAGGTGACGGCTTCGCGGGGCAGAGCGAACACATCCGTCAATTCCCGTCCGGGTATTCGGACCTTGCAGAACATTCCCTCGGTGAGGGGAAAGGTGGCGGACAGGTCAGGAGTTTCGGGGTTGCGGGCAGGATGCCCGCGTTCCCGGGGGTTGGTGTTGCGGGCAGGATGCCCGCGTTCCCGGGACACGCGCACCACCACCATGGCGGTGCGGGTGGTGGTGTCGAAATGGGTGATGCGGTGGAGGGTTCCGCTCCAGTGATGATCCGCGGAGGACTCGGACCATTCAATGGAGACGGCCACCGGTTTCAAGGGGGGGAACCACCCCGGATTGGCGGAAAGGGACGCGTCGAACGGCAGCCAGTTCCGCAGGTCGGAGGCGGTGAGGGGCACATGAATTTCCAGCAGCGAATCATCCACCAACTCCAGCACCCGGGTTCCGGGTTGGAGGTATTCACCCGTTTCGACCTCGGCCTTCAGAATTCGACCATCGAAAGGCGCGTGAATGGAGGTTCTGGCCAGTTGCAGTTGCATTTGATCCACCCGTGACTGCGCGGCCTGCAACTCGGCTTCCACTTCGTGGATTCGGATGGGGGCAAGCGCCAGTGACTGCTCCAGCTGCACCACCTGAGACCGGGCCTGGGTGACCGTGCGTTCGGCGGCTTCCACCACGGAAACGGACACCGCCTGCCCCTGTTCGGAGAGCGATTTCATCCGGTCGAAGTCTGTTTGGGCCAGCTCCAATGAACGGTTGGCCAATTTAAGTTGTTTCTCTTCAGAAGCCCGGTTGGTTTCAATCATGTTCAGGTTGGCGTTCAGTCGGGCCACCGAGGCCCGTGCCTCCGCCAGTGCGTTCTCGCTGTCGCCTGGATCAGTTTTCACAAGCAATTGACCTTTTTCCACCAGCAGACCCGCCCGCAAATCCGGGGCGGTTTCGATCACTTGACCCGCCACCTGCGCGGAAAGTTGAACCTTGCGCACGGCCTGCACCCGTCCATAACTCTCCACCTTTACCACCAAACGGGTGGGGGTGGCGGTTTGAAGACGGACCGCGAGTTCCGGTTCCCGCGCGGGCTGGACGTCAGTTCCAGGGCGGGAGTTCCACAACAGCAGCGCGATGCCGATACTGATAAGAAGGACAGCACCGGAACAGCCACATCGGACGAGGGGTAGTTTATTCATGTATTCAGTATAACAAAGTCGTTTAGGTCCTTCGTTCAACGACAACTGTTCTCTGTTTCTATAAGATTCCTTACGAAGATATCAACTGAAAATCAGGGAGCCCACTGCACGAGTCCTGTACCGGTCCAGTGTCCGAAGGAGGAGATATCCAGCTTTGGTTTTTCCAGTTCTCTCCAGAACCGGAGCATGTTGCGGTCGCGGATGTCGTCGAACAGAACATAGGGGGCTTTTTTGAATGTGATCGTGTCCAGATGTGCGGCGAAGGCGGGTTCGAAACGCCCGTCCTTGGGTCCGTCGGCGAAAATGAAGTCAGCCTCGGAGAGCAGCGACGTGTATTTTTTGAATACGGCGGGATCCCCGAGATCAGCCAATTCCTGTGTCAATCGGCCATCCTCGAAATCATCAGACGCCAGGCAGGTGCCGTTAATTTTTTCCCAGGGGATCAGATCGAAGGTCACCACCCGACCCTCGGCCGGCAAATACTTCCGTAAGCATAATGCGGAAAGTCCGGTTTCCGTGCCGATCTCGATGACCGTCTTGGGTTGGAGACAGGCAACCAGTCCGGCCAGAAGCTGATAGTGCTCGCCGGGCCACAGGTTCGGCGACCACTCGACCGGCGGCATGCGGTCACAGATATCGGAAATATCCACATCGAGCGTTCGGCGAACCGATTCCAGGGTGACTTCAATAAGCGAGCGGGAGGGGCGTGAAGCTTCATCGTCGGGGCTCGCAACAAAGGTTCGCTTGTAGTGCCGGGCGGTGAATGGAGGGGGGGACAGCAGTTGTGAAAGTTTCATGAAGCTGTTTATGCATCAGTGATTCTGAAAGTTCAATCCTGTTTCACCAGAACTGTGGACGGTATCGCCATCAGGTCGCCTTGGCGGCTCCGAGATAACAAATCCAGGCCAGCATATCCTCATAGGTCCTGCGGATCTTTAAGTCGCCATCGGTGGTGCCCGATTTGTCACACCAGCCTTCGAAATAGGGATCGACGCTGACAAACCCGACTTCATTCAACAGGTCCGTGATTTCCGTGATGCTCCACAGCCGCCAGTCGTAGGTGAAGGCCTTGAGGATCGGCACGATGTTTTTTCCTTTAAAGTGAATATGACATTTGATGTGCTGATTCACCGCGTTGAAGGCGGCCTGATCCCATTCGTAGATGAAGCCGGGATAGGCCACACCCGAAAAATCGGTTCCCGCCGGCACTTTTTTCTTTTCCTTCATCACCGCCTGCGCGTTGGGGCCGCCGAACAGGTCCAATACAAACACTCCGCCGGGGGTCAGGTGATCAAAGACGTTTTGAAAATACCGCTTCAGAAGATCGCGCTGTTCAAAAATCATGTAGGAAAAATTAAGCGCCGCGATCACGTCCACAGATGGCGATTGCACCGTCAGCACATTCTCCTCAAGCAGATGAACGCGGTCGGCATCCTCCCCCAGTTCCGACAGCCGGTGTTTTTCCGCCCATTTCAGGGTGGGGGCGTGCAGGTCGACCCCCCAGGCTTCCCGTTCAGGAGCGGATTGCGCCCAGGCGCAGGCCAGCACGGCGGTGCCGCAGAAGTCCTCCCGCAGAGTTTTGGCAACGCCGCCGGTGGATCGGGCGGTCATGCGGTCAATCAGGTGGATATCCACCTCGGTGTCCTGCACCGAGGCTTCATACAGAATGTGTTTGGATACCCGTACCGGTTTCATGGAGGATTCGCGCGGGCTCAGACATTAAACAGGAAGTGGCAGACATCCCCCGGACGCATCACATATTCCTTGCCTTCGACCCGCAGTTTACCGGCTTCCTTGATCGCATGTTCGGTTTTGTACTGCACCAGATCGTCGATGGAATAGATATTGGCCCGGATAAAGCCGCGCTCGAAATCGCCGTGAATCACTCCCGCCGCCTGGGGGGCGGTGGCGCCCCGGGGAATGGTCCAGGCCCGGATTTCCTTGGGTCCGGCGGTGTAGTAACTTTGCAGGCCCAGCAGATGATACACCCCGCGCACGATGCGGTGGAGGGCGGGTTCCTTCATGCCCAGCGACTCCAGCATTTCAGCACGCTCTCCCGCGTCCAGTTCCACCAGTTCCTCCTCGATGCGCGCGGACACCCGGATCACCTCGCTGTTGCGTTCCGCCGCATACGCTTCCAATTTGCGGGTCTCCTCATTCCCCGTCTCCACTTCGTCCTCTCCGACATTGGCCACGTACAGCACTTTTTTCGCACTGATCAGAGCCAAACTGCGCATAAGCTTGACTTCCTCGGGGTCGGAAAGCTCCAGGGAGCGAACCGGTTTTCCCTGCTGCAGGCAGGCATCGCATTTTTCCAGCAACTCCTGATACCTGACAGCTTCCTTGTCACCGCTCCGGGCCTGTTTTTTCACTTTGAACAGCGAATTCTCCACCACCTGCATATCCGACAGCATGAGTTCGGTTTCGATGGTGTCCACATCGCGAACCGCATCCACCGATCCCTCCACATGGGTGACATTCTCCTCCACGAAGCAGCGCACCACCTGCAGGACGGCATCCACATTCCGCACATGGCTGAGGAATTTATTCCCCAGACCTTCCCCCTCCGAGGCACCTTTCACCAGACCCGCAATGTCCACAATCCGGGTGGTGGCGGGGATGATTTTCTCTGTTTCGATATGCTCCCGCAGAATCGCCAGCGAGGGATCAGGCACATTCACGATCCCGATATTGGGTTCGATGGTGCAAAACGGATAATTACTCGCCTCGGCTCCCGCTTCGGTGAGGGCGTTAAATAAAGTGCTTTTGCCCACATTCGGCAGGCCGACAATTCCAGCTTCCATAAGATGTAGAGGTCAGAGGTTAGAGGTCAGGGGGAGAGGTGAGAAGTTAGAGGTCAGAGGTTAGAGGGGAGATGTCAGGGGGGAGAAGTCAGAGGCGAGATGTCAGAGAAAAGCGGGAGAGCAAAAGGGGTGTTTCTAACATCTGACTTCTGCATTCCGACCTCTCTTCCTGACCTCTGCATTCTGAATTCTGCCCTCTATCCTAAATCCCGGTTATCATTTTCGTCTTTGATGGCGTATCCGTCGTCCTGACGTTTAAAATTGAGTTTGTTTTTCTGATTATACAAGTCGTGGACGTCTTTGGCGTCCATGCCCAGCACCTGGGCGAGGCTGATGATGAAGTGAAAGAGGTCCACCACTTCGACCTTGGCGTTCTGAACGTCGAATTCCTGGTATTTCGCCCACCATTTCCATGGCACGCTGTCGATCAGCTCGGCCATTTCCTGAGAGGCGGCGCGGGTGTAGTTCAAAATCCATTTCACCTGCTCGTCTTCGGTCATATCGCGCGGATTGACGCCAATCCGCTGATTCAGCGACATCTGCTTGTCGAAGAGGTCTTGTAACATATCGGGTTGTTCACTCATGCGTCATTTCCTGTTTAGAGGGGTTTCGTCGGTTGTCCCCTATACATTGTGAGACTTTCCGCAAGCCCTCCTTCACGATTCCTTTGCCGCCACAGTGCGGCGTGGGCCCGCACAGCATCTTCGGTGAGCGCGCGGGTGTCTCCCGCCCCCCGTGCCTCCAGACCCCGGGTCAGGCCAAGACGCAGGTTGCGCAGGGTTTGCTCCCATTCGCCCCGGTAGC
>JBBDRC010000296.1:0-14117 GCA_040905625.1 Kiritimatiellia bacterium
GCCCGGATTACTGACTGCTTGAAAACGAGGGTAATGGCTGAGGATGCACTTTGGCCTTCGCGGTTTTTTGCAACTGTTTAATTTCAGCTTCGGCGGCTTGAACCGCTTTTTTAGTGTCTAAATTTTCGATAACAAGCTGTGTCTTGCGCGACTCTCCTCCCGCCAAGGTCATGACGCGACCTTTCTCTCTTTCGAATCGACGGGAATTGGGGTAATTTGTCGCGGGTTCCAGCCCTGTCACATATCCGTCAGCCTTGGCGGCAGTGTTTTTCCAGAGTGTGAAGCATGGGAAATCTTTGAGCGAGAAACGCAGGAGGGATGCCTGGTTGCCGGCGGCATTCCGCAACAAGGTCATGGTTTCGCGGGTGCCGCGTTTGCCAATGAGTTCATACAGATAGGCTTGCTCGACGAATCCGGACTCCGGGGCTCCGTATTGATCGAAGGTTTGGATCCCCTCGGCCGCCCGCGGATCACGGGGAGCGACTTGCTTGAAAGGCGCCGCCATGCGGGAGCCTTTCTCCAGCAAAGGGTCCCCGTAGTTTATGTGGTAGAGCATTTCGTGCTCTGTCGGGTTGTTGCCGATATTCGTCACCGTGTCGATAATCGTGAGAGTCCCGGAACCGAATTCCGTGCGTATTTCAGTATTCAGCCGAAGAGCGGGCCCAAACATCATGGTTTCGTCGACTTCACCCTTCAAAATAATGGCTTCGTCGGTGATCTCGACGGATACGGAACGTGCAGGGATGTTCGCGATATTGCCGTGAAGCGTCAGCGGCACGTCGAAGGCGTTTCCACTGTAATCGAGGACCGTATCCGTGCAGGGCGCGCCCATGCTGCTGAGGCCGCACCGCACGATCCATTCGTTAAAACCCTTCAGCCAGCCGAGGCCTCCGCGTTCCAATTGGTTAATAAACGCGGGGTTGACCGGATCTTTGACCGGGGAGTTCCAGCCCAAAACCATATCGCCGCATTGTCCTTTCCAGATGCCCATGCCGCGGGTTGGAAGCACTGCAAACGAGAGTTTACCATTGTGGATTTCGACGACATCGACGCCTTCCTGTAAACCGCCACGCAGGGTATAGGATTTGACCGACCAGGCAGAGGTGCGTCCTGTTTGAGTCGAAGTTTCCGCACCCAGTTGAATGGATTTAAATCCTTCGGATGATTCATGAGTCAATAGAGGTAATTTATAGAGTGTTTTCATTTTTGAGACTTCCGGTTGAATGTTTGATCGTGTTCCCGTTGTTCCGGTTCTTAGTTGTCTGAAGCTTTTTCAATCTGAGCCACCAGTTCTTCGATGGTTGGGGCGGCGGCGTGTGTGACAAAATAAGCGGTGGCCGCGTTCGCAATAACGAGACGTTCTTTGATCGGCACATTCCCCAGGGTCGCGCAGATGTAGCCGCCGTTGAAGCTGTCACCGGCGCCTGCGGAGCGAATGACGTTTGTTTGGCGCTCCTGGATGGCATACGCATCCCCCTCCGCCGTGCAGGATGCGGCGGCAAAGGTCGGCGTATGAACGACCAGTTCATCAAAACCGATTTTCTTGCGGGCGATGGTTAAAGCGGATGCGATCGCCGCGGGCGTCGCTTCCGGGCACTCGACTCCAACTCGTGAGAACAGTTCAAACACTTCGTGTTCATTCAGGCTCAGGGTCATGGGAATCTTTCCGTTGAATGAACGGATCAATTCCAAGGTCACACGGAAGGATTCATTGGACTTTTTCTTGATATCCGCGAAGTCAAAGAACATCCGCCGCGGCGGCTTGAGGGTTTCATATTGCTTCATGAAGCCTTTGAACATGTTATCAAAGTCGGCGGTGAGCGACCAATAGCCCAGTCCCAGGATATCCACGCCCGCGAAGATTTCTTTCAGTTTTTCCTCACCGAGGGATTTCGCAATGTCTTCCCAGGTCAGATTGGAGACCGCCCCGAGGTCGCTCATTAAAACCTTTCCGTCGCTGAATTCCAACGCGATGGTCAAAGCCGGGTCACCCAGAGTAAGCAGGGTACAGCTTTCCTTGAACTCATCAAAAGCCGGATCGATCTCCTGGCTGCCGTACAGACCGGGCAGTATGGGATTCAGTCCTAAAACTCCGGCCAGCCGGGCCGTATTAACTCCGAATCCGCCCTCGCAACGACGCTTCGCCACAAGTTCCACACCGACACCTCCGTCTGCGCGGGCCACAAGCAGTTCGCCGAATTGCCTGAGGTTTTTCATTGCGGTATAGTCGGATTGACTCTCCCGAACTTCGACAATTTCGTAAGTCTCGTCGACAAAACCATCGCATCCCAGTAAAATCTTACCGCGAATCCGGCTAATATAATCAATGTATTTTTGCATATCTGAACTCATAGTCTTCCTTATCGATGTGAGGGGATCGGTCTCTCTTTTTGGGTTTTAAAAATTCAAAATGTGGTGACGGGTTCCACGTCGCAAAGAATTGTTGATAACGGGCCTGGAGTCAAGCCGAATCCTCAGTTCCCATAAGCACCACCGTCAGCCTTTTGGGTCCGTGGGCACCGAGGACAAGGATGCGTTCGATGTCGCCGGTGCGGCTGGCGCCGGTGATGAAGGAGATGAAGGAGGGGAGGGTGTCGCCGTAGGTGTGCCGGAGATGTTCGTAGCCCGCAAAGAGGTCGGGGAGGAGTTGATCGCGGGTGGCGAGGACGACGTGATGGGGAGGAAGCACGCTGAGGGCGCGTCCGCCGCAGCCTTTTCCGGTCACCAGAATGGACCCGGTCTGGGCGATGAGGGCTTCGCAGACGCTGATGCCGACTTCACAGCTTTCCAGGGCATCGATGCCGGGTGAGGTGTCGGTCCAGAGCAGATCCGGATGAAGTCCGGTGACCAGACGGTCGGTGAGGTCGTGATGATGGGTGGCGATGCGGGTCCAGCCCTCCGCCTCACGCAGGATTTTCAGGGTTTCCCGGGCGGCTTCGGGAGTCGGGACCTGTACCAGCTCCACTTTTAACAGTTCAGCCAGCCGGGCGAAGTTCCGCAGTCGCTCTTCGATGTTGTCGCCGCCGGGAGGCATGAAGGGGCGGGCTTTTCGCACATCGCGTTCGCCGTTACCGGCGAGGGCGCGCACCTCCGGGTGGGAGGGATGGGCGAGGGCTTCGCGGATGCGTCCGAGGATGGCCTGTTTGCTGCTCATGACCGGTCTCCCCGCTGTTCGCGCCATTGTCGATGAAAAGATTTCGGGGCGGGGGAGGGCAGGGTGCGGGTGGTGGTCCAGGCCTTGAGCGGATCCGCTTTTTTCCCTTCCAGGGGTCTCCAGAGTTTGGCTCCCAGCCGCATCAACCCTTCGCTGCCCCGATACAGGTTAGGGCGGGACATCATCCGGGCGAATTGGCGGAAAGCGAAGCGTTCCATTCGTCCGCCTTTTTCTTTGACGGCATCCCGCCGGTTGCGCAGGAGGTGATGGTGCAGATCGATTTTCACCGGACAGGTTTCGGTGCAGGCTCCGCAGAGGGAACTGCTGTAGGAGAGGTGCTTGTAGGACTGCAGACCGCGCAGATGCGGGGTGATCACGGAGCCGATGGGGCCCTGATAGGTGGTGCCGTAGCTGTGTCCGCCAATGTTTTTGAAAATGGGACAGACGTTCAGGCAGGCGCCGCAACGGATGCATCGCAGGGCGTCCCGTTGTTCGGGATCGGCCAGCAGGCGGGTGCGGTGGTTGTCGACCAGCACCACATGAAATTCTTCGGGGCCGTCCACCTCGCCGGGCTGACGCGGCCCGCCGATCATGGAGTTGTACGCGGTCATCCACTGTCCGGCCCCGGCGGTGCCGAGGAGGGGCAGCAGCACGGATAAATCCTCCAGTTTTGGAATGACTTTTTCGATGCCCATGACCGCGATATGCACGTTGGGCAGGGAGGTGGTGAGGCGGGCGTTGCCCTCGTTTTCGGTGATGGAGATCATGCCGGTGTCGGCCACCCCGAAATTGGCGCCGCTGATGCCGATATCGGCTTCGCAATATTTTCGCCGCATCAGCCGGCGGGCGATCATGGTGAGTTCCTCGGGGTCGCTGCTGGGTTCGGTTCCCAGTTTCTCCTCGAAGATGGCGCTGATTTTATCCCGTTTCAGGTGCATGGCGGGAAACACGAAATGAAAGGGCTCCTCCTCCCGCAACTGCACGATAAATTCGCCCAGATCCGACTCGACGACCTCCATGCCGTCCGCCTGCAGGGCCGGATTGAGGTGGATCTCCTCGGTGGTCATGCATTTACTTTTGATGACTTTTTTGGCCCCGTGGTCGCGGCAGACCTTCAAAATATAGTCCACCGCCTCTTTTCCGTTTGAGGCCCAGCAGACCTTCGCGCCCCTGGCCTCCAGGTTGTCGCTGAAGGATTCGAGCAGGGCACCCAGATCTTCAATGGCCTCCCATTTGATGGCGGCGGCGGTTTTTTTAGCCTCCTCAAAATCGCCGAAGGTCGATTCCACGCCGCCCCGCTTGTCTTCGTAGCCGTGGAGGGCGGCCTGCATCCAGAGGCGGTGATCGATATCGACGGTGCTTTCGGCAGTGTCGGTTTTGAATTTGCTGAGGGGGGTGGTCATGGTCATGTATGAGAGGACGTTAAGAAAAGCCGGGATGGATGTCGAATGGATTTCGATGTGAATTCTGCGGCCAGTACTCAGTAAAGCTTAAAACTTCACACGGATTCAAGTTGAATATTCAGGATTATGATAGAATCTACCAGCGATAAACCAAATTCCTTTTTCAGGAGAATTCCCCATGATGATGTTTGATCCCGTTTACTTTCTTTTTGCGCTGCCGGCACTGGCGTTGTCGATGTACGCGTCTTTCCTGACCAAATCCCGCTTTAAGAAATATTCCAAAGTGGCGCCCTCAAGCGGGCTGACCGGTGCCCGGGCGGCGTATCAGATGCTGCGCCGGGAAGGTCTCAACGATGTGGCCATTGAGCGCGTGCAGGGGTTTTTGAGCGATCACTACGATCCACGCAGCCGGGTCCTTCGGCTCAGTCCGGATGTGCACGACGGACGGAGCCTGTCGGCGGTGGGTGTCGCCTGCCACGAGGCGGGTCACGCCCTCCAGCATGCCAAGGGCTATGCCCCTCTGGCCCTGCGCTCCTCTCTGGTGCCCGCCGCCACTGTCACCAGCAAGTTGAGCATGCCGATCCTGTTTATCGGCATGCTGCTCAGTGCCCGGACACCCGCCGGACAGGGCCTGATGATGCTGGGGGCTCTGTTGCTCACGGTTGCGGTGGTGTTTACGCTGATCACCCTGCCGGTGGAATGGGATGCCAGCGCCCGGGCGAAAAAACTGATGGTGAGCAACGGCATTGTCAGTCCACAACAGGAGCGGGATGCGGGCGCGGTGCTGGATGCCGCCTTTCTGACCTACCTCGCGGCCGCCATCTCTGCGGTCATGACTCTACTCTACTGGCTGTACCGCTCCGGACTCATCGGCGGCAGGCGATAGACGGAAATGCCCCGCCGGTCGTTCCGGGTCCGTGACATCATCCTTCAGCCCCGCGATCCACTCCCGGATGCGGGCCTCCTGTTCCCGCACATACTCCGCATGTCCGGGATCCGGCGGCAGCCGGACTCCCAACACCACATCCACCCGGAACTGCTTGTCGCCTCTTTCCACCAGCAGATTCAACTCTTCTCCCGGCAACAGCGAACTGACGTGGTCCACAAATCCGTTTGCCCCCTCCATCTCTGAAATCGGAATCCCGCCGACCTCCAGCAGATAATCCCCGGTTCGCAATCCCGCCCTGTCGGCCGCCTCACCGTTCACCACCCCGATAATTTCGATGGCCTGCTGTTGATCCGACAGGAACCGGGCCTGGAAATTCACTCCCAGAAACCCGTACGGACGGTAAAAAATGTGTTCCGAGGCCAACTGATGCAACAGGGTCTCCAGTCGGTGCTCCACCTCCAGATCCCCCGCTTCCCGACAGGCTTCCGCAAGCTCCATAATCAAATAGCGGGGAAACGAGTCCGCCCAGTCCCGCAATCTCCTCTGCGATGCCTCCCGATCCGCATACAGATCCGCCCCCAGCCCGGAGATCTCCGCCCGGATCCTCCCGGAATCGGGTCTTGCCCCTGCCACCGTGTCCGCAAAACCGCATTCGCAGACCGCCAACAGGAGCACTCCTCCCCACATCCGCCCCTTCATTTTGTCCGTTCCTTATAAAAACTCAGCCGCAGTCCCTTGCGGATAAAGGTGGGGGTGTCCAAATCCGCGCCCTCCACGATGGTCGGCTGGATGTCTTTAAAACGTCCTTTGCCTTTTGAGGGAGAGGACAGGAGGATTTCGCTTTGGATCAGTTTCTTTTTCTCCGCGACTGTCAGGGTTTCGTCCCCGGCCTCCGTTTCCGCGATTGCGGTCTCCGCCGGCGGGAGTGACCGGGGTTTGGCCGACCAATGTTCCGCCACCATCACCACCAGTGCCAGATGCTGTCCGAAGCGTTCATCCTGCGCCACCCCGATTTTCAACTCCGCATCGGAGCGCAGGACCTTGCGCACCTCAAAGCTGACCCGCTCCAGATCCCGCACCGGGGTGAGGGGGCCGCAGAGCATGCCCAGCACAATGCCTCCGCTGTGGGCCAACAGGCTTCCTTTGTCCAGCAATGGATGGGTGAAAAGTTGATCCAGCACCCGGGTCAATCGATCCTCGCCATCGGCGGACACCGCCACCAAACGACAATAGCCGTCCGCCCGGTGCATGGTCTGCACCACATCCTGCAGGGTCAGCGGAATCAGCCATCCCGAGCGCAGCAACACCGCCAGCCCTCCGATGGAGCGTCCGATTTCCATGCCGCAGCGTTTCAGCAGACGAGAAAGCAGCATCGAAGGGTCCTCGCTGACTTTCAGCGAGTCCAGTGGAAACAGCATCACCGCGTCGCTGGCCTCCCGATACCCGTTCAGCGCCGATTCGGCCAGATTTCGGCGGGAACCACCCTCGGCCTCCAGCGGCTGCACCAGGGTGGAAATCACGATCAGTCCCGCCTCCCTCGCCCGGTCCGCCAACAGCGGCCCCACCCCGCCCCCGGTGCCCCCCCCGAGACCCGCCACCAGAATCACCACCCGGAATCCCTGGAAAAGCGCGTACAGGCTGTCTTCCGATTCCTCCATGCAGGTTTGAGCCAACTCCGGATTTCCCCCGGTGCCCATGCCGCCGGTGGCGGCATCGCCCAGCAGAATCTTGCGGTCGAAGGGCAGTTCATCCAGACTGGCCCGGTCCGTATCCACCGCCGCGTACGACAATTCCGGCACCCGTTTGGGCAGGTGGGCAATCAATTTACCGCCGGCATGTCCCACCCCCACAAACAGGATCGGCAGCGGATCCCGTACATGGATGGAGGATTCGGTTAACAAAGGGGTGGTCATATTTATCCGAAAATTTTACGTAAAAAGGTGCCGAGGAGAGGGCCCCGCACGGCGGAATTGCGGGTGCGCACCCCGTATTTCAACATTCCCACCAGAGAGGCGTATTCCGGACTTTCCGTGGGCAGAGCCAGACCGCTCACTTCTTTGGGGTAGCCGATGTGACAGGGCATTTCAAACACCCGGGAGGCCAGATCCTGCACCCGGTTCATGCGGGCGCCGCCACCGGTCAGGATCACCCCCGCGCCGAAGTTCTTTTTCTTCACCTCTTTCCGCACCTGCGCCTTCACCAGTTCGAAGATCTCCTCCATGCGGGCGTGCATGATGGTGTTCACATCACGTGACAGCACTTCCTGTGCGCGGAATCCGGTTTCGGGCGGAATGGGAATCCGGCGTCCCCGCGAACTCAAATCCACCATGGCCGCGCCGTATTTCACTTTCAGCCGTTCCGCCTGGGCCGTGGACAAATTAAGCCCCAGGGCCAGATCATTGGTGAGGTGGTCCCCCCCCACTCCCAGCGAACCCGCCAGCGCGATCACTTTGTCGGAATACACCACATAATCCGTGGTGCCCGCCCCCAGATCGATCAGGATGCCCCCCACCTCCTTCTGCTGGGGCGTCAACACCGACAATCCGCAGCACAGGCCCCCGAACGCGATCTCGGTCACTTCAACCGCCGCCTCCTCCACCAGCCGGAACATGTTGCGAAGCCGATTGCTGTGGCCGTACAAAATCAGCATGTCCAGCGACAGACGCGAGCCCGACATTCCATCCGGATTCAGCACTCCGCCTTCCTGATCGTCGATATAAAATTGACCGCAAATGCTGTGCAGGATCTCCTGGTCGTGCGGGAGATTCACCGCCCGCGCGGTTTCCATCACCTCTTCGCGCTCCTCCGCCGTGATCACCCGGTCCTCGGACATCACATTGATGGTGCCGCGGTTGAGCGTTTGGCGGATGTGATCGCCACTGAACACCAGCAGCACCTCCTGAATGGACACCTGAGCGTTTTCCTCCGCCTCCAGCAGGGCCTTTCTCACACACACCTTGGCATTGTCCAGATCCACGACTTCACTTTTCCGCACCCCGCTGGAGGGGGAGCGGCCAATGCCGGTAATCATCAAATGACCGTCCTCGCGGGGTTCCGCCACCAACACCCTCACCTCCGAGGTTCCCACTTCCAGGACTGCGATCGGATGTGCCATGGTTACTTCGCCGCTCCGATTTTGTTGCGGCCCTCGGGGCGCATGTCCAACACGGTAATGTCCAGATTCTGAATCTGAATTTCGTAGATCCCTCTGGAGGCCTCCAGCAGAATTTCCTCAAAATCCCCCGTTTTGGGCAGCAGGATACCCAATCCGTTTTTCAAGCGGACATCCAGATAATCCGGATGCCCCAGGCTGATCACGTGAACCGGCAGCAGTGAACGTATTTTGCCCGGCATTTCCCGCAACACGGTCAGATACCGCAGCGCCGGACCCGCCGGACCCTCATCCACCCGCGCCCCCAGAGTCAGATCGGCTCCGGCTCCCAACAGGAAGGGCAGGTGTTTGGATTGAAAACTCTTCTGAATCAGCACCCCCTCCTCATCCACCAGCCAGTTCATGTGGCCCTCCACCTGTCCGGTGCGGGCCAGCGGCACCCGCTCATACACCGCCACTGTCAGCCGGTCCGGCAACTGACGCTGAATCACCGCCCGGCGAATGATGGGATGCCGTTCCATGCGGGCGCGGACCTCCACCAGATCGACTTCATACAGATTGGCCCCCTTTTCCAGCCCCGACCACTCCAGCAGGATCCCTTCCGGCAACACCCCGTTCGAGCGGGCCTCCAGTCTCTGCAGAGTAAAGCGTTGATTTCCGGTGAACAGCAACTCGCCCATCCAGCCGAACAACAGCCACAGCCCCCACCCCAGCATCAGCAGACACAGCCCGCCAAACAGAAAAAACGCGCCTGCGGGCAGGCCCGCCGCCGTGGAAGTGCCGGTGGCGGTTACCTGCAACACGCTTGGCGAACGCTTCCGGGCGGAGCGTCGACGGGATGTGGATGAAGAGGATTTTGAAAACATGAGCCGCTAGTTTACCTCTGCCTGCTCCAGAATGCGAACACAGAGCGTCTGAAAATCGATTCCGCGGGCGGCCGCCGCCTTGGGCAGCAGACTGGTGGCGGTAAAACCCGGGATCGGATTCATTTCCAACACATAGGCGTTCCCGTCGGGGTCCACCCGAAAGTCCACCCGGCCCAGATGTCGTCCGCCCAATGCTTTATAGGCCCTCAGGGCCAGAGCCTGAATCCGCTCCGTCCACTCCTGCGGATACTCGGCCGGCACCACGTAGCAGGTGTCCTGCCGCTCGTATTTGGCCTCGTAATCATAGGTGCCAGAGCCGGGACGAATCTCCACAATCGGCAGGGCTTCATCCCCCAGGAACCCGACCGTGCATTCCGTTCCCTCGACAAAACGTTCCGCCAGAATACGGTGATCGAATTTCCGCACTTTCGCCAGTGCCGCCTCGATTCCGTCCGATTCCCGGACGATTTCCAGGCCGATGCTCGATCCCTGCCGCGGCGCTTTCAGCACCAGCGGCGCCGGGAGAGTCACCGACTGACCCGGGAGCACCATTTCCCATTCCGGCATAGGGACCTCCGCCTGGGCCAGCAACGCGTGGGAAATTTCCTTGTCAAAACTCCGCGGCATCTCCCAACTGCGCGACCCCACATAGGGCAGACCCAGTTCCTCCAGACGGCGTTGCGCAATGCCGTCCTCCCCGAATTCACCGTGCAGAACCGGAAACACCGCCTCCACTCCCTTCGGGACCGTAAACGACATGTCCGCCACATCCAGTTCAAAGACCTCCAGGCCCGCGTCCCGCAGGCCCCGCGCCACCGCCGCCCCCGAACGCAGCGACACCGCCCGCTCCGAACCGGGGCCTCCTTTCAACACCGCGACCGACTTGAAACACTTAGACATCACGCACACTCGTTTGAAATAAAATACTCATATCCTCATCCCTACCCCATCCATCCCCCCTCACGCAATTCAGAACTCCATCAAAGCGGGGGATTCATTTGCCCCTCCCTTCGATGCCCGCCCTGCCGAGTGAACCTCCCTCCGGGGGCGGACCTGAGCTTCCATTCATTTTTTTCTTTTCAAACCCCCGGAAAGCGACTAAAGAGACCCACCTAACATGGTGGATGTAGCTCAGTTGGTTAGAGCGTCGGTTTGTGGTACCGAATGTCGCGGGTTCGAGTCCCGTCTTCCACCCCATCTTTCAGCCACGCTCCGGCGGGGCTTTTTTTACATTGGTTTTGGGTATATAGACCTCAATAATACTGCTCGATGTACCCGTATGCGCGGTTGAACAACTCCTGGTCTTTGTGGAGCTTGTATTTGAGCAAGGACTTGCGCAGAGCTTTCTGGACTTCTTTCCGGCCCGGAAGGGAATCCTGCCAGCCGTCGAAGCGAACCACGTTCACAATCTCGTCGATATCGTTGACGATGCGTTCCACCACGGCGGGAGTCTGGTCTGTTTTCGCTTCCAGGAACAGTTCGGTCAGAGCGGCTTTGGCTCCTTTTTGTTCCTGTTCACTAAGCGCCTCACGTTCCGCCTCCACTGTTTCCCGGGCGATTTTGCAGAGTTCTTTGACAAACTCGATACTTTGAATCAATCCACGTTCCGCCCTGTCCCGCAGCTTCTCCAGTCGCTCACTGAGATCCTGAAAGCGCGGATCGTTCCCGTGTTTCTGAAGGCGTTTGCGCAGCTCTTTCTCCAGCTTCTTGACCTTTTTGGGATCCCCGCTGCCCGCGATCTCGTCAATCACATCGGCGTCCAGCACGTACTCCTCCATGTCGTCGATGACACCTTTGACATGGATATGACGGTGAATCAGTTCCGAGGTCTTTGCGCCCAGGGTATGCCAGAGCAGTTTGCCCATATTGTCGTTGCTCGGCCGCACCGATTGGTACACACCGGTCAGCCACCGGTAGTCGCTCTGATAAGGAATCAGGCATTCATCCGGTGACAGCGACTCCCACAGCTTGGCGAGATAGACGTAATCTTTGGCGAAGGCATCCCGTTTTTCATCGTTGTATATGCAGTTCTGAGCCGCCTCCAACCCCTCAAATCCGTCCAGAGTGCGGTCCACACCGGGAAAATGGGCCAGGCAGTCCGCCATGGCCTCCGGAAGTTTCGCCTCCAGCTCCTTCAGATTGGTCACCACCTTCTTGACACTCTCCTCATCAAACTGCAGGGCCTGCGCCGCATCGTCGAATATGCCGAAGTAATCCACGATGCGGCCGAAAGTCTTGTCCGGATACAGCCGATTGGTGCGGCAGATCGCCTGCAGCAGCGTGTGGTCCTTCAGGGATTTGTCCAGATACATGGTCTGCAGAATGGGAGAGTCAAAGCCGGTCAGCAGCTTGGCGGTGACAATCAGGATCTTGAGCGGATCGTTGCGGTCGTTGAAGCGGTCCAGCAGCTTTTCCTGCGCGTCCTTGTCCAGGCCCCATTTTCGTTTGAAGTCCAGATCATCGTTGTGATTGGTCGAAATCACCACGGTGGAGGTCTCCGGGCCCAGCAGGACATCCAGACGCCGCTTGTACTCCACACAGGCGAAGCGGTCCGGAGTGACCACCATGGCTTTGAATCCGTGCGGCGCCACTTTTTCCCGGAAATGCAGGGCGATGTCCTCCACAATGGAGCGGACGCGTTCAGGGGATTTCAGAAAAGCCGACATCTGAGCCGCGCGCTTGCTGAGCGCATCCGCCTGCTCGTCACTCAGCGCCGCCTCCTCGGTCAGCCGCCGATACTCCTCGTCCAGTTTCTCCGCATCCACATGCACATCCACCAGACGTGGCTCAAAATGCAGCGGAAGCGTGGCATTGTCGCGGATGGAATCCTGGAACGAATAGCGGGAAAGGTATCCACCCTGGTCCTCCTCCTCTCCAAAGGCCCAGAAGGTGTTTTTGTCCGCCTTGTTCACCGGAGTCCCGGTCAGTCCGAACAGAAAAGCGTTGGGCAGCGCGGCCCGCATTCTGCGTCCCAGATCCCCCTCCTGCGTGCGATGCGCCTCGTCAACCAGCACGATGATGTTGTCGCGGTCGGCCATGCCGGGAGTCGCCTCCCGGAATTTGTGAATGGTGCTGATGATGATCTTCCGGGTGCCTTTCTCCAGCAGATCGTGAAGCTCTTTCATGCTGTCGGTGCTGACCACATTAGCGATGTCCGCCGCGTTGAAGGTGCCGGAGATCTGGGTGTCCAGATCGGTGCGGTCCACCAGCACCAGCACTGTCGGACTTTTCAATTCGGGTGAGCGACGCAGCTTCTGGGCCGCGAACACCATCAGCAGCGACTTGCCGGAGCCCTGGAAATGCCAGATCAGCCCCTTCTTCAGCCGTCCCTCCAGCACCCGGTCCACGATCCGGTTGGCCCCGTCCACCTGCTGATACCGCGCCACCACCTTGATCCGCCGTTTCTTCTTGTCCGAAGTGAATACACAAAAATTCCGCAGCAGATCCAGCAGCCGGGCCGGATTCAGCAGATCCGCCAATTCTTTGCCCACCCCGCCCAGGCCCAAATGCGCGGGCAAGGGTGCGTCTTTGTCCTCCAGCCGCCAGGGCGACCAGTATTCCAGCGGACAGCGCACCGCCCCGTAATACAGTTCCTTGCCCTCGGTGGCAAAGGACAGCACATTCGGCACGAACAAGTGCGGAATCGCGTTCTCATAGATGTCGTGAATCTCGTGCGCCCCGTCCAGCCAGCTCACCGAGGGACGCACCGGCGTTTTCGCCTCGCCCACCACCAGCGGAATCCCGTTCACCAACAGCACGATGTCCGGAATCTTGGTTTCCAGCGCTTTGACCGCATACTGATTGGTGATTACATAGCGGTTGTTGTCCAGATCCTCGAAATCGATCAACCGCACCGGCACATGCCGGTTGTTCTCGCCGAAGGGCATGGTTTTCTCCCCGCCCAGCCAGGCGGCGAACTCCTCGTTCGCCCGCACCAGCCCCGTTTGCGCACTGCCCACGAAAATGGCCCGCAGCCGGTAAATCACCTCGTCCGCCAATGCGGGATTGGCCTCGATCTCCGGATTCAAACGCATCAACGCCTCCCGCAGCTCCGACTCCACCATCACCTGATCCGGCGAACGCCCCAGAGTCTCCGGCATTTTGTAGTGCCAGGGAAACGAGCCGTAAGGCGTGTCGGGTGTCTCCATCGGTGTCATCCCCTTGGCGGGAGGATTCAGATTGATCCCGCTCAGTTTCTGAACGATGAAATGCTCGACGCTGTTGAGTTCGTTAAAGGACATAATCAGAGAAGCTCCAAAAACGTGAATATCTCTTTGATCACCTGATTGGAAGCTTTCCGACTCTCTAATAATGAACGCGGGAGAATTTCGTGCCGTTTCTGTTTAAAGGCGGCCTGGACCCCGTGACGCGTTTGTAGATAACGATCCTGAAAGTGCTTTTTGAGCTGTTGAGAACTCCGCCTGGAAGCTGGAGGCAGGTCGTCCAGCAGATCCAGGAGCAGCCCGTCGAGGCACTGTGGAGCAGAGAACACTACTTGGACAGTGGGATAATCGCCCAAGATGGCCTCCGCCTCCTCATCCAGTCCATTATCCTCATCCAGCAGCACAAGCGCAGGTGTTGTGGACACCCCCGTATCTAAATGCTTCCTTTTCAGTTCGAGCAGTATGCTTCCGGAGGAGCCGCCATGCCCATGGCCGACCGTAACCTTTTTGTCAGACAACTCCATTGAGTA